>NZ_JAIJYL010000069.1:0-4475 GCF_019753495.1 Klebsiella sp. TF21-TM | reverse complement strand
GGAACGGTCTGCGTTGTCGGGAAGATGCGTGATCTGATCCTTCAACTCAGCAAAAGTTCGATTTATTCAACAAAGCCACTGGTTAGCGAAATCAGGTATTATCTGCGTTCACCTGCTTACGGCGTGACCAACTACAGAGACGTATGCGGCGCCGGACCACTGAAGGAGATGATGATGCACCGGGTAGGCTTACTGATTTCCGATCACTTCCAGGTTATGGGATTATCCACGCTGAGCATTTTTGAGTTTGCCAATCAGGTAAACGGCGAACCGTTTTACCACTGCACGGTTTATTCAGAGCACGGTGGCGCGGTGCAGTCCTCTTCCGGCTTCGGCGTGGACAGCCAGCCGATCCATACAGATATGGAAATGGATACCTGGCTGGTCGCAGGCGTAATGACGCCGCTGGAGTTGCCGGCCACAGCGGGCATCGTTGATTTTCTGCAGGTGCACGCACCCCGGGCCCGCCGGGTGGCCGGGATCTGTACCGGCGCATTCGTGCTGGGGCAGGCCGGTCTGTTATCGGAGCGCCGCGCCACTACGCACTGGGTACATGCCCAGAGTCTGCAACTGCTGCACCCGACGACGCGTATTGAAGAAGACCGCATCTTCATTATTGACGATCACATCTGGACCTCGGCGGGACTCACAGCCGGGCTGGATATGGCGCTGGGAATGGTGGAGAAAGATCTCGGTGCCGAAGTGGCGCGCAGCGTGGCGCACCTGCTGGTCATGCATCACCGCCGCTCCGGCGGACAGACGCAGCACTCTGAGATGCTGATGCTCTCTCCGCGCAGCGACCGGCTGCAGTCGGCGCTGGAATATGCGCGCAACAATCTCAGTAAAGCGCTGACCATCGAAGACCTTGCGGATGCGGTTCACCTCAGCGCGCGGCAGCTCAGCCGCCTGTTCCGTTCTGAGACGGGCAAGTCGCCAGCCAAAGCCATTGAGGGATTACGACTGGAAAACGCCCGCTTGCTGATCGAGCAGAGCAGGCTGCCAATGGAGGTGATAGCCCGTGAATCCGGCTTCCGCGATCGCCGCCATATGCGGGAAGTGTTCATTCGCGGTTACGGCATCCCGCCGCAGTCGCTGCGCACCGGTAAAGCCTGACGCGCGCTGTCCCGCCTGAACGCCTTCTGATCACGATGGCCGGAATCCCGGTCATCATGTTGTCCGAAATCACGACCTTTCTCGTCAGCCGCGCCGGTGCGCGACTGTGTACTATGAATTCACCAACCCGATAACTGACAAGGTGAATATCATGACGCAGCAGACACACACCAACCGCGGCACTGCCGTTGTCACCGGCGCCTCTACCGGTATGGGCGCACTGTACGCCGGCCGCCTGGCACGCATGGGCTATGACCTGATCATCGTGGCCCGCAATCACAACCGCCTGAACCAGCTGGCTGAACACATCACCACCGACAGCGGCCGCAGCGTGGAAGTCATCACCACGGACCTGGCCAATGCCGCACAGCTGAACGCGCTGGAAGATAAGCTGCGTCAGGACGCAAGCATTACGCTGCTGGTGAATAACGCCGGTATCGGCACCCATACCCCATTGCTGGACAGCGACGTGGCGCAGATGAACGCCATGATTAACCTCAACGTCATCGCGCTGACCCGCCTGACCTATGCGCTGGTGCCGGGCATGGTGGCGCGCGGACGCGGCGCAATCATCAACATCGCCTCGATCGTCAGCATTGCGCCTGAGCTGCTGAACGGTGTTTACGGCGGCAGCAAGGCTTACGTGCTGGCGTTCAGTCAGTCGCTGCACCATGAACTGGCCGGTAAGGGGATTCAGGTGCAGGCCGTACTGCCCGGCGCTACCGCGACGCCGTTCTGGGATAACGGCGGTCTGCCGGTTGACCAGCTTGACCCGAACATCGTCATGAGCGCGCAGGAGATGGTTGATGCGGCGCTCACCGGCTTCGCCCGCGGCGAGCTCATTACCATTCCGTCCCTGCAGGACGAAGCGCTCTGGACCCGCTATGAGCAGGCGCGTCAGGCCATGATGCCGCACCTCGGCAGAGACGCGCCGGCTGAACGCTATCGGCCCGTCTCTGTGCACTGAACGCCCCCTTATTCAGAATCGCAATCCCAATAACTGTCCCATTAAGGAATCAGATCATGAAACTGACCGATAACACCATCTTCATCACGGGCGGCACTTCTGGCATCGGCCGCGCAATGGCAGAAAAATTTCATCAGCTGGGCAACCAGGTGATTATCTCCGGACGCCGCGAGGCGCTGCTGCAGGAAGTCACTGCCGCCAGTCCGGGCATGGACTATGTGGTGCTGGACGTCACGCGCGCCGACAGCATTCAGGCCGCAGCACACCACGTGCTGGAACGCTATCCGGCCCTGAACGTGGTCATCAATAATGCTGGCATCATGCCGTTTGATAATGCGGCGGGCGAACTGGATGACGCGCAGGCGGTGACGCTACTGAACACCAATCTTCTGGGCCCGGTGCGCGTCAGTGCGGCCTTTATCGAACACCTGAAGCAGCAGCCGGACGCGGTGCTGATTAACAACAGCTCGGTGCTGGCCTTCCTGCCGCTGGCGACCAACGCGCTTTACTCGGCCACTAAGGCCGCGATTCACTCCTATACCCTGTCGCAGCGCTTCCTGCTGCGTGATACCGGCGTGCAGGTCATCGAAATTTCACCGCCGTGGGTGGATACCGATCTGATTTACAAAAGCGGCGACCCGCGCGCCATGCCGCTGGACGCCTTCATCAGCGAGACGTTTGAAAAGCTGGGTACGGATACCATCGAAGCCATTGTCGACCGCGTGCTGCCGGTGCGCGATAACCCGGGCGCGAACGAGCATACGCTGGTGAATCAGTTCAACCAGTCCGTGGCGGATAACCCGATTCCTGTTCAGTAAACGTTACAGGGGCCCCGGCCCCTGTTTTTTATGCCGGAGATGAATAATGAACGCTGTCATCACCTCTTCCCAGCGCCGCGCGCTGCGCGCGCTGAGCATTGCCTACTTCGTACAGGCTACCGGTGCGCTGTCCGTTGCCGGCAGCCTGCCGGCCATCTCAGCTGCCTGGCAGCTGACTGATGCGCAGAGCGCGCGCTTACTGAGTATTTTCGGACTCACCTTTGCGCTGGCGGCCCCGCTGGTGCAGGTGCTGTTTGGTCACCTGCGCCGTCGCCGGCTGGTGCTCACCGGCATTGCGCTGTTTGGCCTGGGCGCCTTCGCGTTTGTGCTGTCGCCGGGCTACAACGCACTGCTCGCCTCACGCATCCTGATGGGGGCCGGCGCCGGGTTCATCGGTCCGGTGCTGGTTGCGCTGGGTTCAGAGCTGGTGCATGAACAGCAGCGCGGGCGGGCCATCGGCATGGTACTGCTCGGGGTATCGATGGCAAGCCTTGCCGGAATTCCCATTGCTTCATGGGTTGCCGGCCTGTGGGGCGCGAAAGCCCTGTTTGCGCTGGTCGGCGTGGTGAGCCTGCTGAGCGGGCTGAACATTTTGCTGACGGTGCCGGATGACAGTGCCGGGACGCGCATCCGCCTGCGTGAGATGGCCGGCGTGCTGGCCGATGGCAAATACCTGACGGCCTTCCTGGTGGTGTTTTTTATTACTTCCGGCGTTTACAGCTTCTACGCTTTTATCGCGCCGCTCATTCGCGACACTTACACTGGCGGCACGCATGCGGTCTCCGCAGCGCTGGCCGTGCTGGGCGTTGCCGGGGTGCTAGGCAATCTCTGGGTCACCCGCGCGGCGACACGCTTTACCGCTGAGAAGCTGCTGCTGGCCGGCATGACGCTGCTCATCGTCGATACGGCGCTTATCGCCGTGCTGCCGAAAGCGCTGGGCGTGCTGCTGGCGGCGCTGGTGGTCTGGGCGTTTGCCACCGATCTGCTCTGGCCCAGCCAGCAGCGCCGGATCGTCGAGCTGGCATCAGTCCGCCATCGCGGCATTGCGCTGGCGCTGACCAGTGCCTTCATGTTTGGTGGTATCGGCTTTGGCTCTGCGGTAGCTTCCTGGGTTTACCCGGTCGCGGGATTTTACGGGTTGGCCGCGATGTCAGTGGCCTTCATTGTTCTTGCGCTGTGCAGCCTGCAGCTGTCAGAAAAGCTCAGAAAGCCTGTAGCACTTGCTGAACCCTGCCAGAGCGAAATCTGACCCCGCATCACCGGGCTTGCCTCCCGATATCCCTGCCGGGAGGCGGTTTTTATTCCGGACGGATCATTATTTCAATCATCTGCTGCAGCATTTTCCTGATGTCACCGGCCGGGACGTCACTGCAGAATACGCCAAACGGACTGAGGGCGGACCATTCGGTAGACAGCGCCATTATAGTTGTCAGCAGAAACGCCGGGGGGAAGGCTTCGCTCACCTTTCCTGCGGCCTGCGCCTGCTGAAGTGCAGCTATTTTCGGCTTTGTTGAATAAATCGAACTTTTGCTGAGTTGAAGGATCAGATCACGTATCCTCCCGACAACACAGACCAT
>NZ_JAIJYL010000068.1:0-4835 GCF_019753495.1 Klebsiella sp. TF21-TM | reverse complement strand
CAGGGGTGTCGAAAGAGTCAACTGCGGTCCAAAGCTGTTGGACTTGGGTGAAAAGGGCGTTTATTCTTCCTATACGTTGTCGGCAGCGGGCCAAAAAGGAATACGTCCATGCCCATCGAGGTGAAACCGGCTGTGAGCGCGGGTTCAAGCATATAGCCCGACAGGCGCGTATCCTTGCCGATCACGACACGATGGCGGTGGTCACCGCGACGAAAGACACGGCCAGCCGCCATGCCGACGCGCAAGGCGGTTTCCGCCGTCATCGCGCCTTCGTTGGCTTTGCCACGAATACCGTCTGTGCCGAAATATTTGCGCACCATAAGGTCGATTATCCTGTCGTCGGGTCGCCCTCAAAGGGGACATGCCTGCTGAACCGCGAATATAGAGAAATATCCCGAATGTGCAGTTAACGAATTCTTGCGGTTTCTTTCAGCGCCGCCAATACCGCCAGCCCGTCGCGCAAGGGGCGCGGCTCGTGTGTGCGGATGAAGTCAGCTCCACCTGCGGCGGCGGCAAGCTCTGCAGCGAGTGTCGCGGCCCCGACATCCCCCGGACCACGGCCTGTGAGCGCGCGCAGAAAGGATTTGCGCGAAACAGACAGAAGCACCGGCAAATCGAAGCGCAGCCGCAATTCATCGAACCGCGCCAGCACCGAGAGCGAGGTTTCGGGAGCAGCCCCCAGAAAAAACCCCATGCCGGGATCAAGGACAAGGCGGTTGCGTTTGATACCGGCACCCGTCAGCGCCGCGATGCGCGCGTCAAAGAACGCCGCAATGTGATCCATGATGTCGCCAGCGGGTGCCTCGCGCCGATCTGCCTGCCCGTCTTGCACCGAATGCATAACGACGAGTTTGGCAGATGATTTCGCCAATTGCGGATAGAACGCAGCGTCTGGAAAACCGCGAATATCATTGAGATAGGCCACACCACGCGACAAGGCATAGGCTTGCGTCGCGGGTTGATAACTGTCGAGCGAGACGGGAATGCCATCTGCCTTGAGCGCGTCCAGCACCGGCGCGATACGCGCGATTTCTGTGTCGGACGAAACAGGCGCGGCGTCGGGATTGCTGGATGCCGGACCGAGGTCGATCACATCTGCCCCCTCGGCCATCAGCTTACGCGCCTGCGCAATGGCTGCGTCTGGCGCCAGATACCGGCCTCCATCGGAGAAACTGTCCGAGGTTATGTTGACGATGCCGAAAATGATGAGCGATTTATTCATGGGGGCTTCTATAATAATAATAATCGAGCATGAGTCTCATACGGATGCTCGGGTCGAAAGGGAATCCCCAGGCGAGTAACCTGTTTGCGGTGCTCCATTAGCTGCAGGAGCAGAATAGCATACATCTGGAAGCAAAGCCAGGAAAGCGGCCTATGGAGCTGTGCGGCAGCGCTCAGTAGGCAATTTTTCAAAATATTGTTAAGCCTTTTCTGAGCATGGTATTTTTCATGGTATTACCAATTAGCAGGAAAATAAGCCATTGAATATAAAAGATAAAAATGTCTTGTTTACAATAGAGTGGGTATCGGAGACGAAGAAGGACAAGGTACATGCTGACCGATACCAAGCTGCGCAATCTCAAGCCCAGGGACAAACTCTACAAAGTGAATGACCGGGAAGGTCTCTATGTGGGGGTCGCCTCAGAAAACGGAATCTATGGTCACTCCCGTTTTTGCAACACCGATTTTGACGACAAGTTGGCTTGCTTGAATCTATCCGGCGTCTGAATGGGATTTTATTCCCGCGCCTCGATGAGTTCCGCGCCTGATGAACCTCCAGAAAATATACGGCTTCAATGAGCCTTTCCGTTTTACAGGTTCCTCAACAGGCCGGTGGGCCGTTAGTATCATCAATATCAGTATTCGCAAAACCAGATGAATGATTGTTTAAACTGGTGTATTTCTGCCTTTATGCTTCGTAAGTTTGCTGTCGCGCCGTCAGTGCCCAGGCTATTCTGGCCAGCTTGTTTGCCAGAGCACAGGTGACGACAAAGTTGCTTTTCCGACACAACAACTCCCTGACCCAGTCGGCCAACTTGCCAGACTGGTGTTCCAGTTTTTGTATGAATACCCTGGCACACTGAACCAACAAAGTTCGGATCTTTTTGTTGCCCCGCTTGCTAATCCCTAACAATGTCGTCCGACCTCCCGTGCTGTACTGTCGGGGTACCAGCCCTGTTGCCGCCGCAAAGTCACGGCTGCTGGCGTACTGCTTCCCGTCGCCAATCTCAGTTGAAATAGTACTGGCAGTCAGCGTTCCAACGCAGGGAATACTCAGCAAGCGCTGTCCAACCTCATCTTCGTCCAACTTTCGTTTCAACTGAGATTCCAGATCTTTAATCTGCTCAACAAGATAGTGATAATGCTGTTGTAATTTCAGCAGTAACTGGCTGAGATAAAGAGGCAAACTACTGTCCTCAAGAAGGGTACTCAGTCGACTAATAACGGCAGCACCTCGCGGAACGCTGATACCAAATTCCAGCAGAAAAGCATGCATCTGATTAGTTGTTTTCACCTTATCCTGAACCAGGGATTCACGGACACGATGCAGAGCTCGCATTGCCTGCTGAGATTCGGTTCTGGGCTGCACGAAACGCATAGATGGACGTGATGCTGCTTCACAGATAGCTTCAGCATCAACGAAGTCATTTTTGTTGCTTTTAACGAATGGGCGGACAAATTGCGGTGATATCAGCTTTGGAAAATGCCCTAACTCTTCCAGCTTGCGTGCCATAAAGTGAGAACCGCCACAGGCTTCCATCGCGATGGTTGTTGCCGGGCATGTCGCCAGAAATTCGATTAGCTTTGGTCGGGTGAATTTTTTACGGTAAACGGCCTTCCCACGATGATCCTGACAATGAATATGGAAAGAGTTCTTACCCAGATCGATACCAATAAGCGCAATGTTTTCCATGATGGTTCTCCGAATGAAAGCCTGTCCTCAGCATAGTACTGGGAAGGAGGGAGTGACCATCTCATTAAATAAAGCACGCTAAGCCGGTTGCAGCGGTCGTAGCGGCCTGAACTTGCCCGCGCCGATCTTGGCGCTGCTGCGCCAGAGGTAATCGCCGGTGAGGTTGATGTGCTCCCAACCGAGCGGCGACAGGTACTGCAACAGCGCGTCATCAACGGCATGGCCGTTGCCACGCAGCGCGTGCGCAGCCCGTTCCAGATAGACCGTGTTCCACAACACGACGGCAGCCGTTACCAGATTGAGGCCGCTAGCCCGGTAGCGCTGCTGCTCGAAACTGCGGTCGCGGATTTCACCCAGGCGGTTGAAAAACACTGCCCTGGCCAGCGCATTGCGCGCCTCGCCCTTGTTCAGGCCGGCATGCACGCGGCGGCGCAGTTCCACGCTTTGCAGCCAGTCCAGGATGAACAGCGTGCGCTCGATGCGGCCCAGCTCGCGGAGCGCCACGGCCAGGCCGTTCTGGCGTGGGTAGCTGCCGAGCTTTCGGAGCATCAGGGAGGCCGTCACCGTGCCCTGCTTGATCGAGGTGGCCAGCCGCAGGATTTCGTCCCAATGGGCGCGGACGTGCTTGATGTTGAGCGTGCCGCCGATCATGGGTTTCAGCGCGTCATAGGCGGCGTCGCCCTTCGGGATGTAGAGCTTGGTGTCGCCCAGGTCGCGGATGCGCGGCGCGAAGCGGAAGCCCAGGAGGTGCATCAGGGCGAAGACGTGATCGGTGAAGCCCGCCGTGTCGGTGTAATGCTCCTCGATCCGCAAGTCGGACTCGTGGTACAGCAGGCCGTCGAGCACGTAGGTCGAATCGCGCACGCCGACGTTCACGACCTTGGTGTGAAATGGCGCGTACTGGTCAGAAATGTGGGTGTAGAACGTCCGCCCTGGGCTGCTCCCGTATTTCGGGTTGATGTGGCCGGTGCTCTCGGCCTTGCTGCCGGTGCGGAAGTTCTGGCCGTCCGACGATGAGGTGGTGCCGTCGCCCCAGTGCTCGGCGAAGGGATGGCGGAACTGTGCGTTGACCAGATCGGCCAGCGCCGCCCCGTAGGTTTCGTCGCGGATGTGCCAGGCTTGCAGCCAAGCCAGCTTGGCGTAGGTCGTGCCGGGGCAAGACTCCGCCATCTTGGTCAGGCCCAGGTTGATCGCGTCGGCGAGGATCGTGGTCAGCAACAGGTTCTTGTCTTTGGCCGGGTCGCCCGATTTCAGATGCGCGAAATGCCGAGTGAAGCCCGTCCATTCGTCCACCTCCAGCAGCAGTTCGGTGATCTTGACGTGCGGCAGGATCATTGCCGTCTGGTCGATCAGCGCTTGGGCGGTGTCGGGTACCGCCGCGTCGAGCGGCGTGATCTTCAAGCCTGACTCGGTGATGATGGCGTCCGGCAGCTCGTTGGCCGTCGCCATACGGTTGACGGTGGCAAGCTGTGTTTCCAGCAGCGTCAGCCGGTCGTTCAGGTACCGGTTGCAGTCGGTGGCCACGGCCAGCGGCAATTCGCTGGCCTGCTTGAGGCTGGCGAATTTCGCGGGCGGCACCAGGTAGTCCTCGAAGTCCTTGAACTGGCGCGACCCCTGCACCCAGATGTCGCCGGAACGCAACGCGTTCTTCATCTCCGACAGCGCGCACAGTTCGTAGTAGCGCCGGTCGATGCCGGTGTCGGTCATGACCAGCTTCTGCCAGCGCGGCTTGATGAACTCGGTCGGCGCGTCGGCGGGCACCTTGCGGGCGTTGTCGCTGTTCATGCCGCGCAGCACCTCGATGGCGTCGAGCACGTCCTTCGCGGCGGGAGCGGCCCGCAGCTGGCACTGTTGCAAAGTTAGCGATGAGGCAGCCTTTTGTCTTATTCAAAGGCCTTACATTTCAAAAACTCTGCTTACC
>NZ_JAIJYL010000067.1:0-5108 GCF_019753495.1 Klebsiella sp. TF21-TM | reverse complement strand
GAAAGCGTGCGTATTGCCTGAAAACACAACCCGCTACGGGGGAGACTTACCCGAAATCTGATTTATTCAACAAAGCCGAACAGGAGGGACAGCTGATAGAAACAGAAGCCACTGGAGCACCTCAAAAGTAAGCGTCGTCTCAGCACCGTCTGGCAGATCCTGATATTCCTGAGAGGATAGTGGACACCAAATATGGTGGACGCTATCCATGAAATCATTAACCGCAGTGCGTAAAAAAAGCCCTAATTATCCCGTTGAGTTCAAAATCAAAATGGTTGAACTCTCGCATCGACCAGAGATCTCCGTAGCGCAACTCGCTCGTGAGCATGGGATCAACGATAATTTGCTGTTCAAGTGGCGCCAGTACTGGCGCGAAGGAAAACTACGTCCTCCTTCAACAACAGAAAACAACGTGCCTGAGCTGCTCCCGATAACACTTGATGCCGAAGATGTTGTCCCTGCAACCTCCCCCCGGTCACAACCTGTAGCTGCTGCGGCACCTGAATCACTCAATATCAGCTGTGAAGTGACGTTCCGGCACGGATCACTCCGTCTGAATGGTGCCATCAGCGAAAATATCCTGAACCTGCTGATACGGGAGCTCAAACGTTGATCCCATTACCATCAGGGACAAAGATCTGGCTGGTCGCTGGCATCACCGATATGAGAAACGGCTTCAACGGCCTGGCGGCAAAGGTGCAGACGACGCTGAAAGACGATCCGATGTCAGGTCACGTTTTTATCTTCCGTGGGCGTAATGGCAGTCAGGTAAAGCTCCTCTGGTCTACCGGCGATGGACTGTGTCTGCTGACCAAACGGCTGGAGCGCGGCCGCTTCGCCTGGCCGTCAGCCCGGGATGGCAACGTGTTCCTCACACCGGCACAGCTGGCGATGCTCCTTGAAGGTATCGACTGGCGGCAGCCTAAAAGACTGCTTACGTCACTGACTATGTTGTAGGCCTCTTTATCCTGGTCGACGCTGAATGAGCCTGGTAATATACCCGGTATGAACAGCTCACGTCCTGACGATATCGATGAACTGAAACGTCTCCTTGCCGAACAGGAGGCGCTGAACCATGCCCTGCAGGAAAAGCTGAACGAGCGTGAACGCGAAATAGATCACCTGCAGGCGCAACTGGATAAGCTGCGCCGGATGAACTTCGGCAGCCGCTCCGAAAAAGTCTCCCGCCGTATCGCTCAGATGGAAGCCGACCTTAACCAGTTGCAGAAAGAAAGCGATACCCTTACCGGCCGGGTGGATGACCCGGCCGTGCAGCGCCCGCTGCGGCAGACCCGTACCCGCAAACCGTTCCCTGAATCACTTCCCCGTGACGAAAAACGGCTGCTGCCGGCAGCGTCATGCTGCCCGGAATGTGGTGGTGCGCTGAGTTACCTGGGTGAAGATGCCGCCGAACAGCTGGAGCTGATGCGCAGCGCCTTCCGGGTTATCCGGACAGTACGTGAAAAGCATGCCTGTACTCAGTGCGATGCCATCGTGCAGGCCCCCGCGCCTTCACGGCCCATCGAGCGGGGTATCGCAGGACCGGGGCTGCTGGCCCGCGTGCTGAGTTCAAAGTATGCAGAGCACACCCCGCTGTACCGCCAGTCTGAAATATACGGCCGCCAGGGTGTGGAGCTGAGCCGCTCACTGCTGTCGGGCTGGGTGGATGCGTGTTGCCGGCTACTGTCACCGCTGGAAGGGGCGCTTCAGGACTATGTGCTGACTGACGGTAAGCTCCATGCTGATGACACGCCTGTCCCGGTGCTGTTGCCAGGTAATAAGAAAACGAAGACCGGGCGGTTATGGACCTACGTTCGTGACGACCGTAACGCCGGGTCAGAGCTGGCGCCGGCAGTGTGGTTCGCTTACAGCCCGGACAGAAAAGGTATCCACCCGCAGAGCCATCTCGCTGGCTTCAGCGGAGTTCTGCAGGCGGATGCGTACGCCGGGTTCAACGAACTGTACCGCAATGGACAGATAACGGAAGCTGCCTGCTGGGCTCATGCCCGCCGCAGGATCCACGATGTGCACGTTCGCACCCCGTCAGCGCTGACGGAGGAAGCCCTGAAACGGATCGGTGAGTTATATGCCATCGAGGCGGAAATAAGGGGGATGCCGGCGAAGCGACGCCTTGCAGAACGTCAGCAAAAAGCTAAACCGCGGCTGAAATCCCTGGAAAGCTGGCTGCGTGAAAAGGTGAAAACGCTGTCGCGACACTCAGAACTGGCGAAAGCGTTCACGTACGTACTGAACCAGTGGCCGGCGCTGGCTTACTATACTGACGACGGCTGGGCCGAGGCAGATAACAACATAGCTGAGAATGCGCTACGGATGGTCAGCCTGGGCCGCAAAAACTACCTGTTCTTCGGTTCGGATCATGGAGGAGAGCGGGGAGCGCTGCTGTACAGCCTGATCGGGACATGCAAACTGAACGGAGTGGAGCCAGAAAGCTACCTCCGTTATGTCCTTGACGTCATTGCTGACTGGCCGATAAACCGGGTCAGCGAACTACTCCCCTGGCGCGTAGCACTGCCAACTGAATAACACATCCCCGTCAATACGGTTCTCGCTGCACGCTTACTTTTGTTGTGACAGATTTGAAAGAACTGAATATCTGAAAAGTTCATAAGTGACCAGCGCTCAGAAACATGTTGCTGAGTGCTGGTGTTTCTCTCAGTAAAATCTATATGTCGTCCAGATGATTACGCATAAAGCTTACCATGGCTTTTTCACTGGCAAGATATCCACGGATATAACGAAAGACCATCTTTGGATCAGACCAGTTCCCCATCTCTGTAATCTTTTCCAGGGAGTACCCGGCCTTAAATAGCTCTATGGCTCCCCCCACACGCACACTGTGTCCTGTCCATGTCCGGTACCGCCCGGACTGTCGGTTACTGTCGCTGACCTTCCCGGCAATCCCCCAGAGGCGTGCAAATGCCTGGTTCAGTGAATTAGAGGACAGCATACCAACATCTTCCCGTGATACCTTTGACTCATTCTGTAACTGCGTCAGTAACCCCTCACTGAATCCTGCTTTGACCAGCATCCTGTCTATGGATTTACCCCGGGATAGCTTACTGCTGGTGGACGGGAAATATCGGTTCGTATGGATGTTTACAGGCTGAAAAAGAAAACGGTGCCCGAAGGTTTCAGTATCGGTGTATTCCACCGTCTCAATCAACCGTCTGACATGCTGACTGCATTGTGGTGAGAGCTGAAATGTCAGGTTACTTGAAAGGCTTGTCTTGGTCCGCATGACGTCCAGAAGGTAACAGGACGTGTCATTTTGCCATTTAAGATCGCCGGTTTTAATTCTTCGAATTTCCACGTTACGCAGCAGAGTTTCAAACCCAACCCATATCATTGCAAGGTCCCGTATGTCTCTCAGGTCGTCGCTTTTATGCAGCGACCGGCGAAGAATATTGAGATCGGATATAAGAAATGGAAGGGCCTGACCGGTGACGATTTTTTTCTCATTCTCCCGCGCCCGCCATACCTGAACCAGTGCTTTTATCAGAACGTTGCGGAAGTCTGGAAAACCCAGGCTGCTGTTTACGCTTGAAAGGCATGCAATAAAATGAGAGATGGTCGCCATTTTAACGGATCCATTCAGCCCATTAATATAGCGCTCGACATCAACCGCTGTGACGGGGAAGGGGGTCAGACCGTGCCTGGCGCACCATGTAGACCAGACACTCGTGACCCTTAACTGACTTCTGGCTGTATTGTACCGGCGAAACCGCAACAGCTTGAGTGCATCCAGAGCGCTCATGTCATTGGTTCGTGAGATAGCAACCAGTTTGGTTTTATCTGTCATGGGAAGATCTCATGTCTTTTCACTGATACTGTTTTTATAACCAGTATAATAACATTGTTTTTTTCAAATCCAGGCAGAACGGGAAATTAATCGAATTGCTTCTCTTGCCTGTGCGTGGAACTTCGTTTACTGTTTTCGAAAATAGACAGTGTTTGGCTTTGTTGAATAAATCAGATTTCGGGTAAGTCTCCCCCGTAGCGGGTTGTGTTTTCAGGCAATACGCACGCTTTCAGGCATACCTGCTTTCGTCATTTTGTTCAGCGCTCGTACCAGGGCCATAGCCTCCGCAACCTGACCATCGTAGTCACGCAGTGTCAGTGAACCTCCGAACAGCTGTTTTACCCGGTACATCGCCGTTTCCGCTATCGAGCGACGGTTATAATCTGTTGTCCATTTCCACCGCGCATTACTCCCGGTCAGCCGCTGATTAGCCACTGCACGGTTACGGTCTGCATATTCACCGGGCCAGTAACCCGCGCCTTTTCGGGGCGGGATAAGCGCGCTGATTTTCTTACGCCGCAGTTCATCGTGACATAGCCGGGTATCGTAAGCGCCATCGGCGGCGGCTGACCTGATTTTCCGGTGGGTTTGCCGGATTAACCCGGGGAAGGCCTCTGAGTCCGTAAAATTGTTCAGCGACAGGTCTGCACAGATGATTTCATGTATGTTGCTGTCAACTGCCAGATGCAACTTTCGCCATATACGACGGCGTTCCTGGCCATGCTTTTTGACTTTCCATTCGCCTTCACCAAAGACCTTCAGCCCGGTGGAATCAATCACCAGATGCGCGATTTCACCCCGGGTGGGCGTTTTGAAACTGACATTAACCGACTTTGCCCGCCTGCTGACACAGCTGTAATCCGGGCAGCGTAGCGGAACGTTCATCAGAGAAAAAATGGAATCAATAAAGCCCTGCGCAGCGCGCAGGGTCAGCCTGAATACGCGTTTAATGACCAGCACAGTCGTGATGGCAAGGTCAGAATAGCGCTGAGGTCTTCCCCGTGATGAAGGCGTTGCCGACTCATACCAGGCCTGAATAGCTTCATCATCCAGCCAGAAAGTTATGGAGCCACGGTTGATGAGGGCTTTATTGTAGGTGGGCCAGTTGGTGATTTTGAACTTTTGCTTTGCCACGGAACGGTCTGCGTTGTCGGGAAGATGCGTGATCTGATCCTTCAACTCAGCAAAAGTTCGATTTATTCAACAAAGCCGCGTGGCGCCTTTCTGCGCATCAATCAACACCTGACGTGCGGCCTGGGGAGATAATTGTTCGATGGGCTTTCCCCCG
>NZ_JAIJYL010000066.1:0-5710 GCF_019753495.1 Klebsiella sp. TF21-TM | reverse complement strand
ACGCTCACCAGAGAGCGCCAGCGGCCTGCTATGGCCTTTATTCAACGATTACAGAGGATTACCCCATGACAAAGAAGACCGCCCACAGAGCCGCTGAGAGCGATTTACAGGCGTTTATGACTGAGGCCGCCGCCCGGTTCAAACCCGACGCCGCCGTGCTGGCCGCGCGGATCGAAACCGCCGTCCAACGGTACACAGCTACAAGCACCACACAGCGTTTTTCTGCCCCGGCAGCACTGGTAATGCAGCAGCTACAAGAACGGATATTGGAAGGTTGGAGGTACGATATCGGCATCCCGCAATCGGTCTACCTCGCCGGTACGGGGAATATGAGTATCACTCTCCGCAAACCGGCGGAACTGGTGGAGCAGGAGATAGCCGACCTGAAACGGCAGGTGGAGGATGCATATCATAACGAGCTGGCCGCCGCGATCGAGAGAGAAGTGGACAAGCTGGTACAGGACGCCGCAGACGAAGCCCAACGCCGTGCAGAGGAAGCCGCAGCCGCAGAACGCGATGCCATGCGCCAGCGTCTCCGCGATATGCTGCTGACCGGGGCGACAGCATGACAGTTACCAAGATAAAAAGCGGGCCACCAGCGCCCGCACATATCGACCCGGACGCGCTGGAGCGAGCTATAGCTGCCGCTCGAAAAATCCGGGAAGCCAACCCGGAACGCTACAAATCCATCCCCGTCCAGCCGAAACTTTTCTGAGTAAAAACGCTGGCAATAATTGCATCTCCGCGTCAGCAGTGGCGCGGCATAGGCAGACTTTGCTAAAGCAGTAACCGTACTGGTTCTTATTAATACCTGTACATACCCAACCATCAACCGGAGGAACATTGACTCATGCAGTAACCAGCCATTATGGCAACGGCAGATATCATCTTATCCACTCAGCCAACTACACCTTCAACGACAAAGAATACAACCTGAATTTCAAACCTGACAGCAAGCGCTACTCGCCAATCCGTCAGGAGATAATGGACAGCTTCATTACCCAACTCTGCGCGATGCAGTCCCATTACAGCAAGGTCTTCGCCTTCCGTTTCGACCTGTCAGTCCCGGCAGGAATTTCCGTATCAGAAAGCAACAAATTAATCAGCGACCTGTTTACCCGGTTGCGTGGCAAGTTCACCGCCAAGCGCTGGAATGGACAGCCGATCAAGAAATTTGCATATGGCTGGGTCAGGGAAAAAGAGAAGGCTAAACAGGTTCATTACCATTGCTGGATCGCATTACCTCACTTTCAAGTCAGATCTACCGGTTTCGGCAACGAGGGCACATTCGGACTGATAAACACTCTTTGGGGTGAACTAACCGTACAGGCTGGTCGCGCCCACTTATGTGATGATACATACATCATAAACAGGGATGAACACTCATCGCTGGTGGAACTGGTTGAGCGTGTCTCCTACCTCGCTAAAGCGCGTGGGAAATATTCTACAGGGGGCGGGCAGCGTATGTTTTCTGCATCAAAGTTGAAAATACTGACTGCTGCTTAACCGGGTTCGCCCCCACCTGGTCAGCCTTACGCACACGAAAAATTTCTACAAGGCATATTCCCATGACAGATTTGTCGCCAGCAGGCACACCAACGCCCACAGCGATCCACGCACCGCCGGTTTTCTCACATTAAATATACTTAAACTTTTGTTATTTAATAAAAAATAAAGCCACGCACCTCGGCGAGGCTAATTTATACGATACAGGGAGTACGTCTGCAGGTCACATTGACGATCTGTCTGATGGAGTTGGAAACCGGCTCTCGACCCGGCTCACTGCCGCAGGTGTCCAACGTTTACCGCGCCGGGTAGTGATACCGCGCTCATTTAAATAATTAGCGATAGCCTGGAGAGTGGTATGGCCGCGTGTCCGGGCTGCGAGAATATTATCCTCGACGGTCGCCGCGAAAGCATCGGCCCGAACGGCTCTGACCTTGATACTACGCTGACGGTTTACCCCACTGGCGTGTGCAGCCGCAATATTGTCACTCCACGTTTGCACCTTTTGTTGTGACAGTTCATCACCCGCCGCAGCCCTCGCCTTTAACGACGCCAGCGCATCACTGGTACGCTGTTTGATAAAGTCCCGCTCCTGTTCAGCTAACGCCGCATACAAATGGAGTTGAAACTTATCTGCCGTGGGCATAGTGGCAACTTTGATGCAGGGCAACTGCTCTACCAGTGTGGCGATATCCAACACCGACCGACTCAGGCGATCCAGTTTAGCCACCAGCAAACACGCCCCAGTGCGCTTACACAACTCTATGGCCTGGCGCAGTCCATTACGTTGCATTGGTTCCAGCGAACCACTGACCCCCTCATCGGTGAACTCATCAATGATCTCCCAACCATGTTGGCGGACAGCGTGAGCGATGTAGTCAGTCTGAGCCTCAAGCCCCAAACCAGAGCGCCCCTGACGCTCAGTAGATACCCGACGATATGTAACAACCTGCATATTCACCCCTCCAAAAGGACCGTGAACGAACTGTATCATAAATTTACCGAACGGAAAACAAATGATAAAAATCACAAAAAGAACATAATTAATTGATTTATAACAAGATATTTGAAAATCACTATCGCTAACTTTTATCATACAGCGACACCGGTCAGGCAGATCTCCAAGTGCGCCAGCCGTACAATCACCGGCAGGATATTTGCAGCCAGCCGGTTTACATATGGTGGGGGGTATCAGCGATCCAGCCGCAGGGGCGGGGGTGTATCAGCCCAGCGACATGGGGGTCAGAATATGCAGTTAGAATATAGGGTCTCTTTAGTCGGTGATTTCAAGAAACCCAGACACCGCAAGGGATTGCAGGGATATAGAGAAAAGTTAGTATATAGGTAATACTCAACCTTTAGTTGAATATCGAAGTCAGCTTAGCTACAATGTAGTTGTAGTCGTTAGACAGCAGAAAAACGCCGATGCTGCTTAGATCCGAAAGGAACCGATGAGGGGAAGTATTTAGGCACTATGGCTCATTCTCATTCAATTGAGGAGAGTTGCTTAAATGGGCGTCCCTCCTATCAACTACCCTGAATTTTCTTACATTTGGCCTCCGTTGCATGATATGCAGTTACGGGGGCCAATTTGTTACCAGAGACATCAACTATCGCTAACGCGAAGAATCCCGCCCCTCCAACCGTAATACGCTTAATCGCGTTAAGAACGACGGTCTGTTCCGCATAATCTCTATTAACAAACACATTACTTTGTACAGAAAAAGCGGCAGATAGGATTTCGGCACACTCCTGCCAACTAAGCTGATCTTTATTACCTCTCGCACTAAGAACATGGCTAAACATAGCCCAAGTGATAGGTACAGCAGGAGACACAGGTATAGGCCATCCATTCCGTTGGCAAACGACCTTCATCTGATTGAACTGTTTTTTAGTTAAGAGGTAAGTGAAACACGGTGTGTCCCAGACATCTTGTGGTAAACCCTGATTCCCCATCGCATCCGCCAACTCAGCGAAAAAGAAGAAAGCATCACGGATAGCATCATCACCAATAGCCACAATGGAACCTTAAACAGGAAGAATGCAGAATCTTAACACGGGCAAGGTAACCGTATAAAACATATAGCGATAACCTTTTACAGAAGGCTTCGCCCCTCCTGACGAGCATCACAATTCAGACGCTCAAATCAAGAGTGGCGAAACCCGACACAGCTTAAAGATCCCTACCGTTTCCGATAAGTAGCTCCCTCGTGCGCTCCTGTGTTCCCGCCTTGACGTTTGCAGCCAGCCTTGCCGCTCTTTCTACCTTGGGGGCGCTAACTCTCAGCTTCCCTATGCTGGCACTGCTCGTTTTAGGCGGTTCGCTCCAAGCTGGATGATATGCACGAACTCCCCGTTTCATCCGACCGTTGCGCCTGCTGGGTAACTATTCTCACGATTCCAACCCCAGCGGACACGGCAAAACGCCGCTAATGGCAACAGCCAATACGGTAACGAGTCTTGCGTGCGGGAACTTTGTTGATATGCATTCGGGCACAAAAACGCCCGTCTGTAGCTTGAATGCTCCGCGTAAGGCGGATACACTGAGATCACGTTTTAGGTAGCTGTTCCCGCTAAAGACTCAGTTACCTGGTAGACGAGTCCTGAGAAAACCCGTTTACCCGTTAAAACCCACGCCTGAGAACGTGGGTTTTTTCGTTTCTAAGCAAGAGACTACGCTGAGCAGAGGAAGATCACAAGAGCAACCCCACCAAACTTAACCATTGTTATAACGGCGGCGTGGTGCAATCTGGGTTACCCTCGACGGTGTAATCCCATATTTAACGGCTACATCTTTTGACTTCTGCCCGCTGGCAACCTCACCACGAATTGCACTATCTCTCATGGTATCAACAGAATTTTGCAAATTGCCGATCAATTGAAGAGACTCATCCTGCTGCCTTTCTAAACGAGCAAGGCGAGCATCCGTTGCAATTTGCTGCTCCTTCAACTTCTCAATATCTTCACTCATTGACTCTTGGGCCTGCTCTAAAAGACGTTGAGCATCAGCCAACAACTGCTTCGTTTTATTGCCAAAGATATCAACCATAGACACCCCACGCCAGGATTAAAAAACAGCCAAAATTTAGGAAGATTTAATTTCTGTTCATGGTGAATAATCACATCTATTTTTTCTTAATGCAAATGTTTAAACAGCCGCCTAAAGAATCCTTTCTTCCTCTCCGCCTCAAGCTCCACTTTCACTTTTTCCAGCTCCAAGGATGCTGCGTCACGCTCATTTTGCAACCCGGTCATCTGTTCCCGCAGCAGGTCGGCCTCCTGCTTATCCTCAAGCAATAATTGTTGCTTCTCGATTAGCTTCCTCAGCTCGACCAGCTCCCGCTGCATAGCCAAGATTGCATCGTCATTATGTATAGTTTGTGACCGTGTAACGCCGTTTACTTTTTCCTCAGGAAGGGATACAGATCCGTAATGCCTGATTAACTCGGATACATCGACGTATCGTTTACCTTGCTGGCGGGCAACACTCACCAACCCCTTGTCAATATGGGAATATAGCGTTTTCCTCGTGATACCTACCGCCTCAGCAGCCTGTGTAAGATTGAGTAGATTTTGGCCCTGTTTACTCACTGTATACCCGCCATAAAATAGATGTGTTTACTCTGCATAGTATACAAAAAAACAGCCAACCTGTAGATGCGAAAGTTTCTCATCTGTGATAAAATGGAAACTGACCAATAAAACACATAAAACAGGAGAAATATTGACCTCAACGCCCATGCTGCCATCATTTGCAGCCCCGACTGATACGGAACGCGCCAGCCTCGCCGCGATCCTGAATGACATCGGCCTCCGTGCCACTAATCCCCGGATTAACGTCCTCCATTACCTGAATACCGTAGATGATGTACCAGTGACAGCAGAAGCAGTCAGCCGCTGCGTTGACCTGCCGCTATCGACTGCGTACAGAACGCTCACGGCGCTGGAAGTCACCCACCTCGCGGGGGTCACTTTCGGACGCGGAGACGTCACCAGATGGTTCCGGTTTACACCGGATACGCCGCAGCATTGCCCGGCCTGCGGACAGAGCCTTTACGGCGAATACGCCTGACCGCCTGAGACACAAACACTGACGAGATGACCGCATATTACGGTCACATCAAATGACGCTCACCAGAGAGCGCCAGCGGCCTGCTATGGCCTTTATTCAACGATTACAGAGGATTACCCCATGACAAAGAAG
>NZ_JAIJYL010000065.1:0-5757 GCF_019753495.1 Klebsiella sp. TF21-TM | reverse complement strand
AAATGAGCAGCTTCCAGACCATAACCATCAATGACGCGAACCACATCATCTGCTAATTCTTCAACGGAATATGGAGCTTGACCTGGCTCATAGCTTGTTGATTTCCCGGTATCACGGTGGTCGTACCGGATCACATAGCGACCCATTTTGGCTAGTTGGGAGCAAAACTCATCAGGCCACCACACCGCAGACGCCATTGCCCCCATGATCAGGATAATGGGTTCATGGGCCGGGTCGCCGAATGATTCGGTATGGAGTGAAATCGCTTTATCAACAACTACCTTTTCTTTCATACTAAAATTGCCTTCGAGTTTTACGTACAACATTTTATTCATAGGCATGCTCATTTTGCCAGTTTTGGCTGCCTGTTAATTGCGCTCAAACATCCCCAACCAATTGTTTTATAAAGATAAAAATGTCTTGTTTACAATAGAGTGGGGGGGGTCAGCCTGCCGCCTTGGGCCGGGTGATGTCGTACTTGCCCGCCGCGAACTCGGTTACCGTCCAGCCCAGCGCGACCAGCTCCGGCAACGCCTCGCGCACCCGCTGGCGGCGCTTGCGCATGGTCGAACCACTGGCCTCTGACGGCCAGACATAGCCGCACAAGGTATCTATGGAAGCCTTGCCGGTTTTGCCGGGGTCGATCCAGCCACACAGCCGCTGGTGCAGCAGGCGGGCGGTTTCGCTGTCCAGCGCCCGCACCTCGTCCATGCTGATGCGCACATGCTGGCCGCCACCCATGACGGCCTGCGCGATCAAGGGGTTCAGGGCCACGTACAGGCGCCCGTCCGCCTCGTCGCTGGCGTACTCCGACAGCAGCCGAAACCCCTGCCGCTTGCGGCCATTCTGGGCGATGATGGATACCTTCCAAAGGCGCTCGATGCAGTCCTGTATGTGCTTGAGCGCCCCACCACTATCGACCTCTGCCCCGATTTCCTTTGCCAGCGCCCGATAGCTACCTTTGACCACCATGGCATCAGCGGTGACGGCCTCCCACTTGGGTTCCAGGAACAGCCGGAGCTGCCGTCCGCCTTCGGTCTTGGGTTCCGGGCCAAGCACTAGGCCATTAGGCCCAGCCATGGCCACCAGCCCTTGCAGGATGCGCAGATCATCAGCGCCCAGCGGCTCCGGGCCGCTGAACTCGATCCGCTTGCCGTCGCCGTAGTCATACGTCACGTCCAGCTTGCTGCGCTTGCGCTCGCCCCGCTTGAGGGCACGGAACAGGCCGGGGGCCAGACAGTGCGCCGGGTCGTGCCGGACGTGGCTGAGGCTGTGCTTGTTCTTAGGCTTCACCACGGGGCACCCCCTTGCTCTTGCGCTGCCTCTCCAGCACGGCGGGCTTGAGCACCCCGCCGTCATGCCGCCTGAACCACCGATCAGCGAACGGTGCGCCATAGTTGGCCTTGCTCACACCGAAGCGGACGAAGAACCGGCGCTGGTCGTCGTCCACACCCCATTCCTCGGCCTCGGCGCTGGTCATGCTCGACAGGTAGGACTGCCAGCGGATGTTATCGACCAGTACCGAGCTGCCCCGGCTGGCCTGCTGCTGGTCGCCTGCGCCCATCATGGCCGCGCCCTTGCTGGCATGGTGCAGGAACACGATAGAGCACCCGGTATCGGCGGCGATGGCCTCCATGCGACCGATGACCTGGGCCATGGGGCCGCTGGCGTTTTCTTCCTCGATGTGGAACCGGCGCAGCGTGTCCAGCACCATCAGGCGGCGGCCCTCGGCGGCGCGCTTGAGGCCGTCGAACCACTCCGGGGCCATGATGTTGGGCAGGCTGCCGATCAGCGGCTGGATCAGCAGGCCGTCAGCCACGGCTTGCCGTTCCTCGGCGCTGAGGTGCGCCCCAAGGGCGTGCAGGCGGTGATGAATGGCGGTGGGCGGGTCTTCGGCGGGCAGGTAGATCACCGGGCCGGTGGGCAGTTCGCCCACCTCCAGCAGATCCGGCCCGCCTGCAATCTGTGCGGCCAGTTGCAGGGCCAGCATGGATTTACCGGCACCACCGGGCGACACCAGCGCCCCGACCGTACCGGCCACCATGTTGGGCAAAACGTAGTCCAGCGGTGGCGGCGCTGCTGCGAACGCCTCCAGAATATTGATAGGCTTATGGGTAGCCATTGATTGCCTCCTTTGCAGGCAGTTGGTGGTTAGGCGCTGGCGGGGTCACTACCCCCGCCCTGCGCCGCTCTGAGTTCTTCCAGGCACTCGCGCAGCGCCTCGTATTCGTCGTCGGTCAGCCAGAACTTGCGCTGACGCATCCCTTTGGCCTTCATGCGCTCGGCATATCGCGCTTGGCGTACAGCGTCAGGGCTGGCCAGCAGGTCGCCGGTCTGCTTGTCCTTTTGGTCTTTCATATCAGTCACCGAGAAACTTGCCGGGGCCGAAAGGCTTGTCTTCGCGGAACAAGGACAAGGTGCAGCCGTCAAGGTTAAGGCTGGCCATATCAGCGACTGAAAAGCGGCCAGCCTCGGCCTTGTTTGACGTATAACCAAAGCCACCGGGCAACCAATAGCCCTTGTCACTTTTGATCAGGTAGACCGACCCTGAAGCGCTTTTTTCGTATTCCATAAAACCCCCTTCTGTGCGTGAGTACTCATAGTATAACAGGCGTGAGTACCAACGCAAGCACTACATGCTGAAATCTGGCCCGCCCCTGTCCATGCCTCGCTGGCGGGGTGCCGGTGCCCGTGCCAGCTCGGCCCGCGCAAGCTGGACGCTGGGCAGACCCATGACCTTGCTGACGGTGCGCTCGATGTAATCCGCTTCGTGGCCGGGCTTGCGCTCTGCCAGCGCTGGGCTGGCCTCGGCCATGGCCTTGCCGATTTCCTCGGCACTGCGGCCCCGGCTGGCCAGCTTCTGCGCGGCGATAAAGTCGCACTTGCTGAGGTCATCACCGAAGCGCTTGACCAGCCCGGCCATCTCGCTGCGGTACTCGTCCAGCGCCGTGCGCCGGTGGCGGCTAAGCTGCCGCTCGGGCAGTTCGAGGCTGGCCAGCCTGCGGGCCTTCTCCTGCTGCCGCTGGGCCTGCTCGATCTGCTGGCCAGCCTGCTGCACCAGCGCCGGGCCAGCGGTGGCGGTCTTGCCCTTGGATTCACGCAGCAGCACCCACGGCTGATAACCGGCGCGGGTGGTGTGCTTGTCCTTGCGGTTGGTGAAGCCCGCCAAGCGGCCATAGTGGCGGCTGTCGGCGCTGGCCGGGTCGGCGTCGTACTCGCTGGCCAGCGTCCGGGCAATCTGCCCCCGAAGTTCACCGCCTGCGGCGTCGGCCACCTTGACCCATGCCTGATAGTTCTTCGGGCTGGTTTCCACTACCAGGGCAGGCTCCCGGCCCTCGGCTTTCATGTCATCCAGGTCAAACTCGCTGAGGTCGTCCACCAGCACCAGACCATGCCGCTCCTGCTCGGCGGGCCTGATATACACGTCATTGCCCTGGGCATTCATCCGCTTGAGCCATGGCGTGTTCTGGAGCACTTCGGCGGCTGACCATTCCCGGTTCATCATCTGGCCGGTGGTGGCGTCCCTGACGCCGATATCGAAGCGCTCACAGCCCATGGCCTTGAGCTGTCGGCCTATGGCCTGCAAAGTCCTGTCGTTCTTCATCGGGCCACCAAGCGCAGCCAGATCGAGCCGTCCTCGGTTGTCAGTGGCGTCAGGTCGAGCAAGAGCAACGATGCGATCAGCAGCACCACCGTAGGCATCATGGAAGCCAGCATCACGGTTAGCCATAGCTTCCAGTG
The DNA here is from genome assembly GCF_019753495.1 of Klebsiella sp. TF21-TM. NCBI lineage: Bacteria > Pseudomonadati > Pseudomonadota > Gammaproteobacteria > Enterobacterales > Enterobacteriaceae > Klebsiella > Klebsiella sp. TF21-TM. The sequence goes on along the minus strand of NZ_JAIJYL010000065.1, from coordinate 2,016 downwards.
CCACCCCCGCGACGCGCTCCGGGCGCTCTGCGCGGCGCTGCTCACCTCGGCGGCTACCTCCCGCAACTCTTTGGCCAGCTCCACCCATGCCGCCCCTGTCTGGCGCTGGGCTTTCAGCCACTCCGCCGCCTGCGCCTCGCTGGCCTGCTGGGTCTGGCTCATGACCTGCCGGGCTTCGTCGGCCAGTGTCGCCATGCTCTGGGCCAGCGGTTCGATCTGCTCCGCTAACTCGTTGATGCCTCTGGATTTCTTCACTCTGTCGATTGCGTTCATGGTCTATTGCCTCCCGGTATTCCTGTAAGTCGATGATCTGGGCGTTGGCGGTGTCGATGTTCAGGGCCACGTCTGCCCGGTCGGTGCGGATGCCCCGGCCTTCCATCTCCACCACGTTCGGCCCCAGGTGAACACCGGGCAGGCGCTCGATGCCCTGCGCCTCAAGTGTTCTGTGGTCAATGCGGGCGTCGTGGCCAGCCCGCTCTAATGCCCGGTTGGCATGGTCGGCCCATGCCTCGCGGGTCTGCTCAAGCCATGCCTTGGGCTTGAGCGCTTCGGTCTTCTGTGCCCCGCCCTTCTCCGGGGTCTTGCCGTTGTACCGCTTGAACCACTGAGCGGCGGGCCGCTCGATGCCGTCATTGATCCGCTCGGAGATCATCAGGTGGCAGTGCGGGTTCTCGCCGCCACCGGCATGGATGGCCAGCGTATACGGCAGGCGCTCGGCACCAGTCAGGTGCTGGGCGAACTCGGACGCCAGCGCCTTCTGCTGGTCGAGGGTCAGCTCGACCGGCAGGGCAAATTCGACCTCCTTGAACAGCCGCCCATTGGCGCGTTCATACAGGTCGGCAGCATCCCAGTAGTCGGCGGGCCGCTCGACGAACTCCGGCATGTGCCCGGATTCGGCGTGCAAGACTTCATCCATGTCGCGGGCATACTTGCCTTCGCGCTGGATGTAGTCGGCCTTGGCCCTGGCCGATTGGCCGCCCGACCTGCTGCCGGTTTTCGCCGTAAGGTGATAAATCGCCATGCTGCCTCGCTGTTGCTTTTGCTTTTCGGCTCCATGCAATGGCCCTCGGAGAGCGCACCGCCCGAAGGGTGGCCGTTAGGCCAGTTTCTCGAAGAGAAACCGGTAAGTGCGTCCTCCCCCTACAAAGTAGGGTCGGGATTGCCGCCGCTGTGCCTCCATGATAGCCTACGAGACAGCACATTAACAATGGGGTGTCAAGATGGTTAAGGGGAGCAACAAGGCGGCGGATCGGCTGGCCAAGCTCGAAGAACAACGAGCGCGAATCAATGCCGAAATTCAGCGGGTGCGGGCAAGGGAACAGCAGCAAGAGCGCAAGAACGAAACAAGGCGCAAGGTGCTGGTGGGGGCCATGATTTTGGCCAAGGTGAACAGCAGCGAGTGGCCGGAGGATCGGCTCATGGCGGCAATGGATGCGTACCTTGAACGCGACCACGACCGCGCCTTGTTCGGTCTGCCGCCACGCCAGAAGGATGAGCCGGGCTGAATGATCGACCGAGACAGGCCCTGCGGGGCTGCACACGCGCCCCCACCCTTCGGGTAGGGGGAAAGGCCGCTAAAGCGGCTAAAAGCGCTCCAGCGTATTTCTGCGGGGTTTGGTGTGGGGTTTAGCGGGCTTTGCCCGCCTTTCCCCCTGCCGCGCAGCGGTGGGGCGGTGTGTAGCCTAGCGCAGCGAATAGACCAGCTATCCGGCCTCTGGCCGGGCATATTGGGCAAGGGCAGCAGCGCCCCACAAGGGCGCTGATAACCGCGCCTAGTGGATTATTCTTAGATAATCATGGATGGATTTTTCCAACACCCCGCCAGCCCCCGCCCCTGCTGGGTTTGCAGGTTTGGGGGCGTGACAGTTATTGCAGGGGTTCGTGACAGTTATTGCAGGGGGGCGTGACAGTTATTGCAGGGGTTCGTGACAGTTAGTACGGGAGTGACGGGCACTGGCTGGCAATGTCTAGCAACGGCAGGCATTTCGGCTGAGGGTAAAAGAACTTTCCGCTAAG
>NZ_JAIJYL010000064.1:0-5894 GCF_019753495.1 Klebsiella sp. TF21-TM | reverse complement strand
AAAGCGTGCGTATTGCCTGAAAACACAACCCGCTACGGGGGAGACTTACCCGAAATCTGATTTATTCAACAAAGCCGCGTAGATCCAGAACATCATCGCTTAAAGGGAAAGGATTAGGGAAAATCCCGAATGCGATACCTATCAGCGAAAGGCCACCGGAAGTCGCAGACAGAGACATACCAGGTCACTGGGAAGGTGATCTGATCCAGGGCTCGAAAAACTCCTATATCGTCACCCTCGTAGAGCGTCATTCCCGTTTTGTTATGCTGGCCAAAGTCAGGGACAACAAGACCATAACGGTTATATCAGCACTCATCAAACAAGCACGGGAGTTACCTGCTGAGCTTTATAAAACACTAACATGGGATCGAGGCGCAGAAATGACCAGCCACACCCGGTTTACTATAGCGACAGACATACAGATTTATTTTTGCGATCCTCAATCCCCCTGGCAACGCGGTTCAAATGAAAATACAAACAGATTACTCAGACAGTATTTTCCAAAAGGAACTGACTTATCGGTTCACAGCCAGCAAAGACTAAACAGTGTTGCCAGACAGCTCAACGAGAGGCCGAGAAAAACGCTAGACTATGAATCACCCGCAGAGCGGTTTAATCAGTGTGTTGCATCCATCAGTTGAACTCACAGCCAAAAGCGGACATTTAATATCGTTATGCTAATATCTGGCACTAACCGATAAAGCAGTCCCTGGTAAACAGTCACCACCTTCACTTCCTACCGTAGACAGGAACTCAGGATTTCAGTTGAAGCGTATCGGCAAACTGGCGGTAATATTGCTCAATGAGTTTCTGTCCATTGTCCGGGGAGAACAGGTACAGACGCATCAGTCCCTCAAAAGCGAGGGAAAGGCGCTCTGTGACGTCGTCTGGATTGAGCGCAGCAGATATCTGACCGCTGTTTTGGGCCGCGCGTATCTTGCGGCGAACACTGTTAATCAGGCCAGATTCTGAATCACGAAGGAGTTCGGCGACATGTGTGTTACGCGCACCTTCGCTGGCGATCTCAGCACGCAAAACCGCCACCGCGTGTCCCTCGGATGTGAGGAAGATCTCTGACAGCAGTTTTTCAATCGCCTCGCGACTGAAATCCGTACTCCAGAAACGGCTTATCAGATTGTGATGCCTCTGCAGGTCGAGTTCGATAAGCGCAGTGATAAGGGCTTCCTTGCTCGGGTAGTACTGGTAGATGTTTGCAACGCTCACCCCTGCAGCTTTACCGATCTCGGAAATGGATGAGGCGTGAAACCCGCGTTGTATAAAGCAGTTTCTGGCCCCGTCGAGGATCTGGGTCATGCGCTCTTCACGCGCATGCTCATTCACGGGACGCCCGCGCAGGGGCTTGTCTGCACCAGTTTTCATTTTCACAATATATTCCATTCAGGTAACACAAGGACGGCACCGGGATGGTGTCGTCCTCAGTTTGCAGGTAAGGCTGGCTGCAAAGCGATAGACGTCAGAGCGACGTCGGCGTTGCCTCAACGCTCGCATAGACCTTGATTTCCTGAAACTGCTCAATCGCACGTGGCCCACAGAGGACACCGATACCACTTTGCTTGAAGCCGCTCTGTTCAAAATGCTCAGACATGACGCCCCAGCAGTTTAGCCAGATATGACCGGCTTGAATAGACTTGCCAACTCTCCGGCAGCGCGCCGTGTCGCCCGAGAACACCGAAGCGGCGAGACCGAATTCCGTAGCGTTTGCGCGCATGATTGCGTCGGCTTCGTCTTCAAAAATCTCGAAAGTCTGGACTGGCCCGAAGACCTCGGACTGGATGACACAGGCGTCCAGGTCCTGTACTTCGATCAGGGTGGGGCGGTAGAACGCACCTGCAGCCAGAGGGCCTTCGTCGACCGGGCCGCCGCGCACCAGAATGTTGGCATAAGATTCTGCTTCCGCGACCACAGCATCAACGCGTTGAACACTGGCTTTGTCGATCAGTGGACCAAGTTGCGCCTGCGGATCCTCGCTTTCGCCGAGCCGGACGTTCTGATAAGCCTCGATCAGCGCGGCGCGCAATCGGTCGGCAATGCCACTCTGGGCCAGTACACGCGAACCGGTGCAGCAGAACTGGCCGTTCATTGCAACCAGTGCCATGACGATCTGCGGTACTACCACATCAAGGTTTGCATCATCGAATACGATCAGCGGCGCTTTGCCGCCCAGTTCCAGGTTCAGACGTTTGAGCGTTTTGGCACCATTGGCGGCAATGAGGCGGCCTACCTTAGTGCTGCCGGTATAGCTGATCATGTTCACCAGCGGGGAGTCAACCAGCATGGAGGCACCAATACTCCCGGTTTCGGTAATCACATTCAGTACACCCGACGGCAGCGATTTGACTGCGGCGATTGCCCGGGAAAACAGTGTATTGGTAAGTGCGGTTTGATGTGGCAGCTTTAGCACCACAGTACATCCGGCAGCCAGTGCGGGGGCGACAGCGCGCACTGACAGAATGATCGGTGAGTTCCAGGGCGAGATAACCCCCACAACGCCAAGAGGTTCGGGATCGGAATGAAAGTGCATCCCCGGAGTGGCTTCAAGGGCACGCCCACCGGTCTGCAACAGTGCCGTGGCGGCACCATAACGCAGCCACTCCACCGTTAACGCCAGTTCCCACTGTGTCTGCGCCAACAGCTTGCCCCCTTCGCGGGCGAGCTGGATTGCTATCTCGTCCACCCGTTTTTCGACCTCATCGGCCAGCTCAAACAGGGCACGCGAGCGCAGGGAGCGTTCTTTGGACCAGTTTGTGGTGTCGAAAGCAGTGCGGGCGGCCTCGATCGCCTGGCGTGCTTCGTCAGCGCCGATGTCCAGGTAGTTACCCAGGGGCTGGCCAGTCGAAGGGCTGACCGCCTGCCTGATTGTGCCTCCGTTGTTCCAGCTACCGTTGATCCAGTTCTTTGCAGCTTCAGTCAAATTCGGATGTTCCATGATATTTCCTTTCAGAGTATCCCGCGGATTGGTTGACGCAGACACAGTGCGGGGAGTCCCTGGTCTGATCGGTCGACGCTGAAGCTAAAGGCTGCTCGTTTGCGTCGTGATAAATATAAAAGTAAACGATCATTTATATAAATGCAATGCTAATTTACAACACTCAGAAATTATGGGATAACGCCGCTGGCGTGGACAGGATTAGTCTTAGTGAGGATACAATGGTCATGGACCGAACACGCATCGCCCTGAGGCGGCAGCTCATGTCTTTTGCTGCCCGGTACAGGTGGACTGTAGCTGTATCGAATGCGTGTCTTCAGTGAGCGAAATGTTTATTGTGTTCAAACGAAGAGATCGTGCTCATATCCAGGCCGCGACACCCGGCATAAAGCTTTACAGATCTTTCAGCAGATTAGCTGACAGCTGGCGAAGCAGATCTAACTCCTCATCTTTCATCTGCATGGTACATCTCATCTTACCAGGCAGTTCAAGCAGAGCCTCTTTCAACTCATGCGCCTTTTCAGTAAGTACGACATTTTTCATCCTTTCATCTCCGACGACGGCCATCCTTTTCAGAAACCCCTTCCCCTCAAGTTTTTGCACAAGCGGTGTCAGCGTTCCAGAGTCAAATAATGTCTTCTGACCAAGCGCCCCTAACGGGATATCGTCCTGCTCATAGAGTGCCATGAGCACGACAAACTGTGGGTAGGTCAGGTCAAATTCTTTCAGTAATGGTCGATACTGGCGGATCAACGCGTTTGTAACCGAGTACAAAGAGAAGCATAGCTTTTCTTCCAGGAAGCTGTTTTGTTTCATTTAATTAACCCCGGGATGAAGATATAAAAACAGTATAAATAATATTTGATAGAAAGAATATTGCATGCAAGTTTAATTCGTAAAAGTTAGTTTCCGGTAACAGGACGATGAACATACTTTTAAAAGGCTCAGTCACAAAAGCCGGATCTGCTGTTCTGACTTCTGCCAGTTTTGCATTCGCCCATGCGGTATATTCTGAACAACCGGCCAGTCTTTATGCTCCGCCGCGAGGTTTGGGCATTTCTTAACGTACTTTTCTCATTGAACCGCTTCTCATCCGTCGCAGCTGGCCATCCACACAACGTCTGAAAACTTCTTGTATAAATAATCATTGTAATTATATAAGTGATTGATTACTTTTATATTCATCACGACGCACACGAACAGCCTTTAGCTCCGGCGTTAACCAGGCAGACAAGAGATTACCCGCCCCGTGTCTGTGTCGATCAATGTGCGGGATACTCACTGAAACGGCGCAGAACCGGATTAGCTGCGGTCAGTCCATCGGCCGGCCAGTCGCCAGGCAAGGACAAGAACATGGATTGTACCCGGGAGCGTGCGGCAGGGCGTATAAGTATCCGAATCTGAAGAACAGAATGAAATCTTTACTAAGCCGCTGTTTTTTCAAGATTAATTAACCCCATTTAAAATATTCAAAAAAAGATAAATGAATAATATTTGACTAAAAGAATATTGCGTGCAAGTATCATTCACACAAGGTGATGTCGGGGATAACCGGCGCTCAACTGAATAATACAATCAACATACATCTAACGAGGCTTAATCATGAAAACCGTATCAGCTGTCCTGACTTCTGCTCTTTTCGCATCCGCCACCGCTGTGGGTTCCGAACAACTGGTCAACCTTCCTGCTCCCACGGCCGGAGTGCAGGCATTTCTCAACGTGCTGAACTCCGGTAACGGCAAGCCCATGGAAAAAATGACCCCGCAGGAGGCCCGTCAGGTACTGATCGGGGCACAGAAGGGCGTTACGTTGCCAACTGCGCAGGTTTCAGAAAAAATCATCACGGTAAACGGGCAATCCATAAAACTGAAAATCGTGAAACCGGACAACGCTACCGGCACACTTCCTGTATTCATGTTCTTCCATGGTGGTGGCTGGGTGCTGGGAGATTTCCCGACTCATGAACGTCTTATACGGGATCTGGTTCGCTCATCCGGTGCTGCTGCAGTATATGTGGACTACACACCGTCACCGGAGGCCCACTTCCCTGTAGCAATTAACCAGGCATATGAGGCAACCAAGTGGGTGGCTGAACACGGTCAGGAAATTGGCGTGGATGGCAGCCGTCTGGGCCTGGTCGGTAACAGTGTTGGCGGGAATATGGTGGCCTCTGTGGCGCTGCAGGCCAAACAGTTTAACGGACCGAAGATTCGTTATAACGTGATGCTGTGGCCGGTAACCGACGCGAATTTTAACACCACATCCTATAACCAGTACGAAAATGGCTATTTCCTGACGAAGAACATGATGAAATGGTTCTGGGATAACTACACCACTAACGCGTCAGACCGTAATAATATTCTAGCCTCGCCACTGCGAGCCACCACGGAACAGCTGAAAGGGTTCCCGCAAACCTTAATCCAGACAGCGGAACTGGATGTTCTACGCGACGAAGGTGAAGCGTTCGGACGCAAGCTGGATGCCGCTGGCGTGCCTGTGACCGTGACACGCTACAACGGTATGATCCATGACTATGGGCTGCTGAACCCGTTGAGTCAGGAGCCCACCGTCAAAACTGCGCTGGAGCAGGCGGGTGCAGAACTGCATAAACATCTGAAATAATAACCGGATAATATTCTAACAGCGCGGCCAAATGCCGCGCTGTTTTATATGAGTCTGGTTCATACCTGTGCTAATCCAGTCGAGAAAGTCTTTGTTGAGCACACCAGATTACGCAGTCATGTTATTCTTTGCTGTAAGTCCTCGCACAACCTTAATCTCTAAATTCCGCTCTTCGCTCACAGCGGACAATTAACTTCACAAGTGAGAACCATCAGATCATCTTTTGAACGGGTAGGTACCTGCCGCTACGGTAATGGTGCCAACTTACTGATTTAGTGTATGATGGTGATTTTAAGGTGCTTGCGTGGCTTCCATCTCCATCAGT
>NZ_JAIJYL010000063.1:0-5915 GCF_019753495.1 Klebsiella sp. TF21-TM | reverse complement strand
TTTCAATGGCGTACATAGTACACTTAATTCTGATTCCGGAAAAGCCGTCACATAGAGGGACCATAGTAGCGGGTCGGTTTTTTCTGCGGCTCTGGCTGCTGCTCACGCAGCTTCTCGGCGTAGGCGCGGTCATGCTGCCTGATCAGCGCATCAAGCGGCTGACGTTCCTGCTCAAGCTCTCGACCTGCGCGCGCAAGCTGTCCACCTGACTGCTCAAGTGCTGACACACCCTGTCGCTGTGCGCCAGCGCCTGTGAGGTAGCCTCGAACATGTGCTGCAAACTGCTGTAGCTGTCCTGCCACGCCTGCTGCTGTTGCTCGTAGCCTGTCTGTAAGCTCTCTAAGGCGCTCAGAAGCTGTTTTTCCATCTCGGTCATGGTTTTGGTCGTCCTCAGTGTTAAAAACGCGCTGTGCCGTTTCAGGGCGCTCTGGAGGGGTTATTTCGCCGTGTATTTCACCACGGTGTTGTCGGTCGTCGACGTGTAGGTTTCCACGCCGTGCGCCTGCTTCGGCAGCACCACCAGGTAGGTGTTCCGGCGCGTGTCGTCGCTGTAAATCGTCACGCCCGCGCCGCTTTTCGCTTTCAGGTTCGCCAGCTGCTGGCTGTAGCTGTCCATCTCGCTCAGGCGCGAGGTGATGATCGTGCCCTGAAACCAGATTATCCCGCCCATTATGCCGATCAGCAGGGCGAAGCAGATGAATATCCACGCCATTGCTGTTGAGACTGACTTCCTGAGCATGCCCGTCAGCCTGCCGTTCTGCTCGCGGATAGCGTTGCTGATGCTCTGCGAGCTTGATTGCAGTTCCGCGCTGATAGACGTCTCCAGCCTCGCGAACTCGCGCTTCACGCTCTGCTCGGTATCCTGCGCCTGCTGCTTCGATTTCTCCTCGAAGCCCTTCGCCAAATTTAAAATCTCGCTCATATATCATTCCTTTCAGCCGGATATTTCGGCCGCCGTCCGGGTCGGCAATGCTGATGCTGCTTTTCGTTTCCCGCGCCACGGTCAGGCCGTAGCTTTCCAGCTGCGTCACCACGTCCTGCCGGCTGCGGATCACGCCCTGCTGCATCAGGTTCATCAGGCCGGCGGTGATTTTTTCTGCCGCCTGCTGTTTGTCGCGGGGAAGATCGCTGGCCTGCGTCAGCGGGCGGCGATAGGTCGGGTCGTTCGGGTCGCGCAGCCCCAGCCGGTCGTTGGTCAGGGTCTGCCAGGCGTTGACGCGGGGACGGTCGGCGCGGTCAAAGTAGGGTTGCAGGCGTTTTCCGCTCTGCAATTCGATGTTCGGGATGACAAAATTCAGCTCAAGCCGCCCCTTGTCGCGGTGCTCTACCCACAGGCAGGCGTACTGGTCGCAGTCAAGGCCGGTCAGCAGCGTGTGCTCCCATTCGTCCATCAGTCGCGATTTCTCCGCGTCTGCAATGTCCGGCTCCTGAAATGACAGTACGCCGGAGGTGTAAGCGCGGGCAAAGTCGCAGCCGTCAATCAGCTCGCGCACATGTTCAGGATTACCACGCAGCACGCTGGCTTGTTCACGCTGCCGGTCTTTTCCCAGCAGGTAATCCACCGGCCCGCTGCCAGAACCCGCGCCCCGCGAATGAATTTTAACGATCACGGTTTTGCTCCAGTAGGTCGCCAAGCTGACGGTCGAGGCTGTTCAGCACGACAAACAGTGAGACACGTTCAGAGGGCGTCAGGGAATCAGCCTGGTTCAGGCGGCGGGCAATCTGGTTCAGGTTGTTGCCAATCCCGCTGACCTGTCGAAGCAGTTCGGGTGCAACGTCAGGCACACGACGCTTGCGTGAGGTGTGTTCACCCAGACCTAGCTGACGCAGCCACTCCGCAAGGTGAGTCCGGTCGCAGCGATCAAGCAGTCGCTGATGCTCACTTTCGGTGAGCCGGATTTTGATCTCTTTCGTTCGCTTTTCCATAGGCTCCGCTGAGAAAAAATTCGCACCACCGTGAGAATTTTTCGCAGTGGATGCCAGGGGTTTCGGGGGGCGGCGAGCCCCCTGAACCAGTCACGGTGGCACCTCGTTAGAGGGGACGCGGTGTGTACTGGCTTAGGGTAAAGTGCAGTATGTCAGATTCAGTGCTGGCTGCAAAAAAAAAAGCCCTCTTAGCAGAGGGCTGTTATCTGATATAGGCTTGTTATGGTCTCACTCTTGATTAATCAGGTGCATGAGCAGCCTCGGCGCTCACTATCGATTATGCAGCTTGATTATCTGAGGTATCTTCGGTTCGTTTTTTGTCTGTGATGGATTCGCTTTTATCTCTCAAGGCTGAGTCTATGACGTTAAACACCTTTTCCCATCGAGAAATCCAATCGCATATAGGTTGAACGCGACATTTTTCCAAGAAGAAATTTGATAAGTTAGTTTTTTTATTATCTTGCACCTTGAATGGTTCAATTACATCATCGGCATCAACAGATTTTCCTCCGATAAACCACGACGGATGGGTTTCCATTGCGTCAGAAATGAAATCGTCAGGGAAGAGGCCTTCAATTGCAAAACCACTTCTTACAGAGATATAATCTTTATTTGACTCAAATCTAACTTGTTTTTTACCAAAGTAACTTTGCAATCTAGTCCTTTCTTTAACCCCAGCTTCATCACCGTCAAAAATGGATATCACAGGGACTTCTTTAGAAATAAACTCGTAGCAACCCTTTAAGAACCCTCCCAGTTGACTGACACCGCCAAACTCATCAACTTTAGCACTTCTCAGGAAAGGCCACCTATTCTTAAACTCATCACTTTCATACGTTAACTTCAATATTGACTCTATATATTGTTTGTCGGTGATGCCTTCAACAAAAACTGCACTGCTTGATATGTTAAAGAAATCAGAAAATCTGACCCCAAGATTTTCTCTTATGCTTGCAACTGCATTAAATCTTTTCTCATGCTTTTTATCTTTTGTAACACCGGCTTCATCTTTATATAGCTCGATTATCTTGCTTGGCTCATCACTGACAAATGATAAGGAATGAGTTGTAATAAGAACATAAGCAACATCCATCAATGAATTGAATATGTGATTACATGACCGCCCTAATGATGGATGTAAGAAAGACTCAGGCTCCTCAACCATCCAAATCGTTTTCTTACCTAGCGAAAGTTTTCTCTCTGAAATGGATTTAAATGAAGAAAATAAAGATAAGCATTGTAGCCCCATACCTTTACTCGAGATCACATTCTCAATAGTATCTTTTATAGAAACCTCAAAGCGACCAAATAACTCATCCAGAGATGGTGGAGCTTTAATCATAAAACTACAGTCATCTATACCACTTAGAGTCATTTCATTTGTTATCTTTTTCGACACTTCCAGCAGCTTATCATGAATCACTTGAACCGATGTTTTCATGGCTGAAGCGACTTCACTCCTAACATATGGCACTAATAGATTATGATATATATCGTCGATGCTTTTTGAGGATGGTATATATACACATTCAAAACTAGAAAGTATTTTTTCTATGAACCTTCTTTCAACAGATGTATACATGGAGGAAGTGACTTCGGGCTTCCTCTTGTAACCTTTGAAAACAGTATAGAAATAATTATTTTTATTAGATATTGTTAAGTGCACGGTCACTTCATTTTGAGGTGAATTTAACCTAGAGTCATCAATCATGTTAAATAGCTGCAAATACCTATCTCTCAAACTTAGCTTCCTGCCTCTTGATTGAGTTGGCTTTGTTTCTTGTTGTTTAGTGCCTCCATCATCAAGTGAAATAGAATCTCCAAGTTCTTCTTGCTCTCCTAAAACACCAAGATCAATAACCGAGTCATCATCATCATCATCATCATCATCATCATTATCTTGGCTCAAATCCTCAGAGACATCATTAATCTCACTTTCAGAAAAAGTAAATCTTACAGCAAAACTGGTCTGTCCTTGCTTAACACCATGTGGTTTATCTTTTTCATAGTCATATAAGTCAGAATTAAATTTACCTTCAAAAAAAACCCTCATGGCTTTTAATAGATTTGTTTTACCACTATTGTTCTGCCCAACAATGGTTAATCCATTAAAGTTATCAGAGGATATCTCTCCTGAAATAGACCTATACTGAGATACTTTAAATGATACTATTTCCATTTTTCCTCCTACGATAGAATGTAGCGCGACTTATCGACATGTCTTCCCAAGGCTTTAACTGTCTTTCGCTATTTGAAGTAATTGACCTTCCTCCACCGGAACTCACTTTCCCGCCTTTCTGGCCCCTACGCGATTGAATGTCACTCGTATGAGTTTTTTCAACATAAGAAATAAAAGAGCTTTGAGTGAATTTTGAAAAAGTCCATTTAGCTATACTTTTTGAAACTCCACTAACCTCATTTTCATCCAGAGGCGCTGCAAATTGCAGATTATAGGCGCTGGCGCGTTCATAACAGGCTTGCAGCCACTGGTCATACTCAGGCCAGCCCTGACGGATAGCGCGGTATGCCCATTTGCGGGTTTTATCGAACAGGGTGCAGTTACGGCCTAAGCCGTAGTCGGCAACGATTTCTTTGTCATTCGCAGCGCTCAGGTCGAGAAAGTCGGCCAGCCAGTCCAGCGTGTAGAGTTCCGGCTGCCATACAGCAATTTTCCAGTGGCCGTGGTTCGGATTTTTGCAGATTAGTCCCGAATACCCCGCGTCAGCCTCTAATTTTTTACGCAGCGCGTTCTCCACGGCGGCGGCGTAGCGCAGCGGCTTCATTTTTCCGTCCGGCGCGGTACGTACAGAGGTTTTCAGCGCGTACAGCAGGTGCGCGTGTCCGTTGTCGGGGTTGGTGATCGTCAGTGTCGGCGCGGGGGCATTGCGGTCGCTCCAGTCAATAGCGGCACCGGCGCGATCGACGTCGAATCCCAGCCAGAACATGGCGTGAGGCTGATTGAACTGGATGTATTTCGCCAGAATGGCGCGTTCCTTACCGGCAATGCGTACACCAAAGTGCAGATCGTCCGAAAAGTACGGCTTGTGCGGTAAGCGGTCGTTGAAAAGTTCGAGTACTGCGTTATTCAATTCGCCCTGCGCTTATGGCGGGCTGTTGTCTGGCACGTTTCATGTGCTAATATCCTTTCAAGGTTTCGACCTGGCCCTGGTTATCATGCGATCCGCCAAGATATGACATGATTTCCGGGGCTTTGTTTTTTCTGTTGCCGTTAAATTACACGCGAACGGCCTCGCCTGTCGAATCCTTCTGTCACAACGGCTTAGTGCGCCGCCAGTTCCTGGAAGAATTTCGGGTTCGCCTGGATGGTTGCCAGTACCTTCGCCGCCAGTCCGGTCGGGTTACGGCGTCCGGTTTCCCAGCTCTTGATGGTGTCGAGGCTGGTTCCCAGCACTTTCGCCATCTCGCTCTGAGATACGTTCAGCTGTGCCCTGATGGCTTTCACGTCTGCCAGCTCGTAACGGGTGACGCGGGCAGGCTCTCTGACGCCGTTTTTGATTTCAACGGCTTCTTCCAGCGATGCTTTCAGCTCGTCAAAAAAACTCATGTCACACCTCGTCTTTCAGTTGTTGGGTCAGCGTCTTCAGCGCGGCTTTTTCCGCGTCCGTCAGGCTGTCTTTGGTGCTTTTCGGGTAGGCCATCACCAGATAGATCACCTCGGCGGTGGCCAGAAAGTAAATCACCCTCACGCTGCCGCTTTTTCCCTGGTTGCCCGTCGCCATCCTGATTTTGCGCAGCCCGCCGGTTTTCTGAATGAGATCGCCTTTGTCCGGCGACTCAATCAGCGTCTTTTGCAGCTCCCTGAGTTCTTCATCCGTGGCGATCTGTTTTATCTGACGGGTAAACATCGGGGTCTCGATAAACTCAATCGCGTGACTCACGGCTGTCTCCTGTTTTCAATGGCGTACATAGTACACTTAATTCTGATTCCGGAAAAGCCGTCACATAGAGGGACCATAGTAGCGGGTCGG
>NZ_JAIJYL010000062.1:0-7523 GCF_019753495.1 Klebsiella sp. TF21-TM | reverse complement strand
GGTTACCGCCAAACGAATCAGAAAACCGATACTGGAAAAACTCTAACGCGGTGGCCAGTTTTTGTTGACCACTTCAGAACGGGCCTTACGGGCCATGCCTGAAAACCTCGCGCATCTTCCCCGGTCGATGCTGTATCTGAAGCCTTTTAATCTGGTTGGTCTGGACGCCCTGAGGGCGCTGTTTACAGAGAGCACACCTGTTCTGCCGGATCCGGGAGCCACGCTCACGACGGTCGATTTACCGGAGCTTGCCTCCCTGGTGGAGGACCTCAGCCGGGCGGGAAAAGGGCTGGTCATGACAATGGGAAAAGGGGGCGTGGGAAAAACCACGGTGGCGGCTGCGGTCGCGGTCTCGCTGGCCAGACGCGGTCATAAAGTCCACCTGACCACCTCCGATCCGGCAGCCAACCTGTCTTACACCCTGGATGGCTCGCTGCCAGGCCTTCAGGTTAGCCGTATCGATCCAAAGGCAGAGACTGAGCGCTATCGTCGCTTTGTGCTGGAAAATCAGGGAAAAGGGCTGGATGCGGAGGGACTGGCGGTACTGGAGGAAGATCTCCGTTCCCCCTGCACCGAAGAGATTGCCGTGTTTCAGGCATTCTCCCGGATCATCAAAGAGGCCAACGACCATTTTGTCATTATGGACACTGCGCCCACCGGGCATACGCTGCTGTTGCTGGATGCAACCGGGGCCTATCACCGGGAAATGGTGCGCCAGATGGGGCATGCTCACGATCACGTGATAACGCCAATGATGCAGCTGCAGGATCCGGAGAAGACCAGAGTCATTATCGTGACGCTTGCCGAAACCACGCCGGTACTGGAAGCGGCCGGGCTGCAGCAGGACTTACGCCGGGCCGGGATTGACCCCTGGGCGTGGGTCATCAATAACAGCCTCGCGGCCGCGAAGCCGTCCTCCCCGTTCCTGGTCACCCGTGCCCGTCGCGAACTGCCGCTGATCGACGACGTTGCCGGGCATTATGCACAGCGCATTGCCCTGACGCCACTGCTGAAGGACGACCCGGTAGGCGTGGACCTGCTGGCTGAAATGGCGGGCTGACAGGTGGGGCGACGCCCCACCTCCACTTAAAACATTTCCTTATACAGGTCATAAGATGAAGCGCTTAATCTGCCGTCGCGAATTCCGGTAGTGTGTCAGTCAACGTCACAGGAGTCATACAATGCACATTATCAATGCTGAAGAGCAGCACATTCCCGCCATACGCCGTATTTACGCCCATCATGTCCTGCACGGCACAGGCAGCTTCGAGACGGCCCCCCCGAACACGCAGGAAATGCTTGCCCGGGTGAAAAACGTTCAGTCACGTGGATTTCCCTGGTATATCGCCCTGCAGGGGGGCGGAAAAGCCTTACTCGATCATGCCTTAACATGGGCCCGGTCTCAGGGATACCGCCAGATGATAGCGGTTGTGGGGGACTGTGCGAACGTCGCGTCTGTAGCGCTGCATCTTCGCTCCGGATTTACTGAAATCGGCACGCTGAAGGACATCGGTTTCAAGCATGGCCGCTGGCTGGACACGGTGTTGCTGCAGTGTCAGCTGGGAAAAGGGAGCTGTACGCTGCCGGACAGTCCGGTACCCGGACGCTGAGGCAGGAGAAAGGGGGCATCGCCCCCTTTCGGTTATTTCAGCCGTTTCCCTGCCTCATCTACTACTTTCTCGCCGTCTTCCTTAGCAAATGCGCCTTTTTGCGCATCCGGAAGAATATCCAGTACCACTTCGGAAGGGCGGCACAGACGCGTTCCCAACGGTGTCACCACAATCGGACGGTTAATCAGGATCGGATGCTGAAGCATAAAATCGATTAACTGATCGTCAGTAAACTTATCTTCCGCAAGCCCCAGCTCTTCATAAGGCTCGACGTTTTTGCGCAGCAAAGCCCGGACTGAAATGCCCATATCTGCAATGAGTTTGACCAGCTCATCGCGTGACGGTGGATTTTCAAGGTAATGAATAACGGTCGGTTCATTACCACTGTTGCGGATCATCTCCAGCGTATTACGCGACGTGCCGCAGGCCGGATTGTGATAAATGGTGATGTTGCTCATATCAGTATCTCATTACAAAGTGAAAGAGAGACGTAGCGCCAGCGCTGCCAGCGTTACAAACAGCACAGGCAGAGTCATAACGATCCCGGTGCGGAAATAGTATCCCCAGGTGATGGTCATATTCTTCTGTGTAAGGACATGCAGCCAGAGCAGCGTGGCCAGGCTACCAATAGGTGTAATTTTAGGTCCCAGATCGCAGCCAATCACGTTGGCGTAGATCATCGCTTCTTTGATAACGCCTGTTGCGGTGCTTCCATCGATAGAAAGAGCGCCAACCAGCACGGTAGGCATGTTGTTCATGATGGAAGACAGGAAGGCCGTCAGGAAGCCAGTACCCAGCGTCGCAGCCCAGAGTCCTTTATCCGCCAGTACATTCAGCACACCTGAAAGGTATTCGGTTAGCCCGGCGTTGCGCAGACCGTAGACCACCAGGTACATCCCCAATGAGAAGATGACGATCTGCCATGGCGCGCCGCGCAGCACTTTGCCAGTGTTAATGGCATGGCCTCGTTTAGCTACTGCAAACAGGATCACAGCGCCAACAGCCGCAATCGCGCTAACGGGAATACCGAGCGGCTCAAGGACAAAGAACCCAACCAGCAGAAGTATTAAAACTATCCAGCCGGTTCTGAAGGTTGCCAGATCTTTAATCGCTTTTGCCGGTGCTTTCAGAAGAGACAGGTCGTAAGTCGGTGGGATATCCTTGCGGAAGAACAGATGCAGCATAACCAGCGTGGCAACAATGGCTGCAATATCCACCGGCACCATTACCGACGCATACTCGGTGAAGTCCAGTCCAAAGAAGTCTGCAGAAACGATGTTAACCAGGTTGGACACGATAAGCGGCAGGCTGGATGTATCGGCAATAAACCCTGCAGCCATGACGAATGCCAGTGTCGTGCCTTTGCTGAACCCTAATGCCAGCAGCATGGCGATGACTATCGGCGTCAGAATAAGTGCCGCACCATCGTTGGCAAACAGTGCCGCCACCGCTGCACCAAGCAGAACGATATACGTAAAGAGCAAACGGCCACGACCGTTACCCCAGCGCGAAACATGCAATGCCGCCCATTCGAAAAAGCCGGACTCATCAAGCAGCAGGCTGATAATAATTACGGCAATAAAGGTCGCCGTCGCGTTCCAGACGATATTCCACACCACCGGAATATCGCCCACATGCACAACGCCAGATATCAGAGCCAGTCCCGCGCCCAGCATTGCACTCCAGCCGATCCCTAATCCCTTTGGTTGCCAGATAACCAAAACAATGGTCAGGACAAAAATAGCGCCTGCCAGTAACATAAAACCTCCTGACAGGGCGACTTTGTCGCCCTGTATATGTCAAAAAATTAGCTCATCAACTCTCTGAGCTTTTCAATACCGGCGGGCTCTGACGCCAGCACCGGAACAAGCGCTATACGGTCAGCATGCTGATCCTTAACAGCCTCAATCTGAGGCAATTCCTGATGAGCACGCTGACAAAGCAACGGAGAACGCGTATCCGCAATGGAAAGGCTGTTATTGATAATCCAGCCCCACGGATGAATCCCCGCTCTTTTAAGGTCAGCCTGCAGGTTTGCCGCTTCCAGGACCGGTGTGGTTTCAGGAAGCGTAACCAGCAGAACTTTGGTTCTATCCGGATCCTGAAGCTGCATCATGGGGGTAGTAAAATGACCTTTACTCCCCATTTTTTTGGCAATCTCTCGGTGGTAAGCCCCGGTCGCATCCAGCAACAGCAGCGTGTGTCCGGTAGGGGCGGTATCCATGACAACAAAGCGCTTACCCGCTTCACGAATTACACGGGAGAAGGCCTGAAACACGGCAATTTCTTCTGTACAGGGAGAGCGTAAATCCTCTTCCAGTAACCGTTTCCCTGCTTCGTCCAGATCTCTTCCCTTCGTCTCAAGAACATGCTGGCGATAGCGTTCGGTTTCATCGTGAGGGTTGATGCGGCTGACCTGCAGGTTTTTGAGGCTGCCGTTCAGCGTTGTACTCAGGTGCGCAGCAGGATCAGAGGTCGTGAGATGCACGTCAAATCCCATGTCTGCCAGCCTGACGGCGATGGCAGCAGCCATCGTGGTTTTCCCTACACCACCTTTGCCCATCAGCATAATCAGGCCGTGTTCACTGCGAGCGATATCATCGACCAGGCCAGAGAGAGATAAGTTTTCAGGCGTGTACAGGATATTCGTTACCGGGAGCGGTAATGCCTCAGAACGGGTATCCAGCAGTCCCTTCAATGCTGAAACACCAACCATATTGACTGGCTGGAGTAACAGGGTATCTGTCGGTAGCTCAGATAAACCGGCAGGAAGATTTGCCAGTGCCTCCTGCTCACGTTGCCATATCGCCGCGGCCAGGGCGTCATGTTCAGCTTCGGCTTCAGGCAGCACACCATTAATCACCAGATATTGATTTTTCAGGCCAATCTCAGCCAGTTCCTCATGAGTGCGGACGACTTCCTGCAGTGTAGAATTTTGCAGTCGTGCAACCAGAACCAGGCGGGTACGTTCAGGATCGGACAAAGCCTCTACCGCATGAGCATACTGCTCACGCTGCTTTTCCAGCCCGGCCATTGGGCCAAGACAGGAAGCACCATCTGGATTACTTTCAATGAAGCTACTCCAGGCACCGGGAAGCTGGAGCAGACGAATCGTGTGGCCCGTCGGCGCTGTATCAAAAATGATGTGATCAAAGCGGGTCAGCAGGGAAGCGTCTGTTAGTAAGCCCGTGAATTCATCGAACGCAGCAATCTCAGTCGTACAGGCTCCTGAAAGCTGCTCGCTGATACTGTTAACAACGTCATCAGGCAAAAGACCTTTGATAGGATCAACGATTCTGGCCCGATATTGCCGGGCGGCTTCCTGCGGGTCAATCTCCAGTGCGGAAAGTGCAGGAACTGCTGTCAAAGGGCGAATCGTGTTACCGATAGCCTGATCGAATACCTGACCAACATTGGAGGCCGGGTCGGTACTGACCAGCAAAACCCGCTTACCCTGTTCGGCAAGGCGGATAGCCGTCGCGCAGGAAATGGAAGTTTTTCCTACACCTCCCTTGCCAGTAAAAAACAGGTAAGGCGGGATATTCTGTAAGAATTTCATATGTCCTCCTGACATATTCAGCAACAGGAAGTATTACCACCACAGCAACTGGTGGGAGCTAACCCTACCTTCTCCAGCGGAATACCGAACCAGCGAGCCAGCTCAGCGCGTTTTGGGTATCGCCCAGCCATCACCGTTTCGCCGTCCAGCAACAGCAGCGGAAGCCCTTCTGCGCCGGATGCGTCGAGGAAGGATTTCGCTTTCTCATTGTGAACAAAGCTCATGGGCTGCTGCGCCAGGTTGTAACGTTCAACCTGTACACCACGTTCTTTCAGCCACTGCACATCAGCAGAAAAATCAACCAGAACCTGATCGACATCTGAACCACATACACCGGTACTGCAGCACATTGCCGGGTCAAACACCGTTAACGTCTTCATTCTGAATACCTCATACATTCGAAAAAACACATATGTTCAGGCAAATTTTTTTTAGATGCAAACAGCCTTACCGCTACCAGAGCAGTTTGCCGATGCCAGCTTACGGGCGATGGCCTGTACGTCGTCCTGTTGGCTTAACCAGGCCTGCTCAATCACCTGAGCAGCCCAGGAAGGAATATGCGGGGATAAGCGATAATGAACCCATTTCCCCTGCTTGCGATCCAGCAATAGACCGCTTTCCCGGAGCATTGCCAGATGACGGGAAATCTTGGGCTGGGACTCATCCAACGCCGTGCAGAAATCGCAGACGCACAGTTCTCCCATCTCCCTGAGCAGCAGGACAATACCCAGACGGGTTTCATCGGACAGGTTTTTGAAAAGCTTAAGGGCTGTAAGGGTCATTATTCCTCCTGTTCGGTTGCGTAAAGCATACGCCCGGAGACAAAAAAAACAACCATACATTCGGAAAATCGAATGTGTGAAAGTGTCAGATAACGCTGTCACGCTGGTATACGTCCGTTACTTTCCGGGGAAAATACATGTGTGTTACAGAGATCCGACTTTACCTTTTTTCGGATCTCAGAAGTGGAGAAGAGGAATTATTGCAGCATGGACACAAAAAACGGGTAATTGTTGCGATGAGTGGACTATTGCACCATGAGCAAATATAAATGACTTTATGCGTCCTGCGGTTAAATATATTGTTCATGCCGTCCGGCTGAACCCCGGGTCAGGGGATCAGCCGGGAAGGAGAACGTCACGGTTCTGTTTTCCGCGACAGGGTCTTTCTTTTTTTCTTCAGGTACATCACTTCGTCACATTTACCGATCATCTCCGCCAGTGTCGTATAATGGTCTGCGTTATTGATCAGTTCGCCAAAGGAATAATTGATGTTGTAGGGCTTGCCCGAGGTGTCATTGTAATGATCGAGACTGGCACTCAGCGCGTGCAGATAAGACTGAGTGTTACCGTTTCGCCGGATCAGGGCGGCAAACTCATCCCCGCCGAGGCGGCCTGCTATTTCACCCGGTTCAAGGTGCTGATGTAAAAAGCCGGCAAAGATCTTCAGCACCTCGTCACCTTCCGCGTGTCCCCAGAGATCGTTAACCGGTTTGAACCTGTCCAGATCGAAATAGATGAGGCTGAACGACGCATCCTGCCGGTTCATTGCTC
The DNA here is from genome assembly GCF_019753495.1 of Klebsiella sp. TF21-TM. Taxonomy (NCBI): domain Bacteria; kingdom Pseudomonadati; phylum Pseudomonadota; class Gammaproteobacteria; order Enterobacterales; family Enterobacteriaceae; genus Klebsiella; species Klebsiella sp. TF21-TM. The sequence goes on along the minus strand of NZ_JAIJYL010000062.1, from coordinate 801 downwards.
GGAAGAGTTTTTCGCCGGCGCGGTAAAACCCGCGCCGGTTGGGAATGCCCGTCAGGCTGTCCGTCATGGCCATGCTGATGGCCTCGAATTCGTCCTCCACGATACAGGCCAGGTCCCGGAGGGACGCAATGTCCTCATCCGTGAAGGCGCGGGGAACGGTGTGGATCAGGCACAGCGTGCCGGCCACCGTGCCGTCCGGCAGGCTCACCGGCTGGCCGGCGTAGAACCGGATGCGTGGCTCACCGGTAACCAGGGGATTATCGTGAAATCGCGCATCGGCAGCCGCATCGTGAATGATAAAAGGCCCTTCCTGCAGAATGGCGTGCCCGCAGAACGAAATATCACGTGGAGTTTCGCGCACGCCGACGCCCTGGCAGGCGAGGAGCCACTGGCGCTCGCGATCCAGCAGGCTTATCAGGGCCACCGGGACCTGAAAGGCTTTGCGGGCCAGCCGCGTCAGGCGTTCAAAACGCTCATCGTCACGGGTATCAAGAAGGCCGGTAATATACAGGGACTTCAGCCTCTGTTCTTCATTCTCCGGTATACCGGGTGCCTGCATGTAATCTCCTGGTATGTACAAAGTATATATGCAGATGAAAAGGTGTTTGGATCTGACTGAGTGTAATTATAGTTCACGACTTATCTGCCAGCGGCTGAACTTCAGGTACAGGAAGGCTTTGTTGAATAAATCGAACTTTTGCTGAGTTGAAGGATCAGATCACGCATCCTCCCGACAACACAGACCATTCCGTGGCAAAGCAAAAGTTCAGAATCACCAACTGGTCCACCTACAACAAAGCT
>NZ_JAIJYL010000061.1:0-7557 GCF_019753495.1 Klebsiella sp. TF21-TM | reverse complement strand
CTGTAGAGTGAGATGTACTTTGCAAACTCCTCCACCCCATCAGCCTTAATCCCGGCTACGATGCGATCGGTGGCGGGGGTTTCTGGCAGCGACATTTTGAAAGCCAGCGAGACGTCATCAAGGTCAATCCTGTCATACGTTGTGTGTCTTAATGCGATAGTGAGAAAATTCAGCACTGCATCGCCGGGGCCAAAAACATTCTTCAGCGCCACATTCTCCGCAGCCAGCTGCTGGTACGCTTTCGCCAGCTTCAGGAACTTCTGCTCTCTGATCGACAGCTCGCCTGCGCTCTCCAGGGAAGCGATGATCTCGTTTACTGTTGAGATGTTCATGCCGCCACCCACTCGATCGCCAGATAAGCCACATACAGGATGGCGACGATTGCCACCCAACCAATGATGTTTGCCACCATCACGAACAGCAGCAGTGACCGCCGACTGTAATTCACGAAATCGAAATCCATACTTACCCCCGCTTACCCGTTTAACTTATTGATTCAATTGATATCAATGAAGATCGTTGTTTTAGAACTCTTCGACCTTCCACCCGCCGCCGGCTTTTGCCGGGCGCTTCGTTACTCCGATGATCCGGAATGGGTACTGGTCGGCTGCGACTTTGGTTTTCACCCTGGCGTCGTCAGTCCAGAACCCCTTCACCTCATGCAATTCCATCTGGCCGTTTGCCAGCATCACGGCGAAGTCAGGCGTGTAGAACGTGTTGTCAGCCAGACGCAGCTTGATGCCTTCGAACCGGTACCAGGCGATTTCCCCGTAGCGCTTACGCAGCTCAAGGTTCTGGCAGTACGCCGTTTCGGTTTTGTTCATCTGGCCCGCTTTAAGCCGGCCAAGTGCCTGTAGTGTCTTTCGCATGATTTTTACCTTATTGGTAATTTATAACCATAAACGGATCAATATCAATAGCATTGCGCATATTTTATTACCTTTTTGGTAAACATTAAGGCGTAAAAAAATGCGCTTCCGCGCTGCGCTGGCTGTCAGGGCGCCGGGCCTCCCCTGAATCCCGGCGGGATCTCAGTATCCGGACGAGATATGGTATTCACATCTCGCTGCCCAGAGCCGCCTTTCAGCTCGAACAGCCCTTTCCAACCCTTCGCCATGCTCTGCTTCACAATCTGCATCTGCCGTATGTGGTTGCCGCCAGACAGGTTAATCAGTTCGGTGATTGCTGCGCCCTCGCTCCGTTCAGTTGGCGCGTAGGCTTTAAACCGCATTTCCGACCTGTAGGCCTTCCACTCATCCCAGGCTTCGGCATTGAGCTGTTCAGGATACGGATAAGATTTTTTTGGCTCCCTCCCCCTTGGGGGGTTAGGGGGGATCTTATCTTTTACTTCTTCCTCTTCCTCTTCCTCTTCCTCTGGTAACGCTTTTTGTAACGCAGCCAGCGTTACTTTCTGCGTTTCATTTTTTCGGTGTGCTGCAACCCTTCTGTTTGTAAGTGCCCGTTTTTTAGAGCTTTCCCCATTATGGCGCTCAAAGTTGGGGAGAATAAGCTTGTTGCCGTCGTAAGCGAGCCAACCAACAGCGATCAGTGCATCAGCGAATCCTGTAATAAAAGCGATACGGTCAAGCACTCCTTTTGTAACGCTGCCAGCGTTACCGTCGACAGTCTGCTGATCCGCCCATGCCCATATGCGAACGAGCTTACCGAGTACCGCGTCGGGGTCGATATTCAGGATTTCCGCTATCTGGAAAATCTCCGGCTTGTCTGGTGTGATCACCTCGACTTTTATCCAGCTACTGGCCATCCTGCACCCCCATGTAAGCGCGAATAAAAGCCGCAGCTGCCTGGGCGTTTATGGCGTTGCCGTACCCTTTCAGGCGGCCGACGCGGTTGCTGCTTGCCACTCTTGCCACCCCGGGCTCGACTCGTCCCATTCGTGCGGCAGCCCCATCAACCAGCGGGAATGTGCCGGGTTCAACTGGACGCCATTTGCCATCTCGACAAAAGAGCCAGTCCGCATCTCGCCAAAAACCGTTAACCTCGTGGGGCCGGTAATCCCCGCGAGGTCCTGCAGACGCTGCTGGGTCTTGCTCCCGTCCTGTCGATACATGTTCATGGCCGCATCCACTGATGGCGATCGAGTATTGCTCGTTGTCGGTGTTGGCCAGCCTGTCATGAACGCCTGGCGCGGCAGCTGGTCCAGTCGTTCCTTCCCGTCCCGCTGCGCAGTCATTCCCGCTGAGTCCTTCCAGTCGCGCGACGTTGGCGTTACCCAGCCCGCCATTCTCGCCGCCCCTCCCAATGTCGATCGCCTGTTCGGCGCATTGGCAGCGGCACCCAGCCCCCTGACCTGGTTGTTGTCGATCGTGGTTGGAGTCGGCCAGCCTGACATCATCGCCGCCGTTTGAATATTCATCCCGCCCTGGCGCCCGGACGCTCCCGCGCCGGTCACTGACGACGCTGTCGGCGTGGGCCACCCAGTAAGCTCGCTCTCTGATGTGCGGCGCACCGATGCCCGCTGACGTAAACGGCACAAGCCAGAAGGCGTATCCCATTCCTTTTAGGTCTGCTTGTACAAGGTCGAACCATGTGTTTGCGTTACCGCTTGCAACCTGTTCACCAAAGACATGCTGAGGTCTGCGCTCGCTGATGAGGTGGAAGAAGTGAGGCCAAAGGTGCCGCTCGTCAGTAAACCCATCTCCTTTGCCTGCCGCGCTGAAAGGCTGGCACGGGCAGGAGCCAGTCCAGACCGGGCGATCATCTGGCCATCCGGCGAGGCGGAGGGAATGAGACCAGACGCCGATCCCGGCGAAAAAGTGGCACTGGGTAAATCCTCTGAGGTCGTCAGGTGTGACATCTTCAATACTCCGTTCATCAACTTCGCCAGGGGCAATATGCCCGGCGGCTATGAGGTTACGCAGCCACTGCGCCGCGAATGGGTTGTTTTCGTTGTAGTAAGCTGAAGGCGTCATGCTGCCTCCCTGGCCTTTCTGGCTGCTTTCAGACGCTCCGATCTCATCTGCGCCTGCCGGCGCGCGCGCTCGTTATTGCACGTTACGCACTCGCCGCTGATGGTGTATCGCTCGCTGTCATGGCCATGCTTACACGCCTTCCCTGTGTAGAACCGGGTGAGCCCTTGTTCAATGGCCTCTCGCTGGGTAATTCGCTTCATCGACTTGCCCTCTTTCTGCATTTGTCTTTGGTAATTTTGCAGCAAGCCAAAAAAAGATCAACCGTATTTGGATAATTATTACCAGATTGGTATTCAGGGAGAGGCAGAAGCCGCCTGGGGGTGGCGGCGCGGGTGCGTTTTGAGGATTAACGTTCGTGGAACCAGAGGACCAGGTCGGATTTTGCGGTGATCCACTTACGGGATTTGCAGGCTTTAAACAGTCTTTCTAACAGAGGTTTACGTGGAATTCTTCTACGGCCAGTCAGGTGAACCTGAATGTAGTGGCTGGTCGTGCCGGCGTCACTTGCGAACTCTTCACGTTCTGCCGGAGAGAGGTCGAGCCAGCAGCGTTTGAAGTCAAATTTTTGCACATCGCTCATATTTTTTTAGTCCCGGACTAACTTTAGACAGCCTGATTATTACCAATCTGGTGTAAAAATCAATGACTGTTACCTTTTTGGTAAGTTTACCTTTATGGTAATATTCCATTAAATTTAATCAGTTAGGTAACAATTTCAGGCCAAAAAAATAGAAATGAAAAGCATCTACGACATACGACGCGACAACCTCAACGAGATAATCCGGAAGGATTTCGATAACACGCAACTCCGGTTTGCCGAGAGATTCAAAAAATCAGCGAATCTCGTTAACAGGTGGAGCAAAGGGACCAAAAATATCGGCGCAAGCGTCGCGCGCGAGATCGAAGCTTTCACCAGGAAAGAGCGATTCTGGCTGGATGTCGACCATCTTTCTGACAACCCGATCCTGCCGAAGATTATCGACCCGCAGGAATGGAGCGTAGAAAAGCAGGCAGCTTTTACCCTGGGTGTATGGATGGGAGAGCATCCGAATCTGAACTCAGAGAAAAAGGTTTCGGAAGCGGCCGGCATCGGTCAGGCAACCGTAAATCGCATCCTGAACGTAGAAGGCTCCACCAGCATTGGCGTACTGGCGGCTATCGCGCGGGCGTTCGGCCGCGATGCATATGAGCTGATCCTGCCGCCTGGCAATGCTGGTCTGATTGACTATGACCACCACGAATACGCCAGGCTGGCGCAGGAAGAGAAAAACAAGATCACCGCCTTCATCAAGTTCATCGTCAGCCAGAACCAGTAAACCTCTAATCTACCTGTCACTCCTGCCGGGGGGATAACTTCCCGCGCCTCATGCATTTACCAAAATGGTAAACTTTTCCTCGTCACATCTATTGACTAATTCGAAAATTGATCAGATTATTACCTTAACGGTAACAGCAGGGCGTTGAATTACCAGAAACCCACCACCTGGTGGCTTTCTCATACCCCTGATATTTACCAAATGGTAATAGTGAGGTGTGTATGCAATGGCAAATCATTAACGGCTGGTACTGCGTTACGGCATGCGGGCTGATGAGCTGGAAGTTTCGCACGCTGCCGGAAGCAATCAGCTGGGCGTTCGTCAGCAAACTGGCAGCAAAAACGGAAATGGGTATGGGGGTGAGCAAGTGAACATTCGGCAGATTAACAACCTGAAAAAAATCATGAACAACATCGACGGCGACTACCAGCTTAACCAGATGCTGTACGAGCGCCACGTCGAGCTTATCGACGCGATCAAGTTCCATCAGCTGCAAAAGCCATTCTACGAACTGGAGCGCAAAGGCGTGCGCAGCGAGATCCTGGAAGAGCTGATGATGAGCTCTGAGTTTGAAGAATGCCTGGCTGCGTATCAGCGGGAACTCACCGGCATCATTGCCAAGTGGGATCTGGCTGACCAACTGGATACGGCGAGGAACGCTGCATGACACCAGGAATTTACTTCGATATCAGCAACGAAGACTACCACGCCGGCGACGGCGTGAGTAAGTCGCAGCTGGATATGGTGGCGCTGAGCCCGGCCCTTCTGCAGTGGCAGAAATCAGCACCGGTCGATACCGAAAAGCTGAAAGCTCTGGATATGGGGACAGCCCTGCACTGCCTGCTTCTGGAACCGGAAGAGTTCGATAAGCGCTTCATCGTGGCGCCAACCTTTAACCGCCGAACAAACCAGGGGAAAGCGGATGAAGCGGCTTTCATGAAGGATTGCGAGGGGAGCGGGAAAACAGTTATGGAGGCGGAGCAGGATCGTCAGTTGAAGCTGATGCGTGATAGCGCAATGGCGCACCCGGCAGCGCGATGGCTGCTTGAAGCGGAAGGATTCTGCGAAGCCTCCCACTACTGGACGGATCCGGAGACTGGCGAGCTGTGCCGCATACGTCCGGACAAGCGTCTGAAGAATCACCCTGTTCTGCTGGACGTGAAGAAGGTTGCCGATATGGAGCGTTTCTCGCGCCACATTGAGGAATTCCGGTACCACGTACAGGACGCGATGTACCGCGAAGGCGCGCAGCAAACCACCGGCGATCCACATGGATTCTTCTTCCTTGCAGTGAGCGAAACCATTGACTGCGGCCGCTACCCGGTACGGGTGTTCGAACTGGATGCGCAGGACGTGGACACAGGGCATGCGCTCTACCGCCGGGATCTGAATACCTATCACCAGTGCCGCGAAACAGGCGACTGGGGTGGATTTGAAGTTATTAAACGCCCTGAGTGGGCACGTAAACAGGATATGTACGTATGAGCAACGACATCGCAATCACTTCTCAGCCTGGTGCTACCGTCGGCACCGCCGCGGCAATCTTCAGCCCGGAAGGGATGGATCGCCTGGTGCGATTTGCCACCCTGATGGCTGACAGCAAAGCCACTGTTCCGGCGCACCTGGCTGGAAAGCCAGCTGACTGCCTGGCGGTGACTATGCAAGCTGCGCAGTGGGGAATGAACCCGTTCGCGGTGGCGCAGAAAACGCATGTGGTTAACGGCACGCTGGGCTATGAAGCGCAACTGGTTAATGCGGTTGTCTCTTCCTCAAACCTTCTGGCCACTCGCCTGAACTACAAATGGGATGGCGACTGGTCAAAAGTAAGCGGGAAAACCGACAAATCTCCGAGCCTGACAGTGACAGTGTGGGCAACCCTTAAAGGCGAATCTGAGCCTCGCACCCTGACCATCAGCATGGCGCAAGCCGGCGTGCGCAACTCACCCCTCTGGGAGCAGGATCCTCGTCAGCAACTGGCTTACCTGTGCGTTAAGCGCTGGGCACGCCTGCACGCCCCTGATGTTCTCCTTGGCGTCTACACCCCTGACGAATTGCAGGAAGCAGCACCGCGTGTTGAGCGCGATATTACGCCAACACCAGCGACTGCATCCGGCATGAACAAGCTGATCAACACGAAGCCTGAACAACCGGCGGAAGAGAAACCAAAGAGCAGCGACGACCGCGATCCAGAAGAAATTCTGTGCGCTTTCACTGACGCAGCGATGAACTACAACACGCTGAAGGACCTGGACAACGCTTACAAATACGTTGCCAAAAAGCTCGCTAACGATGATGAGCGTCTGGCTAAAGCTACGGACGTATACAGCATCCGCCGCGAAGAGCTGAATCAAATCCCGATGTAATCACCACCGCGGCGCCGGGCGCGCCGCACTGAAAAAAGAGAGGTAACGATGAAAGGTGCATTAGGCAAAAATGAACTGCTGGCGGTGGTGCCTGTATCGATGAGCACTATCGACCGCATGGAGAAAAACGGGGAGTTCCCTAAGCGTTTCTGGATCACAGACAAGCGCTGTGCCTGGAACAGCGAAGAGATCGAGCGCTGGCTTGATGAACGTCAGCAGAACGGCACAACGGAGTTTGCTGGAAAAAAGCCTCCGGTTGAGCAGCGAGTATTTCGCCCGGTTGGTAATGCGGCGTGACGTCGCTGGCGAGGTACTGGGAAAGGTGGTCAGGATGGTTTCTGTACCTGGCCGCCGTATCCGCCTGGCTGTTCCTGCTGGCGGTAATTTTTCGAGAGGGTTGGATACGATGAATCGGATGGAAAAATACCACGCGGATTATGTCTCGCAGCGCAAAGCGCCCCCTCTTGTCGCCGTAACGCCGGCGGCAATGGAGATCGAGCAGCGCGCTATTGCTCGCGAGAACAAAGGCCAGTACCGCCTGGCCGCTCGCCTCTGGCTTGAGTGCATGGATGCGGCCACTGGCGAGGTTGAACGGGCCCGTATCGCTATACGCCGCGATCAGTGCATTGGCCGCGGGAACCGGCTTCGCCAGGGATGCTATGCCGGGATCTGCGCCACCGCCGGGGTGATTTATGACTAACCCACACGACAGCATTCGCGTTGGCAGTATCACGCTGGTTTATTCGTCCGTGCGCCGTGGCTGGCTGGCGCCCGGCGGACAGGTTATCCAGAACCCGCTGAAGGCTCAGCGCCTGGCGGAGCAACTGAATAGCAAGAAGGTGTCAGCATGAGCGGAAAATACACTCTGATCTATGCTGACCCTCCATGGATGTTCCGTGATAAAGCCGCCGACGGGAAACGTGGTGCCGGTTTCAAGTATCCGGT
>NZ_JAIJYL010000060.1:0-7819 GCF_019753495.1 Klebsiella sp. TF21-TM | reverse complement strand
AAAGCGTGCGTATTGCCTGAAAACACAACCCGCTACGGGGGAGACTTACCCGAAATCTGATTTATTCAACAAAGCCTGCTGCGTGATGCATAGCTCTGGAATCACATTACCTTTCACCCGGAATGCAGTGCTATCTACGCCGCGCTGGACTGATTCACGACCGGGGCGGTTACACCGCCCCGCAGGGAGAATTAACTGGTAACTGCTACAGGCAAAGGAAAAAAAGACAGGGCTTTCGCCTCTCTTTATCAGGGGCCAAGCGCGGTCTGAGCCCATTCTCAAGGGTTAACTGTATTGTGCCAGGTGAAAACTGAGGATGTTTTTTAACAGCATCAAATGGTATGTCTTTTTGATACCGGTTTTATGGAGAATGTTTTGTAGATGAGTGGATACTGTTCTTTTCTTTACAGTAATTTCCTGACTTATCTGTAAAGCTGACAACCCGTTTACATATAGCTGAAGAATGACGGATTCCATGCGGGTTAAATAAACACGATGATTATGTGAAGGAATATCTCCACATAAAATATTAATCAGTCTTCTTCTCAGCCCCTCAGCGGTTCCATACGCGTTAAGTATATTTATGCCTGCAAGATGAGATAAAATTTCATTTCTTATATTGAGGATAAAGTAAACAGGTGTGTTTAGTTGATTAATATGCTTATGTTCACGAACCGATATATTATGGCTAGCACCATCAAGCAATAATATTGCATCCCTTGGATACGCCAAAGAATGTATATCATTAGTCGCTACTCTATGTAGTGAAACTTGCAAGTCCGAGAGTAAATGTTTTACTCCTGCAAACAGGTATGTGTTGTCTGTAATAATATAAAAATTCATAGCCAGTAGTATGAGAATCCTTTCTGTTAACAGGGAGTCCATATTGCACAAAAAATCAATCCATTTCAAGGTTGAAATTTCGTTATAAAACAATTGATTAGGCGTGGTGTGATTTTCTGAAAATAAGTAAATATTGTGGCGGAGTCTTCTTTTTGGATATGTTCCCTTTTTGGTTGCATGGTTAATGTCTATGCTATACCGGATTTATATGTGGTATGCCCTATACCTGCTAACCTAATGGCGTTAACTCTAAAATAACATCAAAAATTTTATTTTAGACCATATGAGTTTTATAGGTTTCCTATCGCTTATATATAGGCACTGACTTCTTTCACGCATTTTGATATAGATAACAATATATTGCATATAAATGTTTTGTTTATATCAATATACCTCCCCATCCTTGCTTCCTGAACGGTCTCATTTCTCTCTGTCTGTCTTTGAAATACGAAATGATAAAGTGTGCTGTACATTCCTGTAGAATTGTTTTAATAATTAGCAACACGGGATAGCCCATATTTTCTCCATTAAAATAGTTGATCTCAGTTTTCTGTAGCATGTCTCGTGTATTTGTCGAATGCATATAGGCATTCAAGGTAGCGGTGTGTGGTTGTGTTTTTGTCCATAAAATGCGCAATTTATTGCAGTATGTTGTAATCTGTGATCAATGTATGGGTCCACCACATATTGCAATTTTTACTCTCACGTAAAATATAGTCCACTGGCGTCATCAGTTCGAGTGATTTATGTGGCCTTTTGCTGTTATACAGCACCAGATATTCAGCCATTCTTTGATTAAACAAATTCAGGTCCTCAAAAAGCAACAATTCATTGAATTCAATAAATTGTTCTCTAAGTGTCCGGTTAAATCGCTCACAGGTCGCATTCATTTTCGGTGTGTACGGATAGGTCCAGATGTGTTTAATCGAGGCTTCCTGTAGCGTTTTATCAAAGTTACCGAGGAACTCCTTACCGTTGTCAGTGACAACTTGTCTGATAGCGACAGGAAAGAGCTTTGTGGCCTTGCTGAAGAAATGGCTGGTAATATCGCTGTTGAGTGAAGGGACCGCCAGGGCCAGCGCATAGTCGCTGTGCTCGTCGATCATGGTAATGATATAGCGGCGTAGGTCCCCCATCCTGAGTTCAATCGCGTCCATCCCTATGAGTTCGCCTGTTTTTACCGGGCGGTATTGTTTTGGTCTTCTGGGCTTCATTGAGCATTTTTTTATCAACCGGGCTTTGCCCCTGGCGCTGAAGCGTACGGGGATCATCCGCATTTTATCGTGAGCACCAGCAATGATTCTTCCAATGGTTGACGTGCTGGGACAGGTAAAATGCCGCGCTTCACACCATGGTTTCAGCCTGACAAAAATCTGCTCTTTGCCGAGATTGGGTAACTCAGTTCTCAGACGCCTGATCTCCTTGAGTACATCAGGATGCCAGTGCCTTGAACGGCGAACCAGAGGGGCTTTGCTTCTTGGAATTAGTGCTTCTGGACCACCGGTGCGCAGTAACCGGCGCCACCAGTAGAGTGTTCGCGTTGATACGTCAAAAGCATCAGCTGCGGCACGGATCCCGTACTTATCCCAGAAGTTCAGAGCCTTCATTCTTAACTTCGCAATCTCGGGCATAAGAGAGTGTTTCATCGCATAAGCAGTTGCTCGGTAATACCCAAAATAGCCGACACCGATATGCTGCATCAACATCTGGCAATCCCTCCTTTAGTGTTCTGAGGCAATTGCAATATCTGTGTGAACTTACACAGGAGAAGAAGGCCATGAAACTGCCGCGAAACACTCTGCTCGGGTGCGTATTAATAGTGTGCCTCACACTGCTGATATTCACTTACCTCACCCGGAAATCACTTTGTGAAATCCGGTACAGGGACACGAACAGGGAGGTGGCGGCTTTTCTGGCTTACGAATCCGCTAAGTAGCTAACCCCGGCGGGGGGAAGCCCCCGCCATTCAGGGGAGATGATGTCTGACAAGCCTGAAGCGCCTTTATGAAGGGGTTACCGTTCACCGGTAGCCCCTTTTTCCTGTAAGCAGGAAAAAAAGCCCGCGCGACAGGCGGGCAAAAATCTTTCATCTACCTACAACACGGATCCAATGAATCGCAAGTCACATTAACATCCTTCATTCTTCGTCACACCCTGTCATCAGTCTGAAAAAAAGAGCGATTGATTGTGTACTTTTGGGTTCTGGTGATAAGTTCGTTCTGTAGCGTAGCCCTCTTTACGGAGGGGTGGAAACAGCAACGGCAGAGTTAAAAGTCCACGAGTCAGTGAGGCTGTCCAAAGGCTCCCCGGGGAAACCCGGCGCTACATCAGGTTGCATAGCACTTAACCCGCCCGCCTGCCGGGCGGGTTTTCCTTCCGGAAAAGTGCTGCTATAACTTATTCGTGCAATGCGCGGTATCCGCTTTCCTGGTAAATCAGTCGCCCAGTCTGCCAGGTGATACTGCAGTTCATTCCTTATATGATCCAGTGATGTTCGCCTGCTTTTTAAGCAGGCTTTTTTTTGTTGATTATGTATGACATCTGTCATACAGTTGATTGCGTAATGAACAGAAATTGTTCCACTTAACTCAGTGAGGCGAAGCGCAGTCGCGGGTGAGCCAAAGCAGAGCCAGCATGAACTTCACGATAACATCCCGTAAAACCGGCGAAATTTTCAGTTTTTTCGCACCCGACAGTGGTGGCTATGTTCACCTGGAGTCCCCGGGACGCCCTGGTAGCACAGGTGCTCAGATTTGCCGTGGGGGAGGGTTTATGGGAAGTACGCTGTACTGTGACGCTTCTGAGGACGATCTTGCCAGTGTTGCCCGTAAATGGTACCGACAGTTCGTGAGGGAGCGGCGCAAATTCTTAATTATGTCGGGCCAGTATTCTGAGGATAACCAGTGAAAAAAGAGATCTCCCGCAACCCCTCTTTCACACCTTCGCCTAAGCTGCGAGCACATCTGAACTCCCACAGGGAAGGGGTGACTGAACGGCTGAATAATATCTTTGATCGCTATGCGCATCTGGTTCGCGCCTGTGCCCTTCCTCTCGATGCCGAAGAAACACAGGTTCTGCTTAATGTTCTGAATGGCTCCGTTGTGGAACCCGCCTTTATTGAATATCTGGCTCAGGAAATTCGGGACTCGGATGATTATCTGGAAGGGATATCCGCAGCTAAATCACTGTACGAAAAGTGTCAGTCAGCGACCTATCCGCAATTGCTGGCCACCGTCGAACGGCTCGATCGCTGAAGAAGGTAAATCCGATGAGTGACGTACTTTCCTGCAGACAACTTACGGCTAATCTTAAGATGATTGCCGGGGCGATTGGCTGCCTCAACAGGAACGATGTTGCACAAATTATCAGCCTGGGCGGTGTTCCATGTTCAAAAAGCCGGGCCGACTCGATAATCCGCAGTGCCGGGGCGGAAAAAAATGCATCCGGTAATTCTCATCTTCGCGGAGCCAGAATAAACCGATCCGCAGATGTCACACCGGAAGAATTCAATGCGTTTTGTGCAGGGCTGAAAACATTTCTTGTCTCGTTTGAAACGAATAATGTGAGTGAAAACAATGATAAGTAAGCTCCTGACCTGTCTGTGCTCCGGACAAATGCAGTTTCAGGAATTAATAAATCCCTATCTATGGCAGCGTTAATTTTGTGACGCGGATTATTACATCCAGCCCGCTTATTGAGCTGTAGATATTGATTTATGTTGATTGTTCTCGATTCGTCCATTGGATCAGCCCGTTATTTCTCTGCGGGCTTTTGTTCTTATATTCCTCCGTTCCTTCCTGTGATGGCTTTATTTCCTGCTGTGTCCCTTTTTAAAACTGAAAAGGATTAAAAGCACACCCACACTGGACACCTTCGGCTCCTGGCCAGCTGCGCTGTCCAGTCGTCGAGCCACACTCCGCCAGGGCAGCTGCTTCGCACCCGCCGGGCTCCGCCGAACCCGCAAGCGGTTTCGGGCCTGACGGCTAGTGTCTGATGTCTGAGGTCAGGGTCAACGGCAGCGCTTGCTGCGACCGTTCCGGCCGCGCCGCTTTCACCGTGCCGGCGATAAAGCTGCCGGCACTCTGCAGGGCAACGCCGTTTCGCGCCCGCGCTCTTCGTCGTTGCGGCGGATGCCTGCTCCTTTCCCCTGGCGCCGTATCACCCGTTTGAGTCCATTCGCCGGGGCTGAGACAAGCACAGTCGCCATCATCCGTCCAGGGTAAATGGCACGCGGTAAACCGCGCCCTGGACAGCTGCTGTCGCCCGTGCTCGTTTACGCCCTCGCGGCGAACGGCTCTCAAACGGGTGAAGGTTTTATCCAGGGGGCAGGTTCAGCAGGTCCCCGCAAAACGTCAAAACCGCGGCCCCGGCAACTCAACGGGTGATGGTTTTAAAAGGCAGAAAAACAGACAAAGGAGAAAGCTGGATGAGCACACAAAACGTCAACGTAAAACCCTCCACCAAAGAAAGCACAACCCTCCGGACTGACGGTTTTGTGCGCAACATTCATTCCCGAAACCCATTCGATGTTATCCGCGCCGATGTAGTGCTGGAACGTATCGAAAAAAAGGCTGGTCGGTGCTGCGGGATGCATTACGAGCTGTATCAGGCCCATCTGCTGGGTGGTGCGCTGGATTATCTGGATGCGCTGCCGTTGAAAGACCGTCCGGTGTTAATGGGCGCTGCGGCAAAGCGCGGCTATCTGCTGACGCTAGCCGAAGAGGAACGCGCGCTGGAAGCACGGGATGTACTGATGAGTGAACTGGCGGCAAACGACTGCTGAGAAATAAACACGGATGGCGGCCTATCGCTGCCATCCCTTAAAGACCAGAGGTAACGCAAAATGAAAGTATACGGCCATCAACACTCATCAGAGGTTTTCTCCCGGGAAACTTCCCCATCCTGTTTTGAACCAAAAGCGGAAAAGGTGATCGCTTTTCATGGAAAGGATGCCAGTTACGCCTATAACGTGCTGGCCGATCTGAAAGCCGCAGGTGCTTCATATACGCGCCGGAATATCATCGCCGATATGTTCCGCCGTCTGGGTGTGGAATGAGGTCTGGGCAATGGAACACGTGAAAAGACAAATCCAGCAGGGGGCAGGGAACGCCTATTATGCGGGGATGCAGTGGCGCGGTATTACACTCGGACACGCCGATGCTGCAGCGCTTAATCAGTTTGATATCGATATCAGCAAAGCTCAGGCACCCGAAGCACGCACCTGGTTGCTTCAGAACAAAGCGGAATTCATAGCTCTTATGCTGGGTATTGAGATTGTAAAGATCGGGTAGTGAGAAGTCAGCTAACTTAGCTCTTGAGCTAAGTTAGCTTTTAAGCTAACGTATACACATACGGACTAGAGATTACATTCATGTTCACAGTCATCTTTCATGATGAGGCTGAAAAAGAGTTTACGGCTCTGCCTGCTGCCATTCGTGCAAAAATGGCCAGGCTACTCATGAAGCTGGAAGCAAACCCTCGCCAGCTACGCGAGCCAGATACCAAGCCGCTTGGAAACGGCCTTTTCGAAATACGTACAATGGGGGCAGATATCGCCCGCGGAATCTGGGTATATCAGAGTGGTGAACGTATTTTTCTACTTCGGATCTTTATCAAAAAATCGCCAAAAACGCCCCCGGCAGAAATAGATCAGGCACTTCGCAGACTGGAGGAAATGCAGAATGAAATATAAAACCCTTAGCCAGGTTCATACCGAAGCAATGAACGATCATGAGTACAGCGCGGCATTCGAGGCAGAAGAAGCCTCGGAGCTACTTCGGGAAACCTTAGCAACATGGAGAAAAGAAGCGGGTTTGACGTCGGCACAGGTTGCAGAACGTATGGGCATCAAAGCGCCTACTATCTCACGTATGGAGAAGAACGCTTCGCGAATGAGTATTCAGACGCTGGTTCGGTACGCCAGAGCCTGCGGTGTTAACTTTAAAATTCAGCAGGTTTGAATGATTAGCGATGCCAATAAAGCGGTGAATGACCTGGCGAGTATTGTCCCTCTGCTGGGTGGCAGTTCGTCCCGCAAAGATTACGAAGATGCACGTAAACTCGTTGAGTATCTTCTGGAACATGACCCGGACAGCCCGCTGGTTGATATACTGACTGCCCGCATTGATGCCTGGGAAAATAACGCGGTGGAATTTGAAGAATTTAATACGCGCATCGAAGCTGGTAAAAACGGTGTATCGTTGCTGCGGGTTCTTATGCAGCAACGCGGTTTTTCACAGTCCGATTTTGAAAACGAGATAGGCAACAAATCACTCGTCAGCCGGATCCTCAGTGGTGAACGCAGTCTGACCCTCGATCACATGCGGGCGCTGGCAAATCGATTTCAAATCCCGGTCTCGATGTTTGTTGACTGATTCGGGAACAGAGCAGGCGAAGGGGGCATCGGTCCCCGTCTGGCCGCGCCTCGAAAGACCGCGCGCCTGCGGCGCCGGGAAGACCGGGCCGCGCTGACGCGCCGCCCGCATTTCCTTTCCGCGTCTTCCCTGTTTGCTGCCTGCTGTCTGCCTGCTTCCTCTTCTTCTCCCTGCTGTGATGCCTCTTTTTAACCCTTAAAGGCTTTAAAAGCACACCCATACTGGACACCTTCGGCTCCCGGCCAGCTGCGCTGTCCGGTCGTCGAGCCACACTCCGCTAACCGCGAAAAGACGCGGTAAGCTCCGCCGAACCCGCAAGCGGTTTCGGGGCTGACGGCTAGTGTCTGATGTCTGAAGTCAAGGTCAACGGCAGCGCTTGCTGCGACCGTCCCGGTCGCGCCGCTTTCACCGTGCCGGCGAAGGACTGCCGGCACTCTGCGGGGCAACGCCGTTTCGCGCCCGCGCTCTTCGTCGTTGCGGCGGGTGCCTGCTCCTTTCCCCTGGTACCCGTATCACCCGTTTGAGTCGGCTTTGTTGAATAAATCGAACTTTTGCTGAGTTGAAGGATCAGATCACGCATCTTCCCGACAACGCAGACCGTT
>NZ_JAIJYL010000005.1:0-266328 GCF_019753495.1 Klebsiella sp. TF21-TM | reverse complement strand
GCCGGAAGAATACCGGCTGATGGCTGAAACCCCGGAAATCTCAAAAAGTGCGTGGAACTAAAACGGGTGCGCTTACAGTAGCGTAGCGCAGATTTTGGACAATACAAGCCATAAAGCCCCGTTGGTGATACAGCAACAAGCGGAGCGTAGCGACGTCATCAGATTGTCAGAGGGATCACACCTTATCAGGATGCTCGTGTACCTTTCGGAGCGTGAGCGAGACGCTGATAGAGCTTGCATGTGGTGTGCAAGTACCAATATCACCATAAACCTGTTTATCCCTCAGTGAGGGGCATCGGGCTTAAATGCGTGTGATCAATCTGTTTCGGGATGGTTTAGAGACGTTGGCAGCGTCATTAGCTTCGAGTTGATAGCGGTTCGTGTAGACTGTTCACGCTTTGTACCTGTTCGAGCTTTACAACTACAGGCCGCTACGTGCTAACATCCCTGAATAGCCACTGTTAACCATAGCGGCAACTGTTGGTCATAGAATCCCTTAAAAGAAGATCGTAACTTGAGAGAGAAACACTCTTTAATTGGTTGTTTTTAATGGATTTTGTTGTGTGAGTGCCGATAATAGGAGTCGAACCTACGACCTTCGCATTACGAATGCGCTGCTCTACCAACTGAGCTATATCGGCCCTGCAAGAGGTGTTCACGAGCGTGAATCACGAGGCAAAAGGTTAGAACTTAGCGGGCGATGCGTCAATAGTCAGTGGAATCAACTGCCTATTTTTGCATCGCCCGTTCTCATTTACGCACGAATGGTATCGTCGCCGAAACCAATCCACTTATAAGTGGTTAACGCTTCCAGCCCCATCGGGCCGCGGGCGTGCAGCTTCTGGGTGCTAACTGCCACCTCCGCGCCGAGGCCGAACTGGCCGCCGTCGGTGAAGCGCGTGGAGGCGTTCACGTAGACGGCGGAAGAGTCCACTTCATTGATAAAGCGGTTGGCGTTACGCAGGGTACGGGTCAGGATGGCGTCGGAGTGCTGGGTGCCATGCTCGCGGATATGGGCGATAGCCTCATCCATATCGGCCACGACTTTGACGTTCAGATCCAGCGACAGATACTCGTCGTCATACTGCTCCGCTTTCACCGGCTCGACCTTCGCTGGGCCGTTTTGCAGCGCGGGCAGGGCGGAGGGGGCGGCGTGCAGGGTGACGCCGCTCTCGGCCATCTGCTTGCTTAACGCCGGCAGGAAGGTGTCGGCGATGTTGCGGTGTACCAGCAGCGTTTCCACGGTATTGCAGGTGCTCGGCCGCTGGGTCTTGGCGTTGACAATGATCTTCAGCGCAGGGGCGATCTCGGCGGTTTCATCAACGAAGATATGGCACACGCCAATCCCGCCGGTGATCACCGGGATCGTTGACTGCTCGCGGCACAGCTTGTGCAGGCCCGCGCCGCCGCGGGGGATCAGCATATCGATGTATTTATCCATCTTCAGCATTTCCCCCACCAGCGCACGATCCGGGCTCTCAATGGCCTGTACCGCGGCGGCCGGCAGACCGCACTCCTGCAGCGCCTGCTGGATCACCTTCACCGTGGCGGCGTTGGTGCGCCAGGTCTCTTTCCCGCCACGCAGGATCGCCGCGTTACCGGTTTTCAGGCACAGGGAGGCGACGTCGACCGTCACATTGGGACGCGCTTCATAAATCACGCCAATCACCCCCAGCGGGACGCGGCGACGTTCAATACGCAGACCGCTGTCCAGCAGCCCGCCGTCGATCACCTGGCCGACCGGGTCGGCCAGATTGCACACCTGGCGCACATCGCTGGCGATGCCGCTCAGACGCGCCGGGGTCAGCGCAAGGCGATCGAGCATCGCTTCACTCAGACCATTGGCGCGAGCTTCCGCTAAATCTTCCGCGTTGGCGCGCAGAATATCGTCGGTCTGCGCTTCCAGATAATCGGCGATCTTTTCCAGTACCTGGTTCTTTTCCCGGCTGGAGAGTAACGCCAGCTGCCAGGAGGCCGCTTTGGCGGCAATGCCCATTTGTTCCAGCATTTTCAGCTCCTTAACGGATGATCATATCATCGCGGTGGACGGCCACCGGGCCGTATTCGTAGCCCAGAATGGCATCGATTTGCTGCGAGTGCTGGCCGGCGATAAGGCGCAGCGCGTCGCTGTTGTAGCGGCTGACGCCGTGCGCGATATCGCGTCCTTCGCTATTGCGGATGCGGATCACTTCGCCGCGGGAGAAGTTGCCGCTGACGATTTTGATGCCTTTTGGCAGCAGCGAGCTGCCTCGTTCGAGGATCGCCTGGGTCGCGCCCGCATCGACGGTCAGTTCACCGGCCGGCGGGGCGCCGAAGATCCAGCGCTTACGGTTCTCCAGCGGAGACTCCTGCGCGTGGAAGCAGGTGCCTACCGGCAGGCCTTCCATCGCGTGGCCGATGACGTCCGGGCGGTTGCCGGCGGCGATAATGGTATCAATCCCCGCGCGGCAGGCGACGTCCGCGGCCTGCAGCTTGGTGCCCATGCCGCCGGTGCCGAGTCCGGAGACGCTGTCGCCGGCGATGGCGCGCAGCGCGTCGTCGATGCCGTAGACGTCTTTAATCAGCTCCGCCTGTGGGTTGCTGCGCGGGTCGGCGGTGAACAGGCCAGGCTGGTCGGTTAACAGCAGCAGCTTATCCGCCCCGGCGAGGATCGCGGCCAGCGCGGAGAGATTGTCGTTATCGCCCACTTTGATTTCCGCGGTGGCGACGGCGTCGTTTTCGTTAATGACCGGGACGATGCTGTTATCCAGCAGGGCGCGCAAGGTGTCGCGGGCGTTGAGGAACCGTTCTCTGTCTTCCATGTCGGCGCGGGTCAGCAGCATCTGGCCAACGTGAATGCCATAGATAGAAAACAGCTGTTCCCACAGCTGGATCAGACGGCTTTGTCCCACCGCCGCCAGCAACTGCTTGGAGGCGATGGTGGCGGGCAGTTCCGGGTAACCAAGGTGCTCGCGCCCCGCGGCAATGGCCCCGGAGGTCACGATGACAATACGGTGTCCCATGGCGTGCAGCTGTGCGCACTGGCGCACGAGCTCGACGATATGGGCGCGGTTCAGGCGACGGGACCCGCCTGTTAAAACACTGGTGCCCAGTTTTACCACCAGCGTCTGGCTTTCACTCATGATTCTCTGCCGTTCAAAAGGAATATCGATATCGAGCTGATGTTGTAGCAGGAGTCGGCCCGCTTGCCAACACCCGGGGCGGCGGGCGCGCCATTTTATTGCGCGGGATCGGGCATTCTGGAGAGGGAGTATGACAAAAATATGTCAGATACATTTAAATACGCTTTTTTATAAAAAGTTCCACCTTGTCATAAATATTTAATCTCCCGGCGTTAAAAAACCTCCTGTTTTTGATGGGCGAGCGCCCGCAATTGAATAGCGCGTATAAATAAATCACCAGGACTGAATAATGAAAAAGAGTACTCTGGCATTAATGATGATGGGCTTTGTGGCTTCAACGGCGACGCAGGCAGCGGAAGTTTATAATAAGAACGCGAACAAGCTGGATGTGTACGGCAAGATCAAAGCCATGCATTACTTCAGCGACTATGACAGCAAGGATGGCGATCAGACCTACGTGCGTTTCGGTATTAAAGGCGAAACGCAGATTAACGAAGACCTGACCGGCTATGGCCGTTGGGAATCTGAATTCTCCGGTAACAAAACCGAGAGCGACTCCAGCCAGAAGACTCGTCTGGCGTTCGCCGGGCTGAAGCTGAAGAACTACGGCTCCTTCGACTACGGTCGTAACCTTGGCGCCCTGTACGACGTGGAAGCCTGGACCGATATGTTCCCGGAATTCGGCGGCGATTCCTCTGCTCAGACCGATAACTTTATGACCAAGCGCGCCAGCGGTCTGGCGACCTACCGCAACACCGACTTCTTCGGTCTGGTGGATGGCCTGGATATGACCCTGCAGTACCAGGGTAAAAACGAAGGTCGTGAAGCGAAGAAACAGAACGGCGACGGCGTCGGCACCTCGTTAAGCTATGACTTCGGCGGCAGCGACTTCGCCGTCAGCGCGGCCTACACCAGCTCCGACCGTACCAACGATCAGAACCTGCTGGCTCGCGGTCAGGGTTCGAAAGCGGAAGCCTGGGCGACCGGCCTGAAATATGACGCCAACAACATCTATCTGGCGACCATGTACTCTGAAACCCGCAAGATGACCCCGATCAGCGGCGGCTTTGCCAACAAAGCGCAGAACTTTGAAGCGGTGGCGCAGTATCAGTTCGACTTCGGTCTGCGTCCGTCCCTCGGCTATGTGCTGTCGAAAGGGAAGGATATCGAAGGGGTGGGGAGTGAAGATCTGGTTAACTACATTGACGTGGGCCTGACCTACTACTTCAACAAAAACATGAACGCCTTCGTGGATTACAAAATCAACCAGCTGAAAAGCGATAACAAACTCGGCATCAACGATGACGACATCGTCGCGCTGGGCATGACCTACCAGTTCTGATCAACTTCAGAACCACCCGCCGCAGCCCAGGCTGCGGCTTTTTTTTAGCGGCGGTTCTTCGCCAGATGCAGGGTGTCGCTGTTCATGGTGATCTGCGCGTTATACTCCTTCGGCAGACGGCGCGCCTGATAGAACGCCGACTCCCAGTAAGGGTTGTCCAGCGAAGAGCGCATCACGCCCTGGCTGCTCGAGGCGTGAAGGAAATTATGATCGGTATCGTAAAAGCCAACGTGCATCCCGGCCCGGGTGCGGAAGAAAACCAGATCGCCGGGACGTAAATCGCGCTTATTGACCCGCACGCCCATGTGCAACAGCTCACGGGTGGTGATCCGCTCCATCGGCAGGTTAAAGCGATCCTTCAGCGTGCGCCAGACGAAACCCGAGCAGTCGACGCCGCTTTGTTCAGTCCCGCCCCATTCATAGGGGGTTCCCTGCCAGGTGTGCATCTGGTCATGCAGGGCCGCCACCACCGGGATCAGATCGTCCGATCCGCTATCAATGGTCATATCCGCATGAGATTTTGTGTGTTTTGCCTGTTTCGGTGAGGAGGAGCATCCTGCCAACAACAAAAAAGGAATTAACAAGAGAGCATGCTTCAGTTTTGGCTTCATATCGTTATTTTCGAAGTAGCAAGCAGACTGCTTTGTTTTATAGCCGATTAAAAAGAACGGCTAAATAAGCTGATGCCGCCTTTACGTTTATTTACGATTAAAAATAAACAACGATGGGATGGATCAGCCATAAAGGGCAGTTGTCACTTCGCAACAGTCTGTGCCAGGATTCTGTCATCAATATCTCACGAGGCATTCCATGAGGCATAACGCCATCGCCGCCGAGACTTTACCCGGCGCCGCTTTCGACGCGGGGTGGATGACGTCTGCGCCTCATTATTGCTTCGCCACGCTCTGCCCACCGCCTCCCCCTCCAGACCGGGTTGTTTTCGGCGCTTAACGCCGTCTTTCCAGGCGCTTACCTGCCGGTATGACGCTTGATACCTTGTGTTTGACGTTCGGGAGCATGCTATGCACGTTCGCTATTCTCTGCTTGCCTCGCAGGCGACAACGGCCACCTTTGTGCTGCTGTGGGGCAGCGCGGCCATTTTCACCCGCTGGGGACTGGACAACGCCTCGCCGATGGCGCTGCTGGTCTTTCGTTTTCTGGTTGCCCTGGCAGCGCTGGCGCCGCTGGCCATCGCCCGTCGACGCTGGCTGCCCGCGCCGGGCACTCGCCTGCAGACAGCGGCCACCGGCCTGATGCTGATTGGCGGCTATTCGGTCTGTTACTTCGAGGCGATGGCCAACGGCGTGACGCCGGGGCTTATCGCCACCATCATGGGGATCCAGCCCATCCTTACGCTTTGCGTGGTGGAGCGCCGCCTGCAGGGGCGGCGGCTGTTGGGGCTGCTGATTGCCCTGGCGGGGCTGGTGCTGCTGGTGTGGCGCAGCCTGGCGGCGTCGCCCATGGCGATGACAGGGATCCTGTTTGCGCTGGCGGCTCTGCTGCTGATGACCTTTGGCGCGCTGTGGCAAAAGCGCAGCCGTCAGTCGCCGGCGGATGTCCTGCCGCTGCAGTATGCCGTTAGTCTGGGGCTGTGCCTGTTGATCGCCCCGGTCAGCGGCTTCCGGTTTACCGTTAACGCCGGGTTGATTATTCCGGTGCTGTTTCTCGGGCTGCTGATTTCGGTGGTCGCCCAGCTGCTGCTGTACCGTCTGCTGAGCGCGGGGAATATCGTCAATGTCACCAGCCTCTTTTATCTGGTGCCAGCGATCACGGCGCTACTGGATTATCTGCTGCTGGGCAATCGTCTGCCGGCGGCGGCGATGGTCGGTATGGTGGCGATCGTCGGCGGGATCGTGCTGGTGTTCCGCACCGGCAAGGTCCGCGCCGGCTGACGGCGAGCCGGGCGCGGTGGCGTCCGGTTCATTTTCCTGTCATCTTTTTTACGCATGCTCCCGGCAGCTTATTTTGACCAGTAAGGGAAGGTACCATGGGCAACACGCTGACGATTTTCGATCTCGATAACACCCTGATACAGGGCGATAGCAGTACGATCTGGAGCCAGTTTATGGTTCGCGAAGGGCTGGCGACGCAGAAGGGGTATCTTGCCCGCGAGGCGCGGCTGATGGCGGATTATGACCGGGGAGAGATGAATATCGCCGATTATGTGGCCCTGATCCAGGCGCCGCTGGCCGGAATACCGAAATCGGACGTAGACGCGCTGGTGGCCCGCTGCGTGCGCGAGGCGATCCTGCCCCGGGTCTATCCGCAGGCGTGGGAACTGATTCGTCGTCTGCGGGCCGAGGGGGAGCCGATGCTGATTATCTCCGCCTCGGTTAGTCTGCTGGTGCAGGCGGTGGCCGCCGCGCTGGAGATTGAGCAGGCGCTGGGCATTGACGTGGCGATGGTCGACGGCGGCTACAGCGGGGAGATTGCCGGGATCCCCAGCTATCAGCAGGGAAAGGTGGCGCGTCTGGCGCAGTGGCGCGAGGCGCATCCGCAGTATGACGGCGAGGTGACTTTTTACACCGATTCCATTAACGATCTGCCGCTGTGCCTGCATGCGGATCGCGTGCGGCTGGTCAATCCCTGTCCGCAGCTGCAGGCGGCCGGTGCCGGATATGGCTGGCCGGTGCTGAGCTGGCGGCTGGAATAGCGGAGCGGATAAATGTTTCTGCGGGTTCAGTCGTTGTCGGCCGGGCAAGGCGTGAGCCGCCATCCGGCATAAAGGCGGCTTCGTGCCGGCGGTCGTTGCCCGGCGGCGCTGCGCTTGCGCGGGCCTACAGACTGAGCTGGCGGCTGGAATAGCGGAGCGGATAAATGTTTCTGCGGGTTCAGTCGTTGTAGGCCGGATAAGGCGTGAGCCGCCATCCGGCATAAAGGCGGCTTCGTGCCGGCGGTCATTGCCCGGCGGCGCTGCGTTTGCGCGGGCCTGAACGCCAGCCGGACTGTTTCCTGGAGAGGGGAAGCACTGCCGTGTGGTTGTTTATGTTATCTGTGGCTTCAGCGTAGTTTGCGCTCCCGGTTCGTCTTCTGCGTTATGTCTCTCATGGCGCAGGGAGCGCACAGGGGGCGGCCAGTCGCCGCCGCCCCCTGTACCCCCGGGCTCCGGCCAGCAAAATCGCCGCTGCGCGGTCCCTTCGACTTATCCCTGCAGGCTTCGGGTCGGGCCGAGGCAGCGTCCGTGCAAAACACGGCCCTCAGCCCGCATCCATGCGGGCTGCCCCGGCCTTCCGGGAACGTCTCAGCGATTTTGAGGCCGTCAGCACCGGCAGTTTCAGCAACAATGGTGAATAAATTAACGACAGGTCGTAAGAACGTAGGCCGGGTAAGGCGCAGCCGCCACCCGGCAACACCACGGGTACCGTGCCTGATTATTCCCGGTGGCGCTGCGCTTGCACGGGCCTACGGGGTGTGAACCTGTGAGAGGATCCTCCAGGCCGGGTAAGGCGCAGCCGCCACCCGGCGAAATCAAGGATACCGTGCCTGATATCTTGCCCGGCGGCGCTGCGCTTGCACGGGCATACGGGGTGTGAGCCTGTGAGAGGAACTTCCAGGCCGGGTAAGGCGCAGCCGCCACCCGGCACAAAGGCGCGCTAGCGTTCCTTCTGATACAGCGGCACTACGGCGCCGCCGATATAGCGACGGCGCAGCCAGGCGGAGAGGGTGTCCATGATCATCACCACCGCCACCAGCAGCAGCGTGATAAACATCACCACATCCCAGTTCCACAGGCGCATATTCTCGGCATAGATAAGCCCGATACCGCCGGCGCCGACGAAGCCCAGCACCGCCGCGGAGCGGGTGTTGGATTCAATCTGGTACAGGCTCAGCGCGAGGAAGGTCGGGAACGACTGGGTAAAAATACCAAAACGATGCTTTTGCAGGCCGTTCGCGCCCACGGCGGTCAGCCCGCGCCCGGGGGAGCGGTCCACGGCTTCGTGTCCTTCCGCGTACAGCCGTCCCAGCAGACCGGTGTCCTGCATGATGATCGCCAGCACCCCGGCCAGCGGCCCGAGGCCTACCGCGCGCACGAAAATCAGCCCCCAGATAGCCATGTCGATCCCGCGCAGCACATCAAACAGGCGGCGCATCAGCAGGGCGAGGGTCCCCAGCACCACGCCGCGCATGATGTTGCGGGCGGCGAAGAAGGAGAGCAGCAGCGCCAGCACCGTGGCGGTGAGCGTCCCGGCGAAGACGATAGCCAGGGTAATGCCGATTTGCGTGAAGTAATAGCCAAACGGCCAGTTCCAGAAGTCGTGCCAGACGAACATCCGCGCCAGATAGCGGCCAATCTGCTGCAGGCCGGTGGTCAGCTGTTCGCCGCTGATGCCGAACTGCATAAAAAACCAGACGTAATAGAGCATGCAGGCCAGCGCCACCAGCCCGACGTAGCGCAGGTAGCGCCCCTGGACCTGATAGAGCTGTTTATGCTGCCGACGGCTGGCGGCGATATCCGGTTGCATGTGCCAGACGATCATTTCTTACCCTCCAGTACCCACAGGCGCAGACGACCGGACAGCATGTCCAGCGCCGACACCACCAGAATGATCAGCAACAGGGTGATGCTCACCTGATCGTAACGGTCGAGCTTGATGTTGGTCATCAGCTCCTGGCCGATGCCGCCCGCGCCCACCAGCCCGAGAATGGTCGACGAGCGGAAGTTGATTTCAAGCCGCATAAAACCGTAGGAGAGAAACAGCGGTTTCACCTGCGGCCACAGGGCGAAGCGAATTTTCTGCAGCGGCGATGCGCCGCAAGCCGCCAGGCCGCGTACCGGTTTGTTTTGCGCGCTTTCCACCGCCTCGTAGAACAGTTTGGTCAGACTGCCGACGGTATGCAGCATGAGCGCCAGAAAGCCCGGGATCGCGCCGATGCCGAACGCCATCACAAAGATCACCGCCCACGCCAGCTCGGGCATGGTGCGCAAAAACGCCACCAGCACGCGAATGGCAAAGCGCACCGGCGCCGGGGACCAGGCGTTATTGGCGGCGAGAAACGCGAAAACCGTGGCAATGGCGACCGCCACCAGGGTTGAGGCCAGCGCCAGCTGCAGGGTTTCCCAGATCAGCGGCAGCTGGATCGGCAGGCGATAGCCCCACCAGGCCAGCGACCCTTTGGTCTGCACGTCGGCGAACAGGTTGCCGGCGCTCAGGGGCGGAATGGTCTCTGCCATATAGTCCAGGAAGTGGGGCAGCGAGTGCCAGATAGTCAGCAGATTAAATTCCGCGGCGCTGCCGGCGGCAAAATAGAGCGCCAGCAACAGCAGCGACCAGCAGACGGCATCGCGTTTTTGCCGCGAGCGTATCTGCTGGTAATAGCGTTCAAATTCGATGTGGGTCGTCTTCATGCGTCGGGGATCTTCAACGTAGCGCCGCCGCTCACCTCGGGGCAAGCCGGCGGCGTTGAGGCAGGATTAACGCGCGCTCACCAGCTCGCGTTTCATATCGATAATCTGCTGGAAATCAGCCACGCTGCCCGGGCCGATGTGCTGCGTACCGCCCATCGCTTTGATAAAGCAGGCGTGATCCTCAGTATCCAGTTTTTTCACCGCCGCCACGACCTTCGCCTTAAAGTCCGCCGGCAGCGCATTGCTCACCAGGATCGGGCCGTTCGGGATCAGCGGCGATTGCCAGATAATGCGGATCTGCTTCATCAGATCCGGATGATCCATGCGAATCAGGCGGTTGAACGCGCCGGTGGTGTAGCCGGTGTTGTAATCGCCAACCATCGAGGCCCAGGTCACCGCCCCCGCGAACTGGCCATTCAGCACGCCGAGGATGTCCTGCTCGTGGCCACCGGAGAAGGTGACGCTGGAGAAGGTGTTGTTGTATTTGTTGTCGGCGTTGCCGCCAAATTTTTCTTTAAACGCATGGTTAGGGATCAGATACCCGGAAGTGGAATCCGGGTCGGCGAAGCCAAAGGCTTTGCCTTTTAAATCGTCCAGCGTTTTATATGGGGAGTCGGCTTTGACAATCACCACCGAGTGATAGCCGCGAGACTGATCTTTGTCGTCCACGGCGATGCCGACGATATCCACCGCTTTCGGGTTATTGAGATAAACCGAGGCGTAAGAGGAGGGGGACATGCTCAGCACCACGTCGACTTTACCCCCCAGCAGACCCTGAATCACCCCGGAATAGTCGGAAGAGTTACGCAGTTTGGTATCCACGTTCAGCTCTTTATCGAGGAAGGTCTTCACGCACTGGTTATCGCCGATTTGCTGGGTGGCGTTCTGGCCGCCGAGAATGCCCAGATTCAGCTCTTTCGGCTGCGCCGCCGCTGCCTGCCATGCCATCATCATGCCCGCGACCATTGCGGATAAACGAACTGCGCCAGTCATATATTTTTTCATTATGTTGCCCGTGTGAGTGAAATTAATGCAATTGGCTAACGTCATCGCCGTACAGCTGCTGCAGTACATCCTGCGTCAGCCGGGCGGGGTGATCGTCAAAAATAAGCTGTCCGCTGGCGACGCCGATAACCCGGGTGCAGTAGGACCTGACCAGCTCCACCGAATGCAGGTTGACCATCACGCTGATGCCCTGCTCGCTAATCTCGCGCAGCACATCCATGATGCGCTGAGTGTTTTTCGGATCCAGCGAGGCGACAGGCTCGTCGGCGAGCAAGATCCCGGGGTTTTGCATCAGCGCCCGGCAGATCGCCACCCGCTGCATCTGCCCGCCGGAGAGGTTCTCCGCCCGCTGCAGCGCGTGCGGCAGCATGTTCATCCATTCAAGCAGCGCAATGGCGCGCGCCCGGTCGGCTGCGGGAAAGATTTTAAACAGCGATTTCAGGGTTGAAGTCTGGCTGAGGCGGCCCAGCAGAACGTTGGTGAGCACGTCGAGGCGCGGCACCAGGCAGAAGTCCTGAAAGATCATCCCGCAGTGGCTGCGCCAGGCGTTGAGCGCGCGGCCTTTCAGCCGGGAGACATCGTGCGGGGTACCGACTTCCGGGTAGCTAAGAATTTCGCCGCCGCTGGCGCTGTGGGTGCCATTGAGAACATGCAGGAGCGTCGATTTACCGGCGCCGGAGCGACCAATAACCCCGACCATTTCACCGGCGTGCAGATCAAAGCTGATGCCGTCCAGCACCTTGTGCTGAGCCTCGTAGGCTTTACTCAGGTTACGCACGCTTAAGACCTTCCGCTGCCGGCCGGCATTGAGATCGGTGAACGGCTGGAAATCAGTTTCGGCCACCGCGGCAAGAGAGCTGTTCATAAGAGTGTCCAGGTTCGTCATTAACTGGCCACTATTAATAGGTCTTTATGTGAAATTTCGATGACGGTATTGCGAACAAACCGTGAACAGGCGGGAAAGGGCGGCGGTGAGCGGTCCACCCGCGCGCGCGTGGCGCGCTGGCGAAGCGCCGAAAAGCGGCTATGCTTTCGGGGGCGCGGAGACAGGCGCCCCTTGACGGCCGGAACCCTCGTCAATCTTCGCTTAATCTTGCTGATGAGAACTGTTATATCGAATAGATAATGCGTCTGCCTTTGTTTAGCATTCAACATTCCCCAGATATTAACATATACATAACTATTTTGTGCGGCAGGTTAATCTATTCATGAGTCTTATGTGTTGGTGAATCATCCTGGTTGTTGCTTCTTTTTGGATTTATATTCTTTATTTTTTAATAAATTTGGTTTATTCGACAACTTCATTCTGCCCTCCATTAAGAATATTCCTAACATAATGGGGTGAAGATCCTGGGTAATATAAAATTCAGCTAAGAGTCGACGGTAATATTGCCAATAACCTTATGAAAATAAATGTCTTTTTTCTTTCCTCAAAAAAACGATATTTTCAGTTTTTGTAAATATTGACCTGGGCGCGAAATTCATTGCCTTTCCGCATGTTGACACTCTATAGGAAAAAACTTAAATTCAACGCCAAGCAGAAAATAATTATAGTTTAACCCCGCTTATCCAATATTGATAGGTGATGCGTGTCTTATTTAATGGCGATTTATTAAAGGAATGGAATACGCCAGTTAACTTTATAGGCCTGGCAAGCAGTGACGTTGTAAAAATGATTACTTCAAGGACTATGAGGTTAAAAACTATATGGAATATAAAAGCTGTTCCGATAAGTATATTTGGTCTGCCCATGACTCCTACTTCTATAAAGGATTATCCGAACTGATTGTAGATATCGACGAATTAATTTATCTGTCGCTAGAGAAAATCAGAAGAGATTTCGTGTTTATCAATCTCAATACGGCTTCGTTAAACGAATTTATCAGGCGCGACAGCGAATGGCTATCCGCGGTAAAGGGGAAACAGGTCGTATTAATTGCGGCCAGAAAGTCAGAGGCCTTAGCGAATTACTGGTATTACAATAGCGATATTCGCGGCGTGGTATATGTTGGCCTGAGTCGCGATATTCGAAAAGAGCTGGCCTATGTGATTAATGGCAGGTTTCTCCGTAAAGATATTAAGAAAGATAAAATTACAGACCGGGAAATGAAAATTATCCGCATGACCGCCCAGGGCATGCAGCCGAAATCGATCGCCAGAATTGAAAATTGTAGCGTGAAGACAGTGTATACCCATCGGCGCAATGCTGAGGCCAAGCTGTATTCCAAAATATATAAGTTAGTTCAGTAACACCCAGGCAAGTTAATTTTTGAATGGTTCACCGGGACATCATGTCCTTAATTCAACTCAGGAAGAAAAAGCGATGAAAAAAAAGGTTCTGGCAATAGCTCTGGTAACGGCGTTTACCGGTATGGGTGTGGCGCAGGCTGCTGACGTAACGGCTCAGGCTGTAGCGACCTGGTCTGCGACCGCCAAAAAAGACACCACCAGCAAACTGGTCGTCACCCCGCTCGGCAGCCTGGCGTTCCAGTATGCCGAAGGCGTGAAAGGTTTTAACTCACAGAAAGGTCTGTTTGACGTGGCAATTGAGGGTGACGCAACGGCGACCGCCTTTAAGCTGACCTCGCGTCTTATCACCAACACCTTAACCCAGCTGGATACCTCCGGCTCCACGCTGAGCGTGGGCGTGGATTATAACGGCGCAGCGGTGGAAAAAACCGGTGATACCGTGATGATCGATACCGCCAACAACATTCTGGGCGGCAACCTCAGCGCGCTGGCTAATGGCTACAACGCCAGCGGTCGCACCACCGCGCAGGATGGTTTCACCTTCTCTATCATCAGCGGCACCACTGACGGCACCACCGCCGTGACCGATTACAGCACCCTGCCGGAAGGGATCTGGAGCGGCGACGTTAGCGTACAGTTCGACGCCACCTGGACCAGCTGATCCTTCTGATGCACCAGCAGGGGGGGCTCCCCCTGCTTTTTTCACGGACGGAATTGTTATGAAAAAGCACCTTCTTGCCCTCGGGCTGCTGTTTGCCGGAGTGTCGCCGGCGCAGGCGCTGGATGTCGGCGATATCTCATCTTTTATGAACAGCGGCAGCAGCACGCTGAGCAAAACGATCAAGAACAGCACCGACAGCGGCCGGCTGATCAATATCCATCTCGAACGGCTCTCTTCCCCGCTGGATGACGGACAGGTTATCCCGATGGATAAACCGGACGAGGTGCTGCTCACTCCCGCCAGCCTGCTGCTACCCGCTCAGGCCAGCGATGTGATCCGCTTCTTCTACAAAGGCCCGGCGGATGACAAAGAGCGCTACTACCGCATTGTCTGGTTCGACCAGGCGCTCAGCGATGCCCAGCGCGATAACGCCACCCGCAGCGCGGTGGCCACCGCTTCCGCCCGCATCGGCACCATCCTGGTGGTGGCGCCCCGGCAGGTGAACTACCGCTTTCAGTACGCCAACGGCTCCCTGACCAACACCGGGAACGCGACGCTGCGGATCCTCGCCTACGGCCCTTGCCTGAAGGCCGCCGAGGGTAAGGAGTGTAAAGAGAACTACTACCTGATGCCGGGTAAATCACGCCGTTTTACGCGCGTGGACACGGCGGATAAAAAAGGACGGGTTGCGCTTTGGCAGGGTGAGCAGTTTGTTCCCGTGAAATAGACAGCTGTGCAGATGGATAACGACGATGCCTCTACAACGGATTTCCCCAGGACTGAAAACACGGCTTGCCTTCGGCATGTTTTTTTTGTTCGTTCAGCCCGACGCCAGCGCGGCTGCCCCAGGGGCGCAGCAGATTGGCGGGGTGATTATTCCGCAGGCCTTCAGCCAGGCGCTGCAGGACGGCATGAGCGTTCCTCTCTATATTCATCTTGCCGGTAGCCAGGACACCCGGGACGATCAGCGGATCGGCAGCGCCTTTATCTGGCTGGACGGCGGCCAGCTGCGCGTTCGGCAGATCCGGCTGGAGGACAATGAGGGTAACGCCAGCGTCAGCGAACAGACCCGCCAGCAGCTGACTGGCCTCGCCAACGCCCCGTTCAGCGAGGCGCTCACCATCACGCTGACCGACAGCGCGCAGCTGGATCTCAGCCTGCGCCAGCTGCTGCTGCAGCTGGTGGTCAAGCGCGAGGCGCTGGGCACCGTGCTGCGCTCGCGCAGCGAAGACATCGGCCAGTCGAGCGTCAACGCCCTCAGCAGCAACCTGAGCTATAACCTCGGCGTCTATAACAACCAGATGCGCAACGGCGGGAGCAACACCTCCAGCTATCTGTCGCTGAACAACGTCACGGCGCTGCGTGAGCATCATGTGGTGCTCGACGGCTCACTGTACGGGATCGGCAGCGGTCAGCAGGACAGTGAATTATATAAGGCCATGTATGAACGCGATTTCGCCGGCCACCGCTTTGCCGGCGGGATGCTTGACACCTGGAACCTGCAGTCCCTGGGGCCGATGACCGCTATTTCGGCGGGCAAGATTTACGGCCTTTCCTGGGGGAACCAGGCCAGCTCCACCGTCTTCGACAACAGCCAGTCCGCCACGCCGGTGATCGCCTTTCTGCCGGCGGCGGGCGAGGTGCATCTCACCCGTGACGGCCGGTTGCTGAGCGTCCAGAACTTCGCCATGGGGAACCATGAAGTGGATACCCGCGGCCTGCCGTACGGTATTTACGACGTGGAGGTCGAGGTGATCGTCAACGGGCGGGTGGTCAGCAAACGCACCCAGCGGGTCAATAAGCTGTTCAGCCGGGGACGCGGCGCCGGCGCGCCGCTGGCGTGGCAGGTGTGGGGCGGCAGTTTTCATATGGATCGCTGGTCGGAGAGCGGGAAAAAGACCCGGCCGGCGAAAGAGAGCTGGCTGGCGGGCCTCTCGGCCTCCGGGTCGCTCAGCACCCTGAGCTGGGCGGCAACGGGCTATGGCTACGACAACCAGGCGGTGGGAGAAACCCGCCTGACGCTGCCGCTGGGCGAGTCGATCAACGTTAACCTGCAAAATATGCTGGCCAGCGACAGCTCGTGGAGCAGCGTCGGCAGCATCAGCGCCACGCTGCCGGGGGGCTTTAGTTCAGTGTGGGTCAACCAGGAGAGAACCCGCATTGGCGATCAGTTGCGGCGCAGCGATGCTGACAACCGGGCGATCGGCGGCACCCTCAACCTCAACGCGCTGTGGTCGAAGCTGGGGACGTTCAGCGTCAGCTACAACGATGACCGTCGCTACAACAGCCATTACTACACCGCGGATTACTATCAGACGGTCTACAGCGGCGCCTTTGGCTCGCTCGGCCTGCGGGCGGGGATCCAGCGCTATAACAATGGCGACAGCAGCGCCAACACCGGGAAATATATCGCCCTCGATCTGTCGCTGCCGCTGGGCAACTGGTTCAGCGCCGGGATGACCCATCAGAACGGCTACACCATGGCTAACCTCTCAGCGCGCAAGCAGTTTGATGAAGGCACCATTCGCACCATCGGCGCCAATCTGTCGCGGGCCATCTCCGGCGATACCGGGGATGACAAAACCCTCAGCGGCGGGGCGTATGCCCAGTTCGACGCCCGCTACGCCAGCGGCACGCTGAACGTCAACAGCGCGGCGGACGGCTACGTCAACACCAACCTCACCGCCAGCGGCAGCGTCGGCTGGCAGGGCAAAAACATCGCCGCCAGCGGACGAACCGACGGCAACGCCGGGGTGATCTTCAACACCGGGCTGGAGGATGACGGTCAGATCAGCGCCAGGGTCAACGGGCGGATCTTCCCGCTCAGCGGCAAGCGTAACTATCTGCCGCTCTCACCCTATGGCCGCTATGAGGTGGAGCTGCAAAACAGCAAAAACTCGCTCGACAGTTACGACATCGTCAGCGGGCGCAAGAGTCATCTGACCCTCTATCCCGGCAACGTGGCGGTGATTGAGCCTGAGGTGAAGCAGATGGTCACCGTCTCCGGTCGTATTCGGGCGGAAGACGGCACGCTGCTGGCGAATGCGCGGATTAACAACCATATCGGCCGTACCCGCACCGATGAAAACGGCGAGTTCGTCATGGATGTGGATAAGAAATACCCCACGATCGATTTCAGCTACGGCGGCAATAAAACCTGCGAAGTGGCGCTGGAGCTCAGCCAGGCGCGCGGCGCCGTCTGGGTGGGGGATGTGGTTTGCAGCGGCCTCTCGTCGTGGGCGGCGGCGCAGCAGACAGGAGAAGAGAATGAAAGTTAACCCCTTAATCGCCCTGGCGATCCTCGCGCTGCTCTGGCCGGCGGCCGCGCTCAGGGCGGCGGTGTCGAAGACCACGTGGTCGGATGCGCCGGCGCGCGAGTTTGTGTTTGTGGAAAACAACTCCGACGACAACTTTTTCGTCACCCCCGGCGGGGCGCTGGATCCGCGCATGACCGGCGCCAACCGCTGGACCGGCTTAAAATACACCGGCTCCGGGACCATCTATCAGCAGAGTCTCGGCTATATCGATAACGGCTACAACACCGGGCTCAATGCCAACTGGAAGTTTGATATGTGGCTGGAAAACTCGCCGGTTTCGCACCCCTTAACCGGCCTGCGCTGCATCAACTGGTACGCCGGGTGCGATATGGCCACCAGTCTGATCCTGCCGCAAACCACCGACGCCAGCGGGTTCTATGGCGCGACGGTGACCAGCGGCGGTGCGAAGTGGATGCACGGTATGATGTCGGACGCCTTCTATCAGTATCTGCAACAGATGCCGGTCGGCGGCAGCTTCACGATGACCATCAATGCCTGCCAGACCTCGGTGAACTACGACGCCAGCAGCGGCGCGCGCTGTAAGGATCAGGCCTCCGGCAACTGGTATGTGCGCAACGTCACCCACACCAAAGCCGCGAGCCTGCGGTTGATAAACACCCACTCGCTGGCGGAGGTGTTTATCAACAGCGATGGCGTGCCGACGCTCGGGGAAGGGAACGCCGACTGCCGGACGCAGACCATCGGCAGCCGCTCAGGATTAAGCTGTAAGATGGTCAACTATACCTTGCAGACCAATGGGTTAAGCAACACCTCGATCCATATTTTCCCGGCGATCGCCAACTCGTCGCTGGCCTCGGCCGTCGGGGCGTACGATATGCAGTTCAGCCTCAACGGCAGCTCATGGAAGCCGGTGAGCAATACTGCCTATTACTACACCTTCAACGAGATGAAGAGCTCAGACGCGATCTATGTGTTCTTCTCCAGCAACTTCTTTAAGCAGATGGTGAATCTCGGGATCAGCGATATCAATACCAAGGATCTGTTCAACTTTCGCTTCCAGAACACCACCTCGCCGGAGTCAGGCTGGTATGAGTTTTCCACCTCCAACACGCTGATTATCAAGCCCCGTGATTTCAGCATCAGCATTATCTCCGACGAATATACCTCGGCGCCGTCGCGGGAGGGGGATGTCGGCAGCGGCGAACCGGCGCTCGATTTCGGCTACATCGTCACCACCAGCGGTAAAACGGCCGCCGACGAAGTGCTGATCAAAGTGACCGGACCGGCGCAGGTGATTGGCGGGCGCTCCTACTGTCTCTTTAGCTCCGATGACGGTACGGCGAAAGTGCCGTTCCCGGCGACGCTCTCTTTTATCACCCGCAGCGGCGCGACGCAGACCTACGACGCCGGGTGCGATGACAGCTGGCGGGATATGACCGATGCGCTGTGGCTGACCACGCCGCGGACCGATATCTCCGGCGAAGTGGGGCAGATGGATAAGACCACGGTGAAATTCTCGATTCCGATGGATAACGCCATTTCGCTGCGGACGGTAGACGATAACGGCTGGTTTGGCGAAGTCAGCGCTTCAGGAGAGATTCATGTCCAGGCGACGTGGCGCAACATTAACTAAGGCCCTGCTGACGGTGGGCTGCCTGCTGGTGGCTCCGCTGGCGCAGGCTATCTCGGTCGGCAACCTGACCTTTTCCCTGCCGGCTGAAGCGGATTTCGCCAGCAAACGGGTGGTGAACAACAATAAAAGCGCGCGGCTATACCGCATCGCCGTCAGCGCCATCGATCGCCCGGGCGGCAGCGAAGTGCGCTCCCGGCCGGTGGATGGCGAGCTGCTGTTCGCCCCCCGTCAGCTGGCGCTGCAGGCCGGGGAGAGCGAATACTTCAAATTTTACTATCATGGCCCGCGGGACAATCGCGAGCGCTATTATCGGGTCTCGTTTCGCGAAATCCCCACCCGCAACCTGACGAGGCGCGGCCCGACCGGCGGCGAGGTCAGCATGGAGCCGGTGGTGGTGATGGATACCATTCTGGTGGTGCGCCCGCGCGAGGTGCAGTTTAAATGGTCTTTCGATAAGGTGGCCGGGACGGTGAGCAATACCGGCAATACCTGGTTTAAGCTGCTGATTAAGCCAGGATGCGATTCGACCGAAGAGGAGGGGGACGCGTGGTATCTGCGTCCCGGGGACGTGGTTCGCCAGCCGGCGCTGCGCCAGCCGGGGAACCACTATCTGGTCTATAACGACAAATTTATTAAGATCAGCGATACCTGCCCGCTGAAGCCCCGCCCCGCGGAGTGAACCTTACCCGGCGGTCGCGCGGCGGGTAAAGCGCCGGCTGGCCAGCAGGCTCAGACCGCAGCACAGCAGGTAGTACACCGCGCCGGTGAAGACGAAGATCGCCAGGGGATAGATCTGCACCCGGTTGTTGACCTGGCCGGCCAAGGTGGTCAGCTCCGGGACGTTGACGATAAACGCCAGCGACGTGTCCTTCAGCAGGCCGATAAAGATCCCCACCAGCGACGGCTGAACGTTGCGCAGCGCCTGCGGGAGCAGCACCAGGCGCAGCGTTTGCCCGGGGGCGAAGCCCTGGGTCAGCGCCGCCTCATACTGACCTTTCGGCAGCGACTGCAGCCCCGCCAGCACCGAGTGCATCACCGAGGCGGCGGTAAACCACGCCAGCGCCAGGGTCACGGTCACCGCGCCGGGCAGATCGCCGCCGGTCAGCATCGGCAGCAGATACCACAGCCAGAAGATGACAAATATCAGCGGGATGCCGCGGATAATTTCCGCCCACAGAAACAGCAGACGCCGCGTCAGCCCGCCGTAGCGCCAGGCCAGCCCCGCCAGCGCAATGCCTCCCGGCAGCGCCAGCAGCGTGGCGCCGATAGCCATCAGCAGGGTCAGGGCCACGCCGCCGGGCTGGCCCTCCGCCAGCCGGCCCCACAGCAGGTAATCAAGGTTATCGGCGATCACCGCCAGATTAGCGTTCATGTTGGGCGCTCCGTTGCAGTTTTCTTCCCGGGCCGAGACGCGTTAGCGCCACGCCCATCGCCACCCCCAGCGCCAGGTACAGCGCGGTGCCGACGGCAAAAGCCTCCAGGGCGTGCGCGTTATAGCTCTCAATCTGCCGCACCTGATAGGTCAGTTCCGCAAAGCCGATGCCGCTGGCCAGCGATGAGAGTTTCATCAGGTTGAGATACTGGCCGACAATCGGCTGCCAGGCGTTGGCCAGCCCCTGCGGCAGAAGGATAAAGCGCAGCTCCTGCCACGGCGTAAAGCCCTGCGACAGCGCGGCTTCCCGCTGCCCGTGGCTGACGGCGCGCAGTCCGGAGGCGATCTCTTCCACCAGAAAGGCGGAGGTAAAGACCCCCAGCCCCCACATTGAGCAGAGGAACTCCGGCGTCAGCCACCAGACGTTGCCCGGCAGAATGGACCAGGCGTGCTCGTCGTTCACCACGTTCTTCACCGCCAGCGGCAGCAGGTTCCAGGCGGCAAAGTACCAGAACAGCAGCTGGACCAGCAGCGGGGTATTGCGAAACAGCGAGACCCACGCGGCCACCAGCCCGCGCCCCGCGCGGCCGCCGCCGAGACGTAGGGCCAGCAGCAGAACCGCCAGCGCAGTGGCGAGCAGGATCCCGGCGACGCTGACCCAGACGGTGGTGAGAAAACCAGAGATAATCCATTGCAACGGCTGTCCGCTCAGGACGCCGTGCCAGTCAAGCATTGGCGTCACTCGAGGCTCTCCTGGTGCAGCGGATCCAGCACCTTCTGCAGAAAACGCCGCGCGCGGGCATGCTGCGGATGGGCGAAAAACTCAGCCGGCGGGGCGACCTCGAGAATGTCGCCGCCGTCGATAAACACCACCCGGTCGGCAATTTCGCGGGCAAACTGCATCTCGTGGGTCACCACCAGCATGGTGATCCCGCTGTGGGCGAGGTTTTTCATCACCTGCAAAACTTCGCCGATCATCTCCGGGTCGAGCGCCGAAGTGGGCTCATCGAACAGGATAATCTGCGGCGAGGAGGCCAGGGCGCGGGCGATCGCCACCCGCTGCTGCTGGCCGCCGGAGAGCTGCGCCGGCATCTGCTGCGCTTTCTCCTCCAGCCCGACCTGACGCAGCAGCGCCAGCGCCCGCTCCTGTGCCGCGCTTTTTCCCCAGCCGTGGACGCGCTCCAGCGCCAGCGTGATGTTCTCCTGCGCCGTCAGGTGGGCGTAAAGGTTGAACTGCTGGAAGACAAAGCCGACGCGGCTGCGCAGCTGGCGCAAGGCGCTGCCGCTCAGCCGGCTGGTGGGTTTGCCGTCGATCAGGATCTCGCCGCCGCTTAAGGATTCGAGCTGGTTGATCAGGCGGATCAGCGTCGATTTTCCCGATCCGGAAGGGCCGAGGATCGCCACCACTTCGCCGGGATCGACCTGCAGGTTGATGGCGTTGAGCACCTGATGATCGCCGTAGCGCTTGGCCACCTCACGAAAGGTAATGCTGGCGCGCTGCAGACGTGAAAAATCCGCGGCCGGAGCCGCGGAGTGGGAGAATAAACCCGAGAACATATTATTTCGCTTCTATGGTAAAGGCGCGCGGCTGCGGCGTTTTAGTGGCAGGGCCAAACCAGACATCGTAAATTTTCGCGGCTTCGCCGGTTTTCTCCAGCTTCACCAGCTCATCGTTGACGGCCTTCAGCAGGGCCGGTTCGCCTTTCTTCACCCCCACGCCAATCTCTTCTTTGCTGAGCAGGTCGGGCAGAATTTTAAACTTGGCTTTATCCGGCGCTTCCGCCAGCAGACCGGCAAGGATGGTGCTGTCCTGGGTGATGGCCTGGACGTTGCCGTTGCGCAGGGCGGTCAGGGCCAGCGGAATATCGTCATAGGAGAGGACGCGAGCCTGCGGGAAACGCTGGTGCAGCGCCTGTTCGCCGGTGGTGCCTTTCACCGCGCCGATGCGCGCTTTGCTGTACTCATCAAGCTTATCCGGAGAGCCGGCCGGCACGAGGAACTGCTGGCCGGTGACGAAATACGGCGTTGAGAAATCAATAACCTGGGCCCGCTCCGGGGTGATGGTAATGTCGGCGACGATCAGGTCGGCTTTGCCGGACTGCAGCAGCGGAATACGGTTGGCCGGGTTAGTGGCCACCAGTTCGAGTTTGACGCCGAGCGCTTTCGCCAGCGCCTGGGCAAAGTCGACGTCGTAGCCGACGATATGGTGGGTTTTGGCGTCCACGGAGCCGAACGGCGGATTGGCGTCAAAGGTGGCGACTTTCACGACGCCGGCGGCTTTGATGTCAGCCAGCTGGTCGGCCTGCGCCTGCGAGGCGAGCAGCAGCATACCCAGCGCCAGTGCGATTTTTGTGGTTTTGTTGCGCATATTTTTTCCCCTGAATCCCTGTTTTGTTTTGTGGACATCACGCTCCCACACATTGCCCGTCGGCGGCAAAGAAGAAAAAATTCTTATCTATAACGAAAAAGAACTTAACAAACCTGTGGGTATTCTTTATGCGCTGGTAGCGTTTTACCGGCGCAGTCACGACTGCCGGGCGGCCCCTTCTTCCTCAGGGAGAGGGCCAGGGTGAGGGTGACAGGACCGGGCGTAATATGCGCCAGCCAGGATTGCAAATTCGGAATTAATATTTCCCGCGCCCGGCCAACTGTGGTTGAAATAGACCCAGGCGATTCGCTTCCCGACAGAGGAGAAAACGAAAGTGGCATTGTGGCAACGGTTAACGGGCTGGCTGGCTTTTTTGTCCAACGGTGAAGCCGGACAGCAAGATACTCAACGCGTCATGGAGGCGATCCTGCCGGTGGCCAGCCTCTACGGCGTGGACATTGGCAACGTGGAAACCCGGTGGTTCCGTCATGATAAGACATACTGAGCGACGCAGGACGCGAGAAGCCTACTGGAACGAGGTGTGCTTTGTGTAGCAAGAGACTGCCTGAGGTTGCGGCATCGCAGGAGGCGCCGCCGCAGCCCAGGCAGTTTTAACCACCCTTATCCCCCCAGATACATCCGCTTAATTTCCGGGTTAGTCAGCATCTCCCGCGCCGCGCCTGACAAGGTGATCCGGCCATTCTCCAGGACATACGCCCGATCGGCGATCGCCAGCGCGGCCGTCGCATTCTGCTCCACCAGCAGCACCGTCATATTCTCTTCGCGCAGTTGCTTAATGATGCCGAACAGCTCGCCGACAATTTTCGGCGCCAGCCCGAGGCTCGGTTCATCCAGCATCAATAACACCGGCTCGCTCATCAGCGCCCGGGCGATGGCCAGCATCTGCTGCTCGCCGCCGCTCATGGTGCCCGCCATCTGATGGCGCCGCTCCTTGAGCCGTGGAAAGAGGGCGTACATACGATCGCGCAGGCGGGTGTAGCCGGCGAGATTATTGTAAGCGCCCATGCGCAGGTTCTCTTCGATAGTCAGGTTGGTAAAGACCCGGCGTCCCTCCGGCACCAGCGCCAGCCCGCGACGTACGATCTGGTGGGTCTGGCTGCGCGAGATATCGTCGTTGAGGAAGCTGACGCGCCCGCTGGAGCCCACCAGGTTGACGATCCCATTGAGGGTGGAGGTTTTACCGGCGCCATTGCTGCCGATCAGGGTGACGATCTCCCGGTCATAAACATCGATATCGACGCCTTTCAGCCCCTGGATCACGCCGTAAAAGACCTTCAGTTCTCTGGCGTTAAGCATAATTGGCTTCTCCCAGATAAGCGGAAATGACGTCCGGATGCTGGATCGCCTCGGCCATCAGGCCGCTGAACAATGGCTTACCATACTCCAGGACCATCACCCGTTCGCACAGACGGTTGACGAAGGGCATATCGTGCTCGATTAACAGGACGCTGAGCTGATAGTCATGGCGCATGCGGAAGATCAGCTCCGCCAGATCCTCGGTCTCCTTCGGGTTCATCC
The DNA here is from genome assembly GCF_019753495.1 of Klebsiella sp. TF21-TM. Classification (NCBI taxonomy): domain Bacteria; kingdom Pseudomonadati; phylum Pseudomonadota; class Gammaproteobacteria; order Enterobacterales; family Enterobacteriaceae; genus Klebsiella; species Klebsiella sp. TF21-TM. The sequence continues at coordinate 242,411 of NZ_JAIJYL010000005.1, read as the reverse complement.
CGGCGGCCGGCTCATCGAGCAGCAGCAGCTTCGGCGAGGTGGCCAGCGCGCGGGCGATCTCCACTTTGCGCTGGTTGCCATAGCTCAGGTTCGTGGCCTGCATATGGGCGAAGTGGGCGATGCCGATGTCTTCCAGAATGGCCATCGCTTTGGCCTTCGCCGCCCGCTCGGCCGGAAAGTAGCGGCCAATGTGCAGGGCCGCCTCCAGCAGCGAATAGCGGCTGGCCCGGTCGAGCCCGACCATTACGTTCTCCAGCACCGTCATCGAGTTAAACAGACGGATATTCTGGAAGGTGCGGGCGATCCCGGCGTTGACCACCTGGTTGGGCTTTAGCCCCTTCAGCGAGGCGCCCGCGAGGGTGACGCTGCCGCTGGTGGGCTTATAGTTGGCGGTGATGACGTTAAACAGGGTCGTTTTGCCCGCGCCGTTCGGGCCGATAAGGCCAAAGATCTCCGCTTCATCAACATGGAAGCTGACGTTGTCGATGGCCCGCAGGCCGCCAAACTGCATGGTGACGTCCTGCACCTGCAGGATGATTTTATTTTCCGCCATAGCTGCTGTTCCTTCTTCCCATCTGCCAAATCTCTTTTTTCCCCAGCAGCCCTTCGCGGGCGAAAAGCATGATGATCAGCAGCAGCAGGGAGAAGACCACCATTCTCAGGCCCGGATAGGCGCCGAGATCGTGACCGAAGAACTGCAGCGGCTGGTCGAGAAAGCGCAGCCACTCGCCGCTGCCGACCACCAGCACGGTGCCGAGCAGGGCGCCGGTGGTGCTGCCGAGCCCGCCGAGGACGATAATAATCAGCAGCTGGAAGGTGAGCATAAAGTCGAACAGCCCCGGGGAAATGGTGGTCAGCAGGGAAGCCAGCAGACCGCCGCCGATCCCTTCGAAGAAGGCGCTGGTGGCGAAGGCGCAGGTTTTAATGCGGAAGGTGTTGACCCCCATGGCGATCGCCGCATCTTCATCGTCGCGAATGGCTTTCATCATCCGGCCATACTTCGACCACACCAGCTGGAGGATCATGCCGGTAGCCAGCAGGGCGAACAGGCCGCACCAGAACAGGAGATGCGGCTGCTGCGGAATATCGTTCAGCCCGATGGCGCCGTTGGTGATTTGCGGGTTGTTAATGGCGAGGATCTTGATGATAAACCCGAAGCCGAGGGTGACGATGGCCAGGTAGTCGCCGCGCACCCGGAAGACCGGCACGGCGAGGCACACCGCCAGCGCCGCCGCGCACAGGCCGCTTATCAGCAGGGCGGGGAGGAAGCCCGCGTGCAGGCTGAGGATCCACGGGCTGGGGGCGGCCATTTCAAACATGTCTACCTTGCTGTCGCTGGAGAGGATCAGCAGGGCGGTGACGTAGGCGCCTACCGCCACGAAGCCGTTCGGCTCCAGCGACAGCTGGCCGGTTACGCCGTTGATCAGGTTGTAGCTGACCGCGAGGATCATAAAGATAAAAATGGTGCTGATGACGCGAACAATGTAGTCATTGAAAACCACGTTGATTCCGGCCAGCAGCGCGATACAGATGACAATAATGGCCAGGTTGCGCAGCTGCGCCCCGGCGGTGGTCGTCGCGTTGAGCATCAGAAACGGCTCCTTTCCAGACGTTCGTCGCCCATAATGCCGACCGGGCGGAACAAGAGGACCAGAATCAAGAACAGGAAGGCGAAAGCGTCTTTATAGCCGCCCAGTTCGGGGAAGATCGCCACCGCGACCACCTCGGTAAAACCGAGGATAAAGCCGCCCAGCACCGCGCCGGTGACGCTGCCGATCCCGCCCAGCACGGCGGCGGCGAAGGCCTTCAGGCCGATAAGCACGCCCATCAGGGGATCGATCGTCGGGTAGCTGATGGAGTAGAACACGCCGCCGAGCGCCGCGAGGCTGCTGCCGAGGGCGAAGACCAGGGAGATGATCCGGTTGGCGTCAATGCCCATCAGACGCACGGTGTTGACGTCAAAGGCTACCGCGCGGATCGCCATTCCATAGCGGGTGCGGTACAGCAGCCAGAGGATCGCCAGCAGCAGCAGGACGGTGATCAGCGGCACAATCCACGCCACGTTGGTAATGATGACGCTGCCGAAGGCCCGGGTCTGGTTGAAAAAGTCAGGGGCGGAGAAGAAGCGCGAGCTGCCGCCAAACAGCACGTTAAACAGGTTTTCGAGGAAGAAGCTGACGCCGATGGCGGTGATCAGCATGGAAATTTTCGAGGCCTGGCGCAGCGGACGATAGGCGACCCGGTCAATCAGCATGCCAAACAGGCCGCACAGCCCGAGAGTCAGGAAAACGGCTACCCCGAAGGGTAGCCCAACCGAAGAAAATAAAAACAGCGTACTAAACGCGCCGACCATCATCACGTCCGCATGGGCGAAGTTGATCAGCCTTAGCACGCCATAAACCATCGTATAACCGATGGCAATCAGGGCGTACATGCCCCCAAGACTCATTCCATTGACCACTTGCTGGAGAAAAATGGCGCCGTCCATTTTGTAGCCTCGTCACAACTTAAGGGTTAACCACGGTACGAAACGCCAGCTTGCCATCTTTCACTTCGTTGATGACCGCGCTGCGAATGGCGTCGCCGTTCTGTAACGTCAGCGTGCCGGTCACGCCCTGGAAATCTTTGGTGGCGCGGATTTTTTCATTCACGCAGACCCGATCGTGGGGATCGCTGCACTGGTTCATGGCGTTGACGATGACGTTATAGGCGTCCGCCGCCATTGCGCCCCAGGTATGGGTCGGCTGCTGGTATTTGGCTTCCCAGGCTTTGATGAAGGTTTCCCCGGCCGGGGTCTGCTCTTTGGCGTTCGGCGAGTAGTAATCGGTGGTCATATAGCCGTTGACCGCGTCTTTACCCACATCGAAGAAGACCTGATCTGCGGCCAGACCGTCGCCGCCCACCACCGGTTTGTTGAGCCCCAGCTGTTTTGACTGCACGGCAATCAGCGCCCCTTCGGTGTAGTAGATCGGCATATAAATCATGTCGACATTCTTCGCCTTGACGCTCGCCAGCTGGGCTTTAAAGTCCTTGCTGCCGCCCGGGGCCTGTACCTCGATGGGAATGGTGCCGCCGTTTTTCAGGAACTGGGTGCGGAACGCTTTCGCCAGGCCGACGGAGTAATCGTTGCTACTGTCAAACACGATGGCGGCGGTTTTGGCTTTCAGATCGCGGGAGGCCAGATTGGCCCCGACCACCCCCTGGAAGCTGTCCGAGAAGCAGACCCGGCTGACGTACGGATGGTTGCGGGTGACGCGGTCGTTGGTGGCGGTGGAGGAGACCAGCGGCGTTTTGCTGTCGTCGGCGATCTTGGTCATCGCCAGGGTGTTGGAGGAGGTGACTTCCCCGATCACGGCATCCACTTTATCGCTGGAGACCAGCCGCTGCATGGCGTTGGCCGCTTCGACTTTGTCGCTTTTATCATCGATAACGATAAGCTTGATGGTATCGCCATTTTTTAACGTCGGGGTGATGGTCTGAATAATGTCCAGCCCTTTCTGCGACGGCTGACCATAGCCGCTGAGGGCGCCGCTCAGGGGTAATACCACCCCGATTTTAATTTCCGCTGCCTGCGCGCTGCTCGCGCCGGCCAGCGCGGCTACCAGCGTGGCCATTAAAGACGCTTTCCCGGAAAACGATTTCATTGGTATTTCTCCGTCGGTCGATTATTTATCTTTAACCATCAATGACTGCATAACATTGAGGAATAATTCGCCAGCGTATCTGGCGAATTATTGGCTGTTATGTTGAATAGATAACGAGATATATACCCTAAATAATTCGAGTCGCATGAAGGTGGCATGTGAGCGATTTCCCAGGCGCTTGCAGAAGTCAGTGACTGGGGGGAGAGAACGCAGCCAACGCACATGCAACTTAAAGTATGACGGGTATTTTTAAGGCGCTGAATTACCTTACAACGTCCGTTTCGTTTTTACTCATGCAATATTCTTATTACCTGCAGGCAAGGGCATAAGGCTGGTGACAACACGGCTTTTGATACGCTGAACGTATTTTGCCGGGGGGCGACTGGCGCCTTATCCGGCCTGGAAAAAAAGCAATATAAACCGGTTGAACGGTTTCCACAGGCTCGCGCCAGCGAAGCGCCGCCGGGGGATTTCAGCGCGCACCCGAATATAATATTCAGGTGCGCCAGGTAATATTAAAAATCTATTCTTCGGCTCGCGTGACTTATTATTTTAAAGGGGGCAATGGTTTTATTTTTCCATGCAGCGCCGGATTATCGCTTTCATCTTTCAGGCGCACGCCGGTAAGCCGTCGTAAAAAAGCCTGCTCCAGCAGCCAGGCCAGTTTAAAGGCGGCGGCGTCATGGCTCAGCCCTTCCGGGCGAATATTGGAGATACAGTTGCGCTCTGACTCCAGCCGCTGCCGATGGGGCTGCCAGGTGAGGTAGACGCCGAGGCTGTCCGGCGAGGAGAGGCCCGGTCGTTCGCCAATCAGGATCGCTACCGCGCGGGCTTTCAGGGTTTCGCCAATATCATCCCCCAGCGCCACCCGCGACTGATGGGCCAGCACCACCGGCGCCAGGCCGATCCCCAGCGTCTGCAGCCAGGGCAGCAGGGCGCGGATCAACGGCACCGCCTGACGCTCTACCGCCCAGGAAGAGAGGCCGTCGCCGATCACCAGCAGCAGGTCGGCGGGGCGGACGCCGCTGGCGGCGAGGTCGGCGCGACTCTCGTCGGCGAGCTGCCGCCCGAGATCCGGGCGCCGCAGATAGGTATGACGGTCCGGCGCGGCGCTGTGCACCGTCAGGGTGTCGAGGCCGAGCGCCGCCAGCGGCGCCACCAGCTGCTGGCTGGCGAACGGCTGATGAATGGCGTCCCGCGCTCTGGCGTGGGCCAGACCAAAGTTAAGGACTTCGCGGGTCGGCAGGCTGGCGCCGCTGCGGCCCAGGGCGATCCGCGCATCGGTAAATTCACGCAGCGGGTTCCAGGCGTCGGGACGGTTCATACGGGGGCTCCTTGCGGCAGAACGGACAGCAGCGGATGGCGGGCGTCGGTGAGCCGCAGCGCGCCGTGCGGATCGATAATTTGCATCTTCGCCAGCCAGTCGGCGAACTCCGGGGCATGCTTTAAGCCCAGCAGACGACGGGCGTAGAGCGCATCATGGAACGAGGTGCTCTGGTAATTAAGCATGATATCGTCCGCCCCTGGCACGCCGATCAGGAAGGTGAGCCCGGCGGCGCACAGCAGGGTCAGCAGGGTGTCCATATCATCCTGATCCGCTTCCGCGTGGTTGGTATAGCAGACGTCGCAGCCGATCGGCAGACCCATCAGCTTGCCGCAGAAGTGATCCTCCAGCCCGGCGCGAATAATCTGCTTACCGTCGTAGAGATACTCCGGACCGATAAAGCCGACCACCGTATTGACCAGCAGCGGTTCAAAGTGGCGGGCGACGGCGTAGGCCCGCGTCTCGCAGGTCTGCTGGTCGACGCCGTGGTGGGCGTTGGCCGACAGGCAGCTCCCCTGGCCGGTCTCAAAATACATTACATTGTTGCCGAGGGTGCCGCGACCGAGGCTGAGGGCCGCCTCGCGGGCCTCCTGCAGCATGGCAAGGTTGATGCCGAAGCCGCTGTTGGCCGCTTCGGTTCCCGCCACCGACTGAAACACCAGATCCACCGGCGCGCCGCGCTCAATCAGCTGCAGCGTATTGGTGACGTGGGTCAGAATGCAGGACTGGGTGGGAATGGCGAAGCGCTGGATAATATCGTCCAGCATCACGTTCAGCTGCGCCAGCACCGGTAAGCTGTCGCTGGCCGGGTTGATGCCGATCACCGCATCCCCGGCGCCGTACAGCAGTCCGTCGAGCATACTGGCGGCGATGCCTTTCAGGTCATCGGTGGGATGATTGGGCTGCAGGCGCACGCTGAGGTGGCCGGGCAGGCCGATGGTGTTGCGAAAGCGCGTCACCACCTGACATTTGCTGGCGGCGAGGATCAGATCCTGATTGCGCATCAGCTTGCTTACCGCCGCCGCCATCTCCGGGGTGATAGCGCGGGCGACCCGCTGCAGCGTGGCGGTATCGGTGGCATCGTCCAGCAGCCAGTCGCGGAAATCGCCGACCGTCAGGTGACGCAGGTCGGCAAAGCCCTGCGCATCATGGGTGTCGAGGATCAGGCGGGTCACTTCGTCCTGCTCGTAGGGGATAAGCGGATTGTCGAGAATGTCGGTCAGCGGCACCTCGGCGAGGGTCATTTTCGCCGCCATCCGCTCTTCGGCCGAGTGGGCGATAACGCCCGCCAGGGCGTCGCCGGAGCGGGCCGGCGACGCTTTCGCCATCAGCGTTTTCAGACTATCAAAGCGCCATACCTGGCCCGATAGCGTGGTTTTATACATGCCGCCTCCTCAGGAGACCGTGCGCAGTTGAGGATCCACTGGCGCCCGTTCACGGGCCGCTGCGGTTTTGCGGAACCACAGGTAGCCGCCGAGCATCATCGCCGCGAAAATCAGCGCCAGCAGCAGGTTATACCAGACCATCGCCACCAGGCAGATCACCGCCATGCCGAGGGCAAAGGCCGGCGCCAGCGGGTAGAGCGGCGCGCGGAACGGACGGATCAGCTTCGGCTCGCTACGGCGCAGTTTGAACAGCGCCGCCATGGAAGTGATATACATAACAATAGCCCCAAATACCGACATGGTGACGATGCAGGCGGTCAACGGCATGCCGCTGATGGTGATCAGCGAGTCGGAGAAGATCGCGGCGATACCCACCACGCCGCCGGCGAGGATCGCCAGATGCGGGGTGCGGGTGCGGCGGTTGAGGGAGGCCAGCCCGGCGGGCAGATAGCCGGCGCGGGCGAGGGAGTAGATCTGCCGCGAGTAGCCCATAATGATGCCGTGGAAGGAGGCGACGAGGCCAAACAGCCCCAGCCACACCAGCATATGCAGCCAGCCGCTGCCGTTGCCCACCACCGTCTTCATCGCCTGAGGCAGCGGGTCGTTGATATTGGACAGCGCGCGCCAGTCGCCGACGCCGCCGGCGAAGACCATCACGCCGATCGCCAGCACCGTCAGCGTCAGAATGCCGCCGCCCAGGGCGCGCGGAATGGTGCGCTGCGGATCTTTGGCCTCTTCGGCGGCCATGGAAGCCCCCTCAATGGCGAGAAAAAACCAGATAGCGAACGGAATGGCGGCGAACATCCCCGGCAGCGCCAGGCCGCTAAAGCTTTCCGCGCCCGCCCAGCCGTTGGCGGTGAAGTGGCTCCAGGAGAAGCCGGGGGCGACCACGCCCATAAACACCAGCAGTTCGAAGATGGCCAGCAGGGTGACGATCAGCTCGAAGGTGGCGGCGATGCCGACGCCGAGGATATTGAGCGTCATAAAGATCACGTAAGCGCTGCAGGCGACCCATTTCGGATCCAGCGCCGGAAACTGCACGTTGAGGTAGGCGCCGATGGCCATGGCGATGGCCGGCGGGGCGAAGACGAATTCAATCAGGGTGGCAAAACCGGCGATAAAGCCGCCGGTGGGCCCGAAGGCGCGGTAGGCGTAGGCGAAAGGGCCGCCAGCGTGCGGGATGGCGGTGGTCAGCTCGGTAAAGCTGAAAATAAAGGCGCAGTACATGGCGGCGACCGCCAGGGCGACGACCATAAACCCCATCGTGCCCGCCTGCGACCAGCCGTAGCTCCAGCCGAAGTACTCCCCGGATATCACCAGTCCGACGGCGATCCCCCATAAACGAAAACTGCCGAGCGTTCTTTTTAAGGTGGTGGTGTGCTCTGTCATACGTGTTGCCTCGCCAGATAGAAAGGTTCTGAACGACAGGCTGCAAAGAGAGTGCCAGAACGTTGTCCGCCGCGATGAGGCGCCAGCCCGTGGCGCGCTCACCGGCGCTGCGCAAAAATGGGGCAGGCTGCACGCTGTCGGCGCGCGACCTGGTGCAGCGGCTTTGCTTTTTCCGCGGTGGCACGGTATAACACTTCTTCTTTTGGATGTTTAGATGTCTATACGTTTATACGCATCATGGCCCGGGCAAGCGGGCTGGCGTGAGAAAATAAAATGCAAAGCACAACACAACAACAAGGTGGGCAACTGAAGCGCACCATGAAAACGCGCCATCTGATCATGCTGTCGCTCGGCGGCGTGATTGGCACCGGCCTGTTCTTTAATACCGGCTATATCATCTCCACCACCGGCGCGGCCGGAACGCTGCTGGCGTATCTGATTGGCGCCCTGGTGGTCTGGCTGGTGATGCAGTGCCTCGGCGAACTGTCGGTGGCGATGCCGGAGACCGGCGCCTTCCATGTTTACGCGGCGCGCTACCTTGGCCCGGCGACGGGCTATACCGTGGCGTGGCTCTACTGGCTGACGTGGACGGTGGCGCTGGGTTCGAGCTTCACCGCCGCCGGCTTCTGTATGCAGTACTGGTTCCCGCAGGTGCCGGTCTGGATCTGGTGCGTGGTGTTCTGCGCGGTGATTTTCGGTCTTAACATCATTTCGACCCGCTTCTTCGCCGAAGGCGAGTTCTGGTTCTCGCTGGTGAAAGTGATCACTATCATCGCGTTTATTATTCTCGGCGGCGCGGCCATTTTCGGCATCATTCCGATGCAGGATGGCTCCCCGGCGCCGGGCCTGCGCAATCTCACCGCCGAAGGCTGGTTCCCGCACGGCGGCCTGCCGATCCTGATGACCATGGTGGCGGTGAACTTCGCCTTCTCCGGGACGGAGCTTATCGGCATTGCCGCCGGAGAAACGGAAAACCCGCATAAGGTCATTCCGGTCGCCATCCGCACCACCATCGCCCGGCTGATTATTTTCTTTATCGGCACCGTGTTTGTGCTGGCGGCGCTGATCCCGATGCAACAGGCGGGGGTGGAGAAAAGCCCCTTCGTGCTGGTGTTTGAAAAGGTGGGCATCCCTTACGCGGCGGATATTTTCAACTTCGTGATCCTGACGGCGATCCTCTCGGCGGCCAACTCCGGCCTGTACGCTTCCGGGCGGATGCTGTGGTCGCTGTCGAACGAGAAGACGCTGCCGGCCTGCTTTGCCAAAGTCAATAAACGGGGCGTGCCGGTGACGGCGCTGTCGGTGAGTATGCTGGGCGGCGTGCTGGCGCTGTTCTCCAGCGTGGTGGCGCCCGATACGGTGTTTGTGGCGCTGTCGGCGATCTCCGGCTTTGCGGTGGTGGCGGTGTGGTTGAGCATCTGCGCCTCGCACTTTATGTTCCGCCGCCGCCATCTGCAGCAGGGTAAGGCGCTGAGCGATCTGCAGTATCGCGCCCCCTGGTATCCGGTGGTGCCGATTCTGGGCTTTGTGCTGTGCCTGGTCGCCTGCGTGGGCCTCGCTTTTGACCCGAGCCAGAGAATTGCGCTGTGGTGCGGGATCCCCTTCGTGGCCCTGTGCTATGGTGCCTGGTATCTTACTCGTTCACGGAAAATGACTCAGGAGCCACAACATGTCGCAGACTAATCCGTTTACCGCCCTGCTTGCCGCCCAGCCTTTTGTGCTGCTGGACGGCGCCATGGCCACCGAGCTGGAGGCCCGCGGCTGCGATCTGGCTGATAGCCTGTGGTCGGCGAAAGTGCTGCTGGAGAACCCGCAGCTGATCCGCGATGTGCATCTCGACTACTTTCGCGCCGGAGCGCAGGTGGCGATCACCGCCAGCTATCAGGCCACTCCCGCCGGCTTTGCCGCGCGCGGCCTGGATGATGCGCAGTCCCGGGCGCTGATCGGCAAAAGCGTCGAGCTGGCGCGCAAAGCGCGCGAGGCGTACCTCGCTGAGAATCTACACGCCGGCACGCTGCTGGTCGCCGGTTCGGTGGGGCCGTATGGCGCCTTTCTCGCCGACGGCTCGGAGTATCGCGGCGATTATCAGCGCAGCGCGGCAGAGTTCCAGGCCTTCCACCGCCCGCGCGTCGAAGCGCTGCTGGATGCGGGCGCCGACCTGCTGGCTTGTGAAACCCTGCCGTCATTCGCCGAGATCCAGGCCCTGACAGCCCTGCTGCAGGAGTATCCCCGCGCCCGCGCCTGGTACTCCTTCACGCTGCGCGACGCCGAACATCTCAGCGATGGCACGCCGCTGCGCGAGGTGATGGCCGCCCTGGCGGATAACCCGCAGGTGGTGGCAGTGGGCATCAACTGTATCGCGCTGGAAAATACGCCCGCGGCGCTGGCGCATCTGCACAGCCTGACGGCGCTGCCGCTGGTGGTCTATCCTAACTCCGGCGAACATTATGATGCGGTGAGCAAGACCTGGCACCATCATGGCGAAGCCTGCGCCAGCCTGACGGATTATCTGCCGCAGTGGCTGGCGGCCGGGGCGAAGCTGATCGGCGGCTGCTGCCGCACCACGCCGAAGGATATCGCTGAGCTTAACGCGAAGCGCTGAGTTTTGTGCCGGGTGGCGCTGCGCTTATCCGGCCTACGCCTTGCGCGATCTGTAGGCCGGGCAAGGCGTAGCCGCCACCCGGCGCCAACCCTCTGCCGCCAACCCACCGCGCAAAATCAACTATCCTTTCCCGCTTTTGTTCTAAAAACGATTCGCTATTAGCCAGAATTTTTAATTACTTCATCTCCATCCTGATGCCGGAAATACTGCACCTATAACAACTCAGGGGAAGCAGACATAATGGCATTCACATCGCGAATTACTCTTCTGGCGGCGCTGGCCGTCGCCGCCTTCCAGGCGCAGGCGGTCAATGTGACCGTGGCGTATCAAACCTCCGCTGAGCCGGCGAAAGTCGCCCAGGCGGACAACACCTTCGCCAAAACCAGCGGGGCGACCGTCGACTGGCGGAAATTTGACAGCGGCGCCAGCGTGGTGCGCGCCCTGGCCTCCGGCGATGTGCAGATCGGCAATATCGGCTCCAGCCCGCTGGCGGTGGCCGCCAGCCAGCAGGTGCCGATTGAAGTGTTCCTGCTCGCCTCAAAGCTCGGCAACTCCGAAGCGCTGGTGGTGAAGAAAAGCATCACCAAACCGGAAGATCTGATCGGCAAACGCATTGCCGTGCCGTTTATCTCCACCACCCACTACAGCCTGCTGTCGGCGCTCAAACACTGGGGCATCAAGCCGGGCCAGGTGCAGATTATAAACCTGCAGCCGCCGGCGATTATCGCCGCCTGGCAGCGCGGGGATATCGACGGGGCTTACGTCTGGGCGCCAGCGGTTAACGAACTGGAAAAAGAGGGCAAGGTGCTGACCGATTCCGCGCAGGTCGGGGAGTGGGGCGCACCGACCCTCGACGTCTGGGTGGTCCGTAAGGACTTCGCCGAGCAGCATCCGGAGATCGTCAAAGCGTTTGCTAAAAGCGCCATCGACGCTCAGCAGCCCTACATCGCCAACCCGGATGAGTGGCTGAAGCAGCCGGACAACATCAGCAAGCTGGCGCGCCTGAGCGGCGTGCCGGAAGCCGATGTCCCGGGGCTGGTGAAGGGGAACACCTACCTGACCGCCGCTGAGCAGGCGCAGGCGCTGAACGGGCCGGTCAATCAGGCCATCGTCGATACCGCGCGCTTTCTGAAAGAGCAGGGCAAAGTGCCCGCGGCGGGAACCGATTATCGTCAGTACGTTACTGACCGTTTCGTGAAGTAAAGGAGGCGGCGATGCTGCAAATCTCGCATCTTTCCGCCGACTACGGCGGTAAACCGGCGCTGGCGGATATCAACCTGACGCTGGAGAGTGGGGAGCTGCTGGTGGTGCTGGGGCCTTCGGGCTGCGGTAAAACTACCCTGCTGAACCTGATTGCCGGATTCGCGCCCTATCAGCACGGCAGCATCACCCTCGAAGGTCAGCGGGTGACCGGGCCGGGCGCAGAGCGCGGCGTGGTCTTCCAGAACGAAGGCCTGCTGCCATGGCGCAATGTGCAGGATAACGTGGCGCTGGGGCTGCAGCTGGCGGGCGTGGATAAAGCGCAGCGGCGGCAAGCGGCGGCGCAGATGCTGAAAAAGGTCGGCCTCGAAGGGGCGGAAAAGCGCTTTATCTGGCAGCTGTCCGGCGGTCAACGCCAGCGGGTGGGCATCGCCCGGGCGCTGGCGGCGAATCCGCAGCTGTTGCTGCTGGATGAGCCCTTCGGCGCGCTTGACGCCTTTACCCGCGAGCAGATGCAAACGCTGCTGCTGACCCTCTGGCATGAGACTGGCAAACAGGTGCTGCTCATCACCCATGACATTGAAGAGGCCATCTTTATGGCGACCGAGCTGGTGCTGCTGTCGCCGGGGCCGGGGCGGGTGGTGGAGCGGCTGCCGCTGGATTTCAGCCGCCGCTTTGTCGCGGGCGAACCCTGCCGCAGCATCAAATCCGACCCGCGGTTTATTGAACAGCGGGAATACATTCTGAGCCGGGTGTTTGACCAACGGGAGGCTTTCTCATGAGCGTGGTACTGAACGACAAACCGCGTCAACTGACGCTGAAGTGGCGCTGGCCGCTCTCCCGTCAGCTCACCCTCAGCGTGGCGACCCTGGCGGTGTTGTTGGCCGTCTGGTGGGCGGTCGCGGCGCTGCAGCTGATTAGCCCGCTATTTTTGCCGCCGCCGGGCCAGGTGCTGCAGAAGCTTATCACTATCGCCGGGCCGCAGGGCTTTATGGATGCGACGCTCTGGCAGCACCTGGCGGCGAGCCTGACGCGGATCGTTATCGCTCTGCTGGCGGCGGTGCTGATCGGCGTGCCGGTGGGGATCGCCATGGGGCTCAACTCAACGGTGCGCGGGATCCTCGATCCGCTGATCGAGCTTTATCGGCCGGTGCCGCCGCTGGCCTACTTACCGCTGATGGTGATCTGGTTTGGCATCGGTGAAACGTCGAAGATCCTGCTGATCTACCTGGCGATTTTCGCCCCAGTAGCGATGTCGGCGCTGGCGGGGGTAAAAAGCGCGCAGCAGGTGCGGATTCGCGCCGCCCGTTCGCTGGGCGCCAGCCGGGCGCAGGTGCTGTGGCTGGTGATCCTGCCCGGCGCGCTGCCGGAGATCCTCACCGGGCTGCGCATTGGTCTTGGCGTCGGTTGGTCAACGCTGGTGGCCGCTGAGCTGATCGCCGCCACCCGCGGGTTAGGGTTTATGGTGCAGTCCGCCGGCGAGTTTCTCGCCACCGATGTGGTGCTGGCGGGGATCGCGGTGATTGCCATTATCGCCTTTTTACTGGAACTGGGTCTGCGCGCGCTGCAGCGGCGCCTGACGCCCTGGCATGGAGAAGTACAATGAGTGAACGTCTGAGCATTACCCCGCTGGGGCCGTATATTGGCGCGCAGGTGACCGGGGCGGATTTAACCCGTCCGTTGAGCGACAACCAGTTTGAACAGCTGTATCACGCGGTGCTGCGTCATCAGGTGGTATTCCTGCGCGAGCAAAATATCACCCCGGCGCAACAGCGCGACCTGGCGCTGCGGTTTGGCGACCTGCATATCCATCCGGTCTACCCTCACGCCCCAGGCGTCGAGGAGATTATCGTCCTCGATACCCACAACGATAATCCGCCGGATAATGACAACTGGCATACCGATGTCACCTTTATCGACACGCCGCCCGCCGGCGCTATTCTGGCGGCGAAAGAGTTGCCGACGACCGGCGGGGACACCCTGTGGACCAGCGGCATCGCCGCCTGGGAAGCGCTATCAGAGCCCTTCCGGCAGCTGCTGAGCGGCCTGCATGCGGAACACGATTTCCGTAAATCGTTCCAGGAGTATAAGTACAACCACACGGAAGCCGAGCATCGGCGCTGGCAGGAGGCGGTGGCGAAGCATCCGCCGCTGCTGCACCCGGTGGTGCGTACCCACCCGGTGACCGGCAAGCAGGCGCTGTTCGTTAACGAAGGCTTTACCACGCGGATTGTCGACGTGACCGAGAAAGAGAGCGCGGCGCTGCTGAGCTTCCTGTTTGCCCATATCACCAAACCGGAGTTTCAGGTGCGCTGGCGCTGGCAGCCGAACGATGTCGCTATCTGGGATAACCGGGTAACCCAGCATTACGCCAACGCCGACTATCTGCCGCAGCGGCGGATCATGCACCGGGCGACGATCCTTGGCGATAAGCCGTATTACCGGGCGGGGTAAGGCTTGTATCAGCCGCGAGCCGCGGAGAAAAGCGGATGCTGCATTGCCCGCTGCTTCCCGGAGGCGGCGCCTGACGCGGCTTTTCCGGGCTACCGAACCGTCGGAAACGGTGAACCGTAGCCCGGCTAAGGCGCAACGCGCCGCAAGCCGGGAAAAAGCGTTTATGCCGATTTTTGCGCACCCAGATGCGCGCCAATATAGCGCTGATAGCGGTTGGCCTTCAGATAGGTCAAGTCCACCAACACCAGACCATCCACGCAGTTGTTGAAATCCGGATCGCTGCCGAAATCGATAAACTGCACTCCGCCCGGCTCGCACACTTCCGAGTACTGCTTATACAGCGGCGGGATCGCGCAGCCGAGATTGCCCAGCAGGGACTTCAGCCGGGCCAGGTCGTCGTTGTAATCCTCCCCGCCAAACTGCGCCAGCACGTCGGGCAGCGACGCCGGATAAGGGCGACGCGACTCCGCCAGCGGATGCGTCGCCGGGAACCACAGCCGGTAGAACGCCACCAGCAGATCGCGAGCGGCGGGCGGCAGCCCGCCAGAAATCGACACCGGGCCAAACAGATAGCGATAGTGCGGATAGCGCGCCAGATAAGCGCCGATGCCGGACCACAGATAGTCCAGCCCGCGTCGACCCCAGTAGCGCGGCTGGATAAAGCTGCGCCCCAGCTCAATGCCGTGCTGCAGGATGTCGTCCATCCGCCCGTCGTAGTGGAAGAGACTGGAGCTGTAGATCCCCTCCAGGCCGCGCTTTGCCAGCTGTATGGCCGTCGGCATAAAGCGGTAAGCGCCGACGATTTCCAGATCTTCTTCATCCCACAGGATCAGATGCAGATAATCGTCGTCATACCGGTCGATATCCCGCCGTTTGCCGCTGCCTTCCCCGACCGCGCGGAAGGCGATTTCCCGCAGGCGTCCCAGCTCGCGCAGCAGCGGCGCCTCCTCCTGGCCGTTGCGCTGCCAGAGGTAAATCACTTTGCCGTCGGCGGTGCGGCCCAGGCATTCAGCCTTGTGCAGTTCGCGTTTAAGCCGCGCCCGGTCTTCCGGACGGGCGATGGCGCTTTCGGTTTTAAACCGCCCCGGCAGCCCTTTGCGCAGCTGGTCAAGGTGCTGATAGCAGCGGCCGGTAAGCTCGCGAGCGCTGGACTGGGCATCGAACCAGCTCGACCAGGGGATCTGCTGGCCGATACGCACCGGCAGGCTGCTGTTGCGCCGGCGAAACATCTGTTGCATCAGCAGGAGCAGCGGCAGGTTGTCGGAGACCAGGGTGCTGGCGTAAAACAGGGCGCTGTTGTGGGCGTTAATCCACGCCGGCAGCAGCGGGGCGCGATATTTTGCCGCCAGCTTAATAAAGCCCGAGTGCCATTTTTTATCGCGGATGCCGCGACGGGTGAGGCGGGAGACTTCCCCCGCCGGGAAGAAGATCAGCACCCCGCCGGCCTGCAGCTGCTGGTCCATCTGCTGCAGCGCCGTTTTAGCGGTGCGGCCATGAATATTATCCACCGGGATAAACAGCGAGCTCAGGGGCTCAAGATGGGTGAGCATGCGGTTGGTGACCACTTTGACATCGCGGCGCACGCGGGATACCGCATACAGGAGCGCCAGGCCGTCGAGGGTGCCGGTGGGGTGGTTGGCGATAATGACCAGCGGGCCATATTCGGGGATTTGTTCGAGATCGTGCGCCGGGATAGCGCAGCGGATATTGAGGTATTCCAGCACCTGTTCGACCGTATCAAGCCCCTTCAGGTGGCGGTGACGGTCGGCAAATTGTTGAAACTCTTCCTCATAAAATAGCTTTTTTAACAGTTTCTTTTGCCAGGGGGCGGGCCTCGCCTGAGGCCACAGGTCATCGAGTACGTTGTCGAGACTAAACATAGTGGCTCCTCCTCCGTCCTGCCCAGACAGTAGAAGGTAGAGATGTCGTTCAGATTACAGTTGGGTGAAGTTTCGCTCGCAGCGGGGGAGGTTTCCCGGATAGCGGCTAACGCCTCATCCGGGCTACGGTTGGCGCCGATTTGTAGCCCCGGTAAGCGTCAGCGCCACCGGGGAGAGGCTATCGGCGTTCACCGCAGCTAAGATCAAAGCTATCGCCAGCCCAATTTGGGGGATATAGCCCGCGCTGGACATCGCGATGAAAGGTTGAAAATGGCCAATCGATCACCCGGGTGACCCAGCCATGCTTAAGTGGATTGATATGGATGTAATCAACGTGTCGGCGGTAATCATCTTCATCGCGTATGGCATGCTCCCAGAAGCGCGGTTGCCAGAGGGGTTGTCGTTTTAACGTTCTGGTAAAACAGCCTTTGATATCTCTCCAGCGTGAAGAAAAATCGTCATCATTATGAGGTAGTGTCCAGATGCAATGCAGATGTTCAGGCAACACCACCCAGGCATCAATAATAAAGGGGCGATGTTGTTTAACAACAGCGACAGAGTAGCGCAATAATTCTATGTTTTCAGTTAGGTGAATGCTTCTACGGTCTTTAAGGTTAACAGTGAAGAACCAGGTTCCCCCCTTAATGTAATAACGTCGATAAGCCACCACAGGATCTCCTGGAATTCGGTATTTATGATGTGGTTTAACACGTTAGAAGGCGAAATCCGGTACGCCAAGGAGAAGGCGCAGAAGGTGGAAAGCGGCGCGCAAAGTTTTAGCTACAGATATTGGTTAGCGCCTGTCCCCGGATAGCGGCGCAAGCGCCTTATCCGGGCTACGGTGTGGTGGTCGCGATAAATACAGCGCACCGGGGATGAGGTTTGGTAGCCCCGGTAAGCGCAGCGCCACCGGGGAGAGGGAGGCTTAACGGAGGATTTTTTTCTCGGCCAGGTCGAGGGCGAAATAGCTGAAGATCAGGTCGGCGCCCGCGCGTTTGATCGCGCCAAGGCTTTCCAGAACCACTTTCTCTTCATCGATAGCGCCCGCCTGGGCGGCGAATTTGATCATCGCGTACTCCCCGCTGACCTGATACGCGCCGAGCGGCAGATCGCTGCGCTCGCGGATATCGCGCAGAATATCCAGGTAGGCGCCGGCCGGTTTCACCATCAGGCAGTCGGCGCCCTGGGCTTCATCGAGCAGCGACTCGCGAATGGCTTCCCGGCGGTTCATCGGGCTCATCTGATAGGTTTTACGATCGCCCTTCAGCGCGGTACCGGCCGCTTCGCGGAACGGGCCGTAGAAGGAAGACGCGAACTTGGTCGAGTAGGACATGATCGCCGTATTGGTGAAGCCGGCAGCGTCCAGCGAGCGGCGAATCGCCTGCACCTGACCATCCATCGCGGCGGAAGGGGCGATGAAGTCCGCGCCGGCGGCGGCGGCGACAACGGCCTGTTTGCCGAGGTTTTCCAGGGTCGCGTCGTTGTCCACCCCGTGGTCGCACAGCACGCCACAGTGGCCGTGGGAGGTGTATTCGCAGAAGCAGGTATCGGACATGACGATCATCTCCGGCACCGTGGACTTACAGATCCGCGACATACGCGCCACCAGACCATTTTCATTCCAGGTATCGCTGCCGGTGGCGTCGGTGTGATGAGAAATGCCAAAGGTCATCACCGAGCGAATGCCGGCATTGGCGATGCGTTCGATCTCGCGCGCCAGATATTTTTCCGGAATACGCATCACGCCGGGCATAGCCTCGATCGCTTTGTAATCATCAATTTCTTCTTCAACAAAGATCGGCAACACCAGGTCGTTCAAACTCAGTGTTGTCTCTTCAAACAGGGCGCGCAGCGCAGCGGATTGACGCAGGCGGCGGGGGCGAGTGATTAAATCTGTCATGGTTTGCCTGATTTTGTGAAATGAAAGACGGTAGTGTAACTGAAATGGCAGCGGGATGTTTCGCCAAAACGATCGTTATGTCGCATCGGCGAAACCTCCTCCGGGCTTACTGGCTGGCCGTCTGCATGTTGGGCTGCGCGCCGCTCAGCTCGCTGACCAGGTCGTTGATGCCATCGCTCATATTGTTGAAGCGGGTTAACGGCGAGCGGGTCACCACCACAAAAGCGCCGACGTTAGCCTGCGGATTCATCGCCATATAGGTGATAAACCCGCCGCCGCCGCCGGTTTTCTGAATAATCCCCGGATGGCCATTCTTCGGCTTCATATACACCCAGCCAAGCCCCAGCGCGTCGGCGCGGCCCGGCACGTCCATACCGATCACCCGGGTCAGCTGGTTACGCTGATAAATCAGCGTCTGCATCCGGTCGGCCTGCTGGCCGCGGGTATAGAAATCGGATGACAGGAACTGCTGCATCCAGCGCATCATATCCCCCGGCGTCGAGTAGACTCCGCCGCTGCCGATCGCCGCCAGGGTGTTGTTGCACGGGCTGGCGCCTTTTTCCGGGATCATCAGCCGCTGGCACTGGTCCGGCGACGGGGTAAAGGTGGTGTCCTTCATCCCCAGCGGTCGGGTGATCTGCTCTTCAAATAGCTGCGGATAAGGTTTGCCGGCGGCGGTGGAGAGCGCGTCCGCCAGCAAATCGAAGGCCAGGTTGGAGTAGGCCGCCTGCGAGCCCGGCGCGGTCTTCAGGGTCGCGGTAGAGAGCCAGCTCCAGCGCTGCTGGCGGGTCGGCCAGACAAACACCGGGCGATGGGCGGCGCCGCCAGGCTGTTCGCGCGGCAGGGCGCTGGTATGGGTCGCGAGATTCACCAGGGTGATCGGTTTTCCCTGCCAGTCAGGCACCCGGGCGCCCGGCGGGGCGTATTTGCTCAGCGGATCGTCGAGTTTCACCACCCCCTGGTCGAGCAGCTTCACCAGCATCTCGCTGGTCATCAGTTTGCTGAGGGAGGCGATACGGATCACCGAGTCGAGCTGCGGGTGCTGATTATTCCCGGGGCGGGTTTCGCCAAAGCTGCGAAACACACGCTGATTGCCATCGATCACCACCAGCGCCATGCCGGTGGCGCCGCTGCCGTAGTAGATATGATTGGCGTAACGATCGACCACATCCGAGGCGAAAACCGGGTCAACGGTGGGCTGTACGGCCTGCGCCGAGGTCCACGACGCCGCGCACAGCGCAGCAAAAATGAGCAAACTACGTTTCAACGGAAATCATCCATTAAATAAATAAAAGAGAAGAGGGTATTTATACTACGAAGTGGCGCAGAACAAAGCGGGATTCACGACATTCCTGCAGGAAAAAGGTAACGGTGCGTAAAAAAGACTTTTTTACGCTTTCGGATATCGGCTTTTTTCGCCGGCGCGTATGATGACCGTTTGGCTGAAGGTTCGCGGGAGAAAACAATGGCGGCTCAACGGGTAGTGATGGTCGTGGATATGCAAAACGGCGTGTTCGCCACGCCGCGTCTGGCGCGTGAGCGCTGCGTCGCGCAAATTAATCGTCTGGTGCGCGCGGCGGATAAGGTCATTTTTATTCAACATGATGAGGCCGGCGGCCTCGAAGCCGGCAGCGAAGGCTTCGCCCTGCTCCCTGAGCTGGAGCAGCCGGCCGGCGCGCTCTATGTCACTAAAACCGCCTGCGACGCCTTCTACCACACCTCGCTGGAGCAGGTGCTGCGGGAACACGACATTCAGCAGTTTGTCATCTGCGGTTGCGCCACCGACTACTGCCTCGACACCACCATTAAAAACGGCGCCAGCCGCGGATACGGCATTGTTATCGCGGAAGATGCCCACACCACCGCCAACCGCCCCGCCGCGCAGGCCGCGACGCTCATCGCCCACTACAATGAGGTGTGGCGTACGCTGACCGTTCCTGGCAATCCTTTACAGGTGAAACCCACAGAAACAATTCTGCACGCCTGGCAGCAGAACTAAGCTGTTGATATCCGGTCTTATCATCCGTCTGCCCCGCGAGAACGCTTTCACGCGGCGGCCGACGTATGCGTCGTATACAGCAATAGCAGAACGATAAGAAGTTAGCAGGAGACAATGATGTTTAAATCTTTTTTCCCCAAACCGGGGCCGTTTTTTATTTCTGCCTTTATCTGGTCGCTGCTGGCGGTGATCTTTTGGCAGGCGGGCGGCGGCGACTGGCTGCTGCGGGTCACCGGGGCATCGCAGGATGTGGCGATCAGCGCGGCGCGCTTCTGGTCGCTCAACTATCTGGTGTTCTACGCTTACTATCTGTTTTGCGTCGGCGTGTTTGCGCTGTTCTGGTTTGTCTACTGCCCACATCGCTGGCAGTACTGGTCGATTCTCGGCACGTCGCTCATCATCTTCGTCACCTGGTTTCTGGTGGAAGTGGGGGTGGCGATCAACGCCTGGTATGCGCCGTTCTATGACCTGATCCAGAGCGCGCTGGCCACCCCGCATAAGGTCAGCATCAACCAGTTTTATCATGAGATCGGCATCTTTCTCGGCATCGCGCTCATCGCGGTGATCATCGGCGTGATGAACAACTTCTTCGTCAGCCACTACGTCTTCCGCTGGCGCACGGCGATGAACGAACACTACATGGCCCACTGGCAGCATCTGCGCCATATCGAAGGCGCCGCGCAGCGTGTGCAGGAAGACACCATGCGCTTTGCCTCCACCCTGGAGGATATGGGCGTGAGCTTTATCAACGCGGTGATGACCCTGATCGCCTTCCTGCCGGTGCTGGTGACGCTCTCGCAACACGTTCCCGACCTGCCCATCGTCGGTCACTTGCCGTATGGCCTGGTGATTGCCGCGATCGTCTGGTCGCTGATGGGGACCGGCCTGCTGGCGGTGGTGGGGATTAAGCTGCCGGGTCTGGAGTTTAAAAACCAGCGCGTGGAAGCGGCCTATCGTAAAGAGCTGGTCTACGGCGAGGACGATGAAACCCGCGCCACGCCGCCGACGGTGCGCGAGCTGTTCAGCGCGGTGCGTCGCAACTATTTCCGTCTCTATTTCCACTATATGTATTTCAATATCGCCCGCATTCTCTATCTGCAGGTGGATAACGTTTTCGGCCTTTTCCTGCTGTTTCCGTCGATCGTTGCCGGTACGATTACCCTCGGGCTGATGACGCAAATTACCAACGTTTTCGGCCAGGTGCGCGGTTCGTTCCAGTACCTGATCAGCTCGTGGACGACGCTGGTGGAACTGATGTCCATCTACAAACGTCTGCGCAGCTTTGAGCGCGAACTGGACGGCAAGCCGCTGCAGGAAGCGATCCCGACATTATGTTAATCAAGACAAGGAAGCAGGATGGCCGCACGTTTATCGCGCATTATACCCGGTTCATTGACGCTGCTGGCGGCCGTGGTGCTAAGCGCCTGTACCAGCCAACAGGCGCCGGTGTTGAAAGAGGGCGAGAAGCCCGTTGACGTGGCGTCGGTGGTGCGGCAGAAAATGCCCGCCAGCGTGAAGGATCGGGAGGCCTGGGCGCAAGCCATCGCCACCGCCTTTGACAGCCAGAAGCTGGCGCCGACGGAAGAGAACGTCTGCTCGGTGCTGGCGGTCGCGCAGCAGGAGTCCAATTATCAGTCCGACCCGGTGGTGCCGGGGCTGAATAAAATCGCCTGGCAGGAGATCGACCGCCGGGCGGAAAAAATGCACATTCCGCTGTTTCTGGTCCATACCGCGCTGAAGATCACCTCGCCAAACGGCAAAAGCTACAGCGACCGTCTGGACAACGTGAAGACGGAAAAGCAGCTGAGCGCTATTTTTGATGACTTTATCGGGATGGTGCCGATGGGGCAGAAGCTGTTCGGCTCCCTGAACCCGGTGCACACCGGCGGCCCAATGCAGGTCAGCATCGCCTTTGCCGAGCAGCACACCTCCGGCTACCCGTGGAAAATGAACGGTACGGTGCGCCAGGAGGTCTTCAGCCTGCGCGGCGGCCTGTGGTTTGGCACCTATCATCTGCTGAACTACCCGGCCAGCTACAGCGTGCCGCTGTACCGTTTTGCCGACTTTAACGCCGGCTGGTATGCCAGCCGTAACGCCGCCTTCCAGAACGCGGTGGTGAAAGCCAGCGGGGTGAAACTGGCGCTCGACGGCGACCTTATCCGCTATGACAGCGATGAGCCGGGCAGCACCGAGCTGGCGGTGCGCCGCCTGGCGGGCCAGCTGGGGATGAGCGACAGCGAGATCCATAGCCAGCTGAAAAAGGGCGACAGCCTGGCGTTTGAGAAGACCGACCTCTATCAACAGGTTTTCCGCCTCGCGGATAAAAAAACGGGCAAAACCCTGCCGCGGGAGATGTTGCCGGGGATCCAGCTTGAGAGTCCGAAAATCACCCGTAATCTGACGACGGCGTGGTTTGCGAAACGGGTCGATGAGCGGCGGGCAAGCTGTATGGCGCGGCGTTAACGGCGCCGACGCCAGCGCACAATGAGCGCCAGCAGCCCGATGAACGAGCAGCCGATCAGAAAAGGGATCAGGCCAAAGAGGGTGCCAACGGCGAGGCTGATGTCGACCTGTGGACGGCTGGCGTCCTGGGCCTGCATCAGGCGCTCAAAGACTCCCGGGGCGTGGATCAGCATGCTGAGCATCTGCGCGCCGGCCCAGCAGCAGATCAGGACAAACAGTCCGTAAGCGACATGGCTGCCGGTCAGCGCCCCTCTTTTTTTATTTCCCAAAAGCGATTTTGAAAAACTGAATTCAGCCATAGGCCCTCCCACCTCTGTACTGCTGGTTTTTTCTCCAGCTCTATGGCAGGTATTCTGGCAGTGCGACGCCGTCGCCAGTATCAGATTGCTGGTAATTGCCCTCCAGGAATAATCCTGTTTTCGCCGTTGTGTTAACCGCGCCACAGGAAGGGAAAAGGGAGACCGGCGTCGCAATCCAGCAACATTCTCCATATCGCTACAGACCGCCGCGGGCGGCTATGCGAAGATGCGTTTTTTGCTGTTGGAGGCCGCATGAAGCTCACTGATAAAATTCGCCGCGACTGGCACTACTACGCGGTGGCGCTGGGGTTAATTTTTATTCTAAATGGCGTGGTGGGGCTGCTGGGGTTTGAGACGCAGGGCTGGCAATCTTACGCCGTCGGTCTGGTCACCTGGGTGATAAGCTTCTGGATCGCGGGCTTTGTGATCCGCCGCCGCCCGGCAGAAGAGGCCTGAGGCCGCCGCTGCCAGGCGGGGTAAACGCGTTTTAGTTCATGGAGGTTTTCAGCGCCCGGTCCGCGGCATGGCGCTCCAGCGCCAGCTCAATCAGGCGGGTGATCAGACTGGTGTAATCGAGGCCGCTGGCCTGCCACAGCTTCGGATACATGCTGATGTTGGTGAAGCCCGGCAGGGTGTTGATCTCGTTGATCACCACCTCGTTGTCGGCGGTGAGGAAGACGTCGACGCGGGCCATGCCGCTGCAGCCCAGGGCCTGGTAAGCCTGCACCGCGATAGCGCGGATCTTGTCGTTGATCTCCGGGGCGATAGCGGCGGGGACCACCACCTGCGCGCCCTGGTCGTCGATATATTTGGTGTCGTAAGCGTAAAACTCGCTGTTGAGGACAATTTCGCCGCAGGTACTGGCCTGCGGGTGGTCGTTACCCAGCACCGCACACTCAATTTCCCGGCCTTGAATGCCTTGCTCTACCACCACTTTATGGTCAAATTCAAAGGCCAGGGCCACCGCCTGATGGTACTGCTCTTCGTTTTTAACTTTGCTGACGCCAACCGACGATCCCTGGTTGGCCGGCTTAACGAACAGCGGCAGGCCCAGCTTCGCTTCGACATCGGCAAAGCTAAACTGCGCGCGGTTGGCGCGGGTCAGGGTGATAAACGGCGCGACGGCGAGCCCGGCGTCGCGCAGCAGTCGTTTGGTCACATCTTTGTCCATACAGGCCGCAGAGCCCAGCACATCGGATCCGACGAAAGGCAGATTGGCCATGCGCAGCATCCCCTGCAGGGAGCCATCTTCGCCCAGCGTGCCGTGGACGATGGGGAAAATCACATCGATGGCCGCCAGCGGCTGGCCGCTTTCGGCGTTAATCAGCTGCTGCGCTTCACGGCCCGGGATCTGCGCCAGGGTCACCGTTGAAGGGCGCAGGGCGATGCGGGCAGGATCCTGAGCATTGAGCAGGTAGTTGCCGGCGTCGTTGATGTGCCATAGTCCCTGTTTATCAATCCCCAACAGAACCACATCGAAGCGTGATTTATCAATCGCTTCCACGATATTCTTCGCTGACTGCAGCGACACTTCATGCTCTGCCGACTTACCGCCAAAAACGATCCCAACCCTCATCTTTGCCATTTCAACTTCCATCCAGATTACATCAAAGGGCATAACATACCATGTGAAACCGCCGCCTGCCTGCCATAATATTTACCTGATCAATTGACGGGAGCGGGCGTGAGAGGAAAGACGCTGCTGGTGCTGGCCGGGCTGCTCGGCGCGGGCCTGGTGGGATATCGCTATCTGCCGCCACACCTGAATCCGCTGGCGCCGCTGGCCCTTGACGATCCCCCGGGCTGGCTGACGTCGTTCAAGTTGCGCAGCCTGACGGCCGACCAGTGCGCCTCTCTGCTGGCGGAGGCCAACCGCCGACGGCTCATCGCCAGCCAGCCGGTGGCCGACAGCGAGGGCGCCTGCCCGCTGCGTAACGTGGTGCGGGTGGCTAATTTTGGCTCGGTGCAGCTGAGCAGCAGTTTCCTCGCCAGCTGCCCGCTGGCGCTCAGCAGTGCGCTGTACGTCGAACAGCAGGCGAAGCCGCTGACCCGTCAGCTGATGGCCAGCGATCTGCGCCAGATCGATCATCTCGGCAGCTTCGCCTGCCGTAATATCTACCATCGGGAACAGGCGCGGCGCAGTGAACACGCGACGGCGGATGCCCTTGATGTTAGCGGCTTCCGCCTGACGGACGGCAGACGCATCAGCGTCCTGCAGGGCTGGCGCAGCGAGCGCTCTCACCCCTGGCTGGCGGCGCTGCTAAGCAACAGCTGCCCTTACTTCGGCAACGCGCTGGGGCCGGAGTACAACGCGGCGCACGCCAACCATTTTCACTTTGGCATGCGCGGGCAGGGCTTCTGCTTTTGAGCATAAAGCCCTGTGAGCAGCCTGAATAACCAGAAAATGCTTCGTCAGCCTCTCATGCGCATTCATAAAACACCAAACTCACCGCCAGCGCATCTATGGTAGTACACCAGTGGAATGAAATTGCTAAGCTAGGTAATAATTGGCAAATCATTAATGAATACGCGTAGTTATGGAATCCTGGAAGGTTAATCTCATCTCCGTCTGGTTTGGGTGCTTTTTTACCGGCCTGGCGATCAGTCAAATTCTCCCCTTTTTACCCCTCTACGTCTCCCAGCTGGGCGTCACCTCGCATGAAGCGCTGTCGATGTGGTCGGGACTGACCTTCAGCGTCACCTTTCTGGTCTCGGCGGTCGTCTCGCCGATGTGGGGGAGCCTCGCGGACCGCAAAGGCCGCAAGCTGATGCTGCTGCGCGCCTCGCTGGGAATGGCGATCGCCATTTTACTTCAGGCCTTCGCCACCAACGTCTGGCAGCTGTTTATCCTGCGGGCGATCATGGGCTTAACCTCCGGTTATATCCCCAACGCCATGGCGCTGGTGGCCTCCCAGGTGCCGCGCGAGCGTAGCGGCTGGGCGCTGAGCACCCTGTCGACGGCGCAAATCAGCGGGGTGATCGGCGGCCCGCTGCTGGGCGGTTTCCTGGCGGACCACGTCGGGCTGCGGATGGTCTTTTTTATTACGGCGATCCTGCTGACCATCAGTTTTCTGGTCACCCTGTTTCTGATCAAAGAGGGGGGCCGCCCGCCGGTCAGCAAAACCGATCGTCTCACCGGGAAACAGGTCTTTGCCTCCTTGCCCTATCCGGGGCTGGTGATCAGCCTCTTTTTCACCACCCTGGTGATCCAGTTGTGTAACGGCTCAATTGGCCCGATCCTGGCGCTGTTTATCAAGTCGATGGCGCCGGACAGCAACAATATCGCTTTTCTGGCCGGGATGATCGCCGCGGTGCCCGGGGTGTCGGCGCTGATCTCTGCCCCACGGCTGGGTAAGCTTGGCGACCGCATCGGCACTTCGCGGATCCTGCTGGCGACGCTCTGTTGCGCGGTGGTGATGTTCTTCGCCATGTCCTTTGTCACCACCCCGCTGCAGCTGGGGACGCTACGTTTTCTGCTCGGCTTTGCCGATGGCGCGATGCTTCCGGCGGTGCAGACCCTGCTGCTGAAATACAGCAGCGACAGCGTCACCGGGCGCATCTTTGGCTATAACCAGTCGTTTATGTATCTGGGCAACGTCGCCGGGCCGCTGATTGGCGCCTCCGTATCGGCGATGGCCGGCTTCCGCTGGGTATTTATTGCCACCGCCATTATCGTCTTCATCAACCTCTGGCAGCTGGCATGGATGCTGCGCCGCACCCGCCGGGCGAAGGCCTGAACCTCGGCTGACGGTATTTAACGCCATACCGTCAGCATTTTTCCCCGCCAGTAGATTTATCATTACTTTTTGTTATCGCCATGGCGTGAGCGCTATTCCGTTTTATTATTTCCGACGCACTTTGGTTATAAACAGCGCCGCTCATGATTAAACAATACTATTTATAGTGGTATTTTGTTGTGGTAAAACGTTTCGCTGTATATTGGGTGTTGCGACGATTCTTATTTTAAGTAATTCTGAGGTCCGTCATCGGGTATGACATCTCAATCGAAAAACAGACCTCGCATAAGGAACTGGTGCTATGAAGAATCTCATTGCTGAGTTACTGGTTAAACTGGCGCAAAAGGAAGAAGAAGCAAAGGAACTGACGGTGCAGGTTGAAGCGCTGGAGATCGTGGTCACCGCATTATTGCGCCATATGGAGCATGATGCCCAGCAGGCATTGATTCAGGATATTGAGCAGGCGATAGACCAGGTGACGCCCTGTCCGCCGGTCAACGACCAGGATGCCATCCTGCTGCAGCAATATCTAAAGAAGCTGTTGCGGCATCCTCGTAGCTAATCTTTGCGACGCGACAAGGATGCCGTCATTTTTCTGTCATCTCCCTTTTATAAAGTCTCCCACGTTTTGTTTTTTTAAGTATTTTTTACATGGAGATGACAAAAGTGAAATTAAGCGCCCTGTTTATTGCCCTGCTGCCTCTGCTGGGCTCGCCGGTTATTCATGCGGAAACTACTGCCGCGCCGGTTCTGGAAAATCGCGCTGCCCAGGGAGATATCACCACTCCCGGCGGCGCGCGTCGTTTAACGGGCGATCAAACCGAAGCGCTGCGCGCCTCGATAATCAATAAGCCGGCCAAAAACGTTATTTTGCTGATTGGCGATGGCATGGGTGATTCTGAAATTACCGCTGCGCGAAATTATGCGGAAGGGGCGGGCGGTTTCTTTAAAGGCATTGACGCCCTGCCGTTAACCGGGCAGTACACGCACTATTCGCTGGATAAAAAAACCGGTAAACCGGACTACGTCACCGACTCGGCGGCCTCCGCCACCGCCTGGACCACCGGCGTGAAGACCTATAACGGCGCGCTGGGCGTCGATATTCATGAGAACGCGCATCAGACCATCCTCGAGCTGGCGAAAGCGGCGGGCCTGGCCACCGGCAACGTTTCTACTGCCGAGCTGCAGGACGCCACCCCCGCGGCGCTGGTGGCGCATGTGACATCGCGTAAATGCTACGGCCCCACGGTCACCAGCGAAAAATGCCCCAGCAATGCGCTGGAGAAAGGGGGCAAAGGCTCCATTACCGAACAGCTGCTGAACGCCCGGCCGGATGTCACCCTGGGCGGCGGCGCGAAGACCTTTGCCGAAACGGCGACGGCGGGCGAGTGGCAGGGCAAAACCCTGCGCGAGCAGGCGGAAGCACGCGGCTACCAGATTGTGACCGACGCGGCCTCTCTTGCCGCCGCGACGGCAGCCAGCCAGGATAAACCGCTGCTGGGACTCTTCGCCGACGGCAATATGCCGGTACGCTGGGAAGGGCCCAAGGCGTCTTATCACGGTAATATCGATAAGCCGCCGGTGACCTGTACGCCAAACCCGAAACGCGACGCCTCGGTGCCGACGCTGGCGCAGATGACGGAGAAAGCGATTGACCTGCTGAGCCGCAACGAGAAAGGCTTCTTCCTGCAGGTGGAAGGCGCCTCAATCGATAAGCAGGATCATGCGGCGAATCCGTGCGGCCAGATCGGCGAAACCGTGGACCTCGACGAGGCGGTGCAGAAGGCGCTGGAATTTGCCAAAAAAGACGGCAATACCCTGGTGATCGTCACCGCCGACCATGCGCACGCCAGCCAGATTATCCCGGCGGATAGCAAAGCCCCGGGGCTGACCCAGGCCCTGAACACGCACGATGGCGCGGTGATGGTGATGAGTTACGGTAACTCCGAGGAAGAGTCGATGGAGCACACCGGCACCCAGCTGCGCATTGCGGCCTACGGTCCGCATGCGGCTAACGTCGTCGGCCTGACCGACCAGACCGACCTCTTCTCGACCATGAAAGCGGCCCTGAGTCTCAAATAAGTCGCTGCCGGTGGCGAATTCGCGTCACCGGCTGGTTTTTTTTCTATCTGCGTCCAGACTTACAACGTTCCACTCACAGAAGGATGGTGCGATGAAAATAACCTTACTGATGACCCTACTGTTTGGCTTGATCTTTATCAGCGCGGTTGGCGCGGCAGAAAAAACGCCTACTCCCCAGCAGCAAAAGATGACGGACTGCAATCAGCAAGCGTCAGCCAAGGCGCTGAAGGGGGATGAGCGCAAAACCTTTATGAGCCAGTGCCTGAAAAAAGAGACCACCACGCCGCAAGGAAAGACCCTCACGCCTCAGCAGCAGAAGATGAGCGACTGCAACAAAGCGGCTTCGGCAAAATCACTGAAGGGCGATGAACGCAACACCTTCATGAGTAGCTGCCTGAAGAAAGCCTGAAAAAAAGGGAGCGCTCGCGCTCCCTTGTTCTTTGACCTCTCAGGGCTTGCAGCCCGCCTGCTCAGCTTCAGGAGCGGCTCAGTTTCTCTGATTTTTCCATGCACTGGGTGATGGCTTCGATCACCGCGGAGCGGAAGCCTTTCTCTTCCAGCACGCGCACGGCTTCGATGGTGGTCCCGCCAGGAGAGCAGACCATATCTTTCAGCGCCCCCGGATGCTCACCGCTCTCCAGCACCATTTTGGCGGAGCCCATCACCGCCTGAGCGGCGAATTTGTAAGCCTGAGCGCGCGGCATTCCGCCGAGCACGGCGGCATCGGCCATCGCTTCGATAAACATAAAGACATAGGCCGGCGCGGAGCCGCTAACGCCGACCACCGGATGGATCATCGGTTCGGCAATTTGCTCCGCCTGGCCAAAGCAGCGGAAAATGGTCAGCACTTCGGCCACATCTTCGCTGCTCACCAGCGCATTTGGCGTAACGGAGGTCATGCCGGCGTTAACCAGCGACGGCGTATTGGGCATCGCGCGAATAATTTTGCGATCGTGGCCGAGCGCGCGGGCCAGCTGGTCAAGCGTGACGCCGGCGGCGATAGAGACCACCAGCGACTCTTTATTCAGGCTGGAGGCGATATCGCCCAGCACTTTGGTCATGATCCCCGGCTTCACCGCGCCGAAGACGATATCGGCAATCTGCGCCACTTCCTGGGCGCTATCGGCGGCGTTGATGCCGTACTGGTCGCGCAGAGCCGCAACCTTGTCCGGCGACGGGGTGTAGACCCAGATTTGTCCCGGCTGGACCTGGCCGCTGGCGATCAGTCCACCCAGAATGGCCTTACCCATATTGCCGCAGCCGATAAAGCCAATTTTCTTATCCATCACCATTCCCCTCTGCTTTTTTCGTTACGATCTGATTAGCTTATCATCCTGGCGCTTTCATGGGGGAGAAAAGCAGGTAACATTGGCGGCACTTATTGCAGGTAACAGGAGCTGGCATGGCCATTTGGGTGGATGCAGACGCGTGTCCGAACGTGATTAAAGAGATATTGTTCCGCGCGGCAGAGCGGACCCAGACGCCGCTGACGCTGGTGGCGAACCAGCCGCTGCGCGTACCGCCGTCGCGTTTCATCCGCACCCTGCGGGTTGAGCAGGGTTTTGACGTGGCGGATAACGAAATCGTCCGTCAGTGCGCGGCGGGGGATTTAGTGATCACCGCCGATATACCGCTGGCGGCGGAGGTGCTGGCGAAGGGCGGGGCGGCGCTCAATCCGCGCGGAGAGCGCTACAGCGAGGCGACGATCCGCGAGCGGCTGACGATGCGGGATTTTATGGAGACATTACGGGCCAGCGGCGTTCAGACCGGCGGCCCGGATAGTTTATCGCAGCGCGATCGGCAACAGTTTGCCGCCGAGCTGGAGAAGTGGTTGCTGGCGGTTAAACGTCAGCAGGGTTAAACCCAGCTGTCGTCATCGCTGCCAATATCATCATCGCCAAAGCCGGCGTCGAAGTCGTCGTTCCAGGTGTTGTCGGCAAGGAACTGATCGTCTCCCTGACGGAACGGATCGTCACCTGCGGCGGCGTCCTGCGCGGCGGCATCAGGCTGCGGCTTCTCTTCGATGATATTAACAATCTCCTGCGGGTGCGAGCCGCTGAACATATTGGTCAGCATATTGCCCAGCACCACGCCGCCCGCTACGCCTGCGGCCGTTTGCAGCGCGCCCGCCATAAAGCCGCCGCCGCGTGCGGCAGCCTGCGGGGCATAGCTCTGCTGCTGCTGTGGGGCATACTGCGGCTGGGCGCTGGCCTGCGGGCGACCGTATTGCTCCGCGCCCGGGATCGGGTCAGAACCGCGTGACGAGCCGCCGCCGCCAAACAGGCCGGAGAGGAATCCGCCGCTGCTGGGCTTCGCCGCCTGCAGCTGGCTGACCTGGCTCTCCAGCGCCTGGATGCGATCGTTGAGCTGTTTAATCGCGGCTTCCTGGATAAGAATGGTTTGCGCCATATAGTAGGGGGCCGCCGGCTGCGCGCTCACGTGTTGGGCAATCCGCTCCTCGGCGCTGGCATCGCGCGATGCACTGTGCGCCTCAGCCTCTTTCAGCCGGGAAAACAGTCCATCAATAAGGCGTTGTTCTTCAGATTGCATGTTACATTCCTCTGTCACACTGTCGAATAGGCATCAGGGTGCGTCTGAAACACGATGTTGTAAATATGTTGCTTCGTAAAGCTATGCATAAATGTGTTACCGTTTACGCCAGCAGCGGATAAAAAATAACGCCCGGCGGAAAGTAAAGCTGGTTAAACAGTACATGCAATGATAAGTTTACATTAAGAACCCCTTGTCTCACTGTGGTGATGGGGTGTAAAGAAGTTGTGTAACGTTTTCTTTACGTATGCGTTGCGGAACAGACAGCGATAATACGTTCTTTCGTTTTCCTTTTTTTGCGACAGACGGAACCAGGGGGTCTTCGGTTATGACACAGCCAATCTTTCTCATCGGGCCACGCGGCTGCGGTAAAACCACCGTCGGCCATGCGCTGGCGCGAGCGCGGCATTTTCAGTTCTCCGATACCGATCATCGGCTGCAGGCCCATGAGCAGCGGACGGTGGCGGAGATCGTGCAGGCGGAAGGATGGGCGCGCTTTCGCGAGCTGGAGGCCCTGTCGCTGAAGGCCGTGACCCTGCCGAATACGGTGATCGCCACCGGCGGCGGCATCATCCTTGCGGAATGTAACCGCCAGTTTATGCGGGAGAACGGCGTGGTGATCTATCTGCAGGCGTCGGTATCGGCGCTGATTGACCGTCTGGAAGCCTACCCGAAAGCCGAACAGCGGCCGACGCTCACCGGGAAACCGGTGCGTGAGGAAGTGGGCGAGGTGCTGGCGCAGCGTGAAGCGTTATACCGTGACGCTGCCCATCATATTGTCGATGCTACGGCCGCCCCGGATCGGGTGGTGGAACAGATTATGACCATGCTGTGCGGCGCGGCGGCCACCCCGGTAAGTTAAGAATTTACTTACATTAAGGCGGCGAGGGGCGCCTATACTTGATAGTTCTGATACCAGAAGAAGGAAGAACTATGCCAAACAGGCCCCCATATCCGAGAGAAGCGCGCGTGGTTGCGGTAGAGAAAGGCCCGCAGGGTCAGACGGTCACCTGGTATCAACTTCGCGCGGACTATCCTGAACCCAATTCGCTGATCAGCGAACATCCTACCGAGCAGGAAGCCGTGGATGCCAAGCGGCGCTACGAAGATCCTGACAAGTCGTAACCCCTGAGCCCGGATTGCCTGCTCTGCGGGCAATATCGGGCATATCTCACACTTTTTATTTATCAGTCGTACTAATGAATATCTAACACACGGATTTTTCAGGCGCGCCGCCGCCGCCGGGCAATCTTTACATTCTACTGCGGCGTGGAGCTGCTACGCTTCTCGACGGTTGATTTTTACTCACCAGGGGGGCGAATGCTGTGTGTGGTAAGCCTGTGTTGAAGCAGTGGTAGTGAAAAGGTACATGATATGAGTAGTGCAACGATGGCAATTTTGACCATCGGCGTTGTGCCGCTGGCGGGAGTATTACCGCTCCTGACCGAACATATCAGGGAAGAACAGATCGCTCACATCAGCCTGCTGGGCGAGATGACGCGTGACGACGTGATGGCAGAGTACGCCGTGGGTGACGGCGAACAGGGTCTCTTGACCCTGCTCAGCGATAACCAGCTGGTGATGGTGTCGCGACAAAAAATTGAACGTGATGTTCGCAGCGTGATCGCCATGCTGGATCGACAGCATTTTGATGTGATCCTGCTGCTCAGCTCCGAACAGCTGACCGGTTTTACCACCCACCACGCGATCCTCCTCGAGCCGCAGCGGATCATTCCGCCGCTGGTGGCGTCGATCGTTGATGGGCACCAGGTCGGGGTGATCGTGCCGGTGGAAGAGATCATGCCCATGCAGCGACAAAAGTGGCATTCACTGGAGAAGTCGCCGTACTACGCGCTGGCCAACCCGTTTACCGGTAGCGACAGCGAGCTGTTAACCGCCGGTAAAGCGCTGCTGGAGCAGGGCGCCGACGTGCTGGTCCTCGACTGTCTTGGTTACTATCAGCATCATCGCGATGTGTTACAAAAAGCCCTTGATGTCCCGGTTTTGCTGTCGAATGTGCTGGTTTCCCGACTGGCGGCAGAACTATTAGTCTAATGTGTTAATTTCACGTGACAGGGGCAAGGAGCGCCCCCTATATTGAGCCTTTCAACGACGATCAGAAGGGCTTGTTTATGCTTCAAAGCAATGAATACTTTGACGGAAAAGTGAAATCCATTGGCTTCACCAGCAGCAGTACCGGTCGCGCCAGCGTTGGCGTGATGGCGGAAGGGGAATACACCTTTGGTACGGCGCAGCCGGAAGAGATGACGGTGGTCAGCGGGGCGCTGAATGTCCTGCTGCCGGGTGAGACTGAGTGGAAAGTTTACGCCGCCGGCGAAGTCTTCAATGTGCCAGGCAACAGCGAATTCCATCTGCAGGTGGCTGAGCCAACCTCTTATCTGTGCCGCTATCTGTAAGCCAGCGTAACGCCCGGCGCTTGCCGCCGGGTTGTATTTTTCCTTCCTGCCAGGCAGGAAGGAAAGCGGCGCTTAGCGCTGCGCTTCGCCGCCGAGCCCTTCCACCAGGCTTTGGATCAGGGCAGCCAGTTCGCCGGTCATTAAGATAAAGTCGGCGTCAAAGCGCTGGGCGAAATCTTCCCGATCGATATCTTCGTTTTGGTCGCGTAATTCATCGCAGAACTTGAGGCGCTTAATTGACGCGTCGTCGCAGATCACAAACTGAATACGCTGCTGCCAGTCCAGCGCCAGCTTGGTGACGACCTTCCCGGCCTCAATATGCACAGCGATTTCGTCGCTCACCAGATCCTGCTTCTTGGCGCGGATCACGCCGCCATCTTCCAGCATCGCTTTCAGCTCGGCTTCGTCCAGCAGCTGGAAGCCCTGCGCCACGGTGCCGGAGCGGACCCACTCGGTCAGCGTCAGCTCAATCGGATTCTCCAGGGTCAGCGGCACCACCGGCAGCGAGCCGAGGGTTTTACGCAGCAGGGCCAGGGTATCTTCCGCTTTCTTCGCGCTGGCGCAGTCCACCATGATCAGGCCGTTGACGGTGTCGATCCACATCATCGTCTGGCTGAAGCGGCTGAAGGCGCGCGGCAGCAGCGAGTGCAGCACTTCATCTTTCAGGGAATCTTTCTCAGTTTTCTTCAGCTTGCGCCCCTGATCGGCTTCCAGCTTCTGGATCTTCGCCTCCAGCGCCTGCTTGATCACCGGTGACGGCAGGATCTTTTCTTCTTTACGCGCGCAGATAATGATCTGGCCGTTCGCCGTATGCGTCAGCGCGTCGCTGTGCGATCCCATCGGCGATACCCAACCGGTTTTCGCCATATCCTGGCTGCCACAAGGGGTAAATGTCAGCTCGGCCAGCTGTTTTTCCATCTCCTCGGCGCGCAATTCGATATCGCGGCTGAGACGGTAAACCATTAAATTTTTGAACCACAGCATGATAATTTCCACGGCTTTGTCGTTAAATCAGGCGGGCATGATAGCGAATTGTCGCTATGCTTGCATTGTTAATCGGGGTGAGGAGCTGAGCGTGCGTATTGGTATTGATTTAGGTGGCACAAAAACCGAAGTGATAGCCCTGAGCGACCAGGGAGAGCAGCTGTTTCGCCATCGGTTACCCACGCCGCGGGAGGATTACCGGCAAACCATCGAGACTATCGCCACCCTGGTGGCGATGGCCGAGCAGGCGACCGGACAGCGTGGCACCGTGGGGATGGGGATCCCGGGCACGATTTCGCCCTATACCGGGGTGGTGAAAAACGCCAACTCGACCTGGCTCAACGGCCAGCCCTTTGATAAGGACCTCAGCCTGCGCCTCGACCGTGAAGTGCGGCTGGCTAACGACGCCAACTGTCTGGCGGTGTCGGAAGCGGTGGACGGCGCGGCGGCGGGGGCGCACACGGTGTTCGCGGTGATTATCGGCACCGGCTGCGGCGCGGGCGTGGCGCTCAACGGGCGGGCGCATATCGGCGGCAATGGTAACGCCGGCGAGTGGGGACATAACCCATTGCCGTGGATGAACGACGATGAGTTGCGCTACCGTGCGGAAGTGCCTTGCTACTGCGGTAAACAGGGATGTATCGAAACCTTTATCTCCGGCACCGGCTTTGCCACTGACTACCAGCGGCTGAGCGGCAAGGGGTTAACCGGCAGCGAGATTATGCGCCTGGTGGGGGAAGGTGACGAAAAAGCCGAACTGGCGCTGAGCCGCTACGAGCAGCGGCTGGCGAAATCGCTGGCCCACGTGGTGAATATCCTCGACCCGGACGTTATCGTGCTGGGCGGCGGGATGAGCAACGTCGAGCGGCTGTATCAGACGGTGCCGGACCTGGTGAAACAGTGGGTCTTCGGCGGCGAGTGTGCAACGCCGATCCGCAAAGCGATGCACGGCGACTCCAGCGGAGTACGCGGCGCGGCATGGCTGTGGCCGCTCCAGGGGACCTGAACCGCTCCCCCTCACCCCGACCCTCTCGCTCCGGAAGAGGGTTAGGGTGAGGGGACATCGCAATGATTCAAACCTCACTCCACCGCAAACGCTCTGTCCAGCCGACTGTAGCCCAGACCATTGATCTTCTTCACTTTGATCTGCACCGGAATGCGATCTTTCATCGCCTCCACGTGGCTGATCACCCCGATAATCTTGCCGCTGGCGTTCAGCGCGTCCAGCGCGTCCAGCGCCGTGTCCAGCGTTTCGCTGTCGAGGGTGCCGAAGCCTTCATCAAGAAACAGGGAATCAATTCGCGTCTTATGGCTCACCAGATCTGACAGCGCCAGGGCCAGCGCCAGGCTGACGAGGAAACTTTCGCCACCGGAGAGGGTGCGGGTGTCGCGCACGGCGTCGGCCTGCCAGGTATCGACAACCTCCAGCTCCAGCGCTTCGCTGGCTTTGCGCTGCAGCAGATAGCGC
Organism: Klebsiella sp. TF21-TM; assembly: GCF_019753495.1. Classification (NCBI taxonomy): domain Bacteria; kingdom Pseudomonadati; phylum Pseudomonadota; class Gammaproteobacteria; order Enterobacterales; family Enterobacteriaceae; genus Klebsiella; species Klebsiella sp. TF21-TM. Next base: position 206,634 of record NZ_JAIJYL010000005.1, on the reverse strand, counting down.
CCGTGCAGGCGGTTAAGCTGCTGGTTTGCCAGCCAGACCAGATTATCCAGCGTCAGCCCCTGGGCGAATTTGCGGAACCGGTCGCCGGTGCTGGAGCCGATCAGCGAATTGAGATAGCCCCAGTCATCCGCCCGCTGCGCCGCCTCTGCAATCTGTCGCCCCAGCGCCTGCTGATGTTGACGGCTCTCTGTGTCCTGCCTGAGCTGCTGGCGGATCTCGCCCTGGCGGGTGGTGTTGTCCCGCAGCCGCTGGGCCAGGGCGTGCAGCTGGGTTTGCAGGGCGGGGATGTCCGCGTCCGTCTCTTGCGGACGCAGCGCCAGGTGCGCCTGCTGCTGACGGGTTGCCTGCTCGCAGAGCGCCGTCGCCTGCTGAAGCTGCTGCTCCAGCGTCTGTTTTAACTGCGTCAGCCGCTGGACGGTCTCGTCATCCAGCAGCGCGGCGAGAAACGCCTGCCGATCGCTAAAGCGGCTGGCGGCCAGGGCGGCGGTAAATTGCGCCTGCGACTGGTCCAGGCGCGCCTTCTCTTCGGTCTCCAGCTGCTGCTGGGCGACAAGCTGGCTGTGCAACGCCAGGCACTCCTCATGGATAGCGCGCCAGTTGTCGGGAACCACCGGCTCAGCTTCAGCCTCTGCCTCGTCGCTGGCTGGCAGCGTCTCCAGCAGCGGCTGCAGAGCGGCAATCTGCTCCTGAATGGCGCCATGCCGGGTCTGTTGCGCCTGCCACTGGGCAAATTCGCTTTCGCGAGCGTTCAGCCAGGCGGCTTCTGTCCCTTCTTCCGGCAGGTTGAGCGTCAGGGTCTGCAGGGCGCTTTCCAGCCCCTGGCGCGTGGCCGTCAGCTGCTGCTGAGCCTGGCGCGCCAGCGCCTCCTGATCGTTAAGCTGGCTCTGCAGCATCAGGCGCTGGCTGAGCTGGTAGAGCTGTTGCTCGTAGCGCTCCTGCTCCTGTATCCAGTCGTTTATCTCTTGCGCAATATCCCGCGTGACCTGAAGAGAGGCGCAGGTTTCCTGCCACGCTTTAGTGAGCGCTTGCTCTTCCTCAGCGAGCCGCCCGGCCGCTTCGGTTTCACGCTGGAGCTGCTGCGTCAGGGCGTTGACCTGCCCGAGGATCAGCAGACCTTCTTCTTTCAGCGCGGCGACCTCTTTTTCCAGCGCATCGCGGCGGCGTTGGTTATCCGTGACCGTCAGCGAGGCGTATTGTTCAATCGCCGGGTGTTCACAGGAGCCGCACAGCGGGCAGGGCTTACCGGCCTCAAGCCGGGCGCGGTAACCTTCCAGATCTTTAATCGTTTCTTCCCGCTGGCAGAGCGCCTTCAGGTCGAGATAGTGCTGGTTTTTGTCTTTGTACTGCTCCCGGCGCTGCGCCAGGGTGGCGTTGAGTTTTGCCTGCTCCGCCTGCGCCTGCTGTACGCTTTCGGCGTTCTGGCGCAGACGCTTGCGCAGCAGCTGATGCTGTTCATGAAGGGAGAGCAGCCGCTGGCGCAGCGGTCGCGACTGGGTTTGCTGCGCCATCGCCGCCGCAACGTCATCGGCGGTCAGCGACAGAGGGCTGGCCGGTAGATCGGCCAGCTTCTGGCGCAGCGCGGCCAGGCGGGTGGTCTGGGCCGTCAGCTGCTGTTTATCCCGAGTCAGCTGCGAAAATTGCGCCCGCCAGCCGGCGATCTCCTGGCCCCATAAGCGAAATCGCTCATGGGCCGCCAGCCACTGCGCCAGGTCGGCCAGTTCAGCCTGACGCTGCCGCTGGGCATGCAGGGCGCTACGGCGAATGCGCGCGCGCAGCGCCGTGCTGGTAAGTAAGCGAGCATTCACTTCATTGATTCGCTGGCGGGTTTGCGCCAGGCCTGCCGCGTGCTCCTGTTGCCGCTCCCATAAGGGGCGCAACTGGGCGGCGGGTTGGGCCAGCTCAAGCCTGGCGAGCGCCGGCGCGGCGTCGGCCAGCGCCTGACGGGCCTGCTGCTGGCCGCTGGCCGCCTGCTGCTGCTGCTGCGCCAGCTCATCGCGACGCGTTAGCCACTGAAGCTGCTGCTGCTGGTTTTGCTGCTGCGCCAGCAGGGCTTTCTCTTCGTCAGTAAGTACCTGCAAACTTTCCTGCAGCGCCTGCTGCTGGGCCTCCGTCAGCAGGACGATGCCCGCCGCCTGGGCTTCGAACTTCTCCAGCGTATGGCGAGCGGCTTTGTGCTGCTCATAGACCATCGCCGAAATCTGACCGTAGATTTCCGTGCCGGTCAGCTCCTCCAGCAGCTCCGCGCGATCGCTCGGCTTCGCGTTCAGAAAGGCGGCAAATTGCCCCTGGGAGAGCAGCATCGAGCGGGTGAAGCGGCCATAGTCGAGGCCGGTGAGCGTCGCGGTTTGCTCCAGCTTATCCGAGACCTTATCGGCGAGGATTTTGCCGTCGGCGCAGCGCGCCAGCTCGACGCGGGGCGCCTGCAGGTTGCCATCTGGCTGGTTACGCGCCCGGTTCTGGCTCCAGAAGGCGCGGTAGGCGATGCCTTTCACTTCAAACTCCACCTCCGCCAGACACTCGGCGGTATCGCGGGTCATCAGGTCATTTTGCGACTGGGAGACTTTATTCAGGCGCGGCGTCTCGTGATAGAGCGCGAGGCAAATGGCGTCGAGCAGGGTGGTTTTCCCGGCGCCGGTGGCGCCGGTAATGGCGAACAGGCCGTTGCTGGCGAACGGCTCGGCGGTAAAGTCTATCTTCCATTCCCCTTTCAGGGAGTTGAGGTTTTTCAGACGCAGACTGAGGATTTTCATGCGTTTTCGTCCTCCGCGGTGAGCGTATGCAGCGTATGAGCGAACAGCTCGTGCAGCCGGGCGCGCTTCTCATCGTCAATCTCGGTCAGCGCCAGCCGGCGCTCGAACACCTCTTCCACCTTCAGTTCGCTGAGGGTCTCCCGCTGGGCGTTGAGCAGTATTTTCTCGCGCTGCTCGCGGCTGCGGCGCACCAGCAAGACTTCCACCGGCAGATCCTCCGTCAGCGCCTGAATATGACGCTGAATATCGTGCAGGTACTCCTCGGTGGTGATTTCGATATCCAGCCACACCGGCGGGTCCTGTTCAACGCCGCGCCACTGCGCCAGCTGGGCGGTGATGGCGGCCAGATCGCCTTTGATGACCGCCAGCGGCTGGGTGACGGGCACCTCAAGGGTCTCCACGGCGCTGAGTCGCCCATCGCTAAAGCTCACCAGATGCACCGATTTCGCTTTACCGGTTTCATCAAAGCTCAGCGGCAGCGGCGAGCCGCTGTAGCGGATGTGCTCGCAGCCGCCAACCACCTGCGCCCGGTGAATATGGCCCAGCGCAATGTAGTCGGCAGGGGGGAAGTGCTGCGCCGGGAAGGCATCCAGCGTGCCAATATAAATGTCGCGAACGGCATCGCTTTTGCTGGCGCCGACGGTGGTCAGATGGCCGCTGGCCATCACGGGCAGCGGCCGATCGCCGCGCAGGGCGCAGGCCTGCTGATACTGCTCCTGATAATAGTCGCTGATGGCGTGCAGCAGCTGCTGCTGTTTTTCCCGACCGGAGTGGCCGGCCTGGCTGGTGACCAGCTCGCGCGGGCGTAAAAACGGCACCGGGCAGAAGATAGCGCCTGGGGTGCCGTCGCGCCGCGGCAGCTCAATGGGCGGGCAGCCGGCGTTCGCCACGACGGTGGTGTGTAAAAAGGCGAGGATATCGCGGGATTCATTGAGCATCGCCACCGAATCGTGGTTGCCCGCCAGCACCACCAGGCGACAGCCGGTCTGCTGCAGTTGGACGACAAAGCGGTTATACAGTTCGCGAGCGTAGCTCGGCGGCGATCCGGTATCAAAAATATCGCCGGCCACGATGATGGCGTCGACTTCATGCTCCTGCGCGCGGGCCAGCAGCCAGGTCAGGAAGGCGTCATGTTCGGCCGCACGGCTTTTGCTGTAAAAATTCTGGCCCAGGTGCCAGTCGGAGGTGTGAAGGATGCGCATAAATCTTCCCTAGCGAAAAAAGCATGAGCGGCAGTATACCATTTGTCGGAGAGGGGTAAGTCCGCGTCATGCTTCAAAATACCCGATCGTCAGACGGTCATTTTTTTCATAAATCTGTCACAAAAGTGACGCATAATGACGCCGCACTTCTATACTGATGGCTAAAAAACACAGGGTAAATAATGGCGAGAAGAATTCTGGTCGTTGAAGATGAAGCTCCAATCCGCGAAATGGTCTGCTTTGTTCTGGAGCAAAATGGCTTTCAGCCTGTCGAAGCGGAAGATTATGACAGCGCGGTGAATCAACTCAATGAACCCTGGCCTGATTTGATTCTCCTTGACTGGATGCTGCCGGGCGGTTCGGGGCTGCAGTTTATTAAGCTGCTCAAGCGCGAGGCGATGACCCGGGATATTCCGGTGGTGATGCTGACCGCGCGCGGAGAAGAAGAGGATCGCGTTCGCGGCCTGGAGACCGGGGCGGACGACTACATTACCAAGCCTTTCTCACCGAAGGAGCTGGTGGCGCGAATCAAAGCGGTGATGCGCCGTATTTCGCCGATGGCGGTGGAAGAGGTGATTGAAATGCAGGGGCTGAGCCTCGATCCCTCATCGCACCGGGTGATGACCGGCGAAAGTCCGCTGGACATGGGGCCAACGGAATTTAAATTATTGCACTTCTTTATGACCCATCCGGAGCGGGTGTACAGCCGCGAGCAGCTGCTGAACCACGTCTGGGGAACCAACGTCTATGTGGAAGACCGCACGGTAGACGTCCATATTCGCCGCCTGCGTAAAGCGCTGGAACACAGTGGCCATGATCGCATGGTGCAAACGGTTCGCGGCACGGGGTATCGTTTCTCCGCCCGTTTCTGAATTTTGACAGGAGTGTGACCCGTGCTGGAACGGCTGTCATGGAAAAGGCTGGCGCTGGAGCTCTTTTTAGCGTGTATTCCGGCCCTGATTCTGGGGGCGTTTGTGGGTCATTTGCCGTGGTTTTTACTGGCGGCAGTGACCGGTTTGTTGATTTGGCATTTCTGGAATTTGATGCGCCTGTCGTGGTGGCTGTGGGTGGACCGGAGCATGACCCCTCCGCCCGGCCGCGGCAGCTGGGAGCCGCTGCTGTATGGTCTGCACCAGATGCAGATGCGTAATAAAAAGCGTCGACGTGAGCTGGGAAGCCTGATCAAACGCTTTCGCAGCGGGGCGGAATCCCTGCCGGACGCGGTGGTCCTGACCACGGAAGAGGGGGCCATTTTCTGGTGCAACGGCCTGGCGCAGCAGATTTTAAACCTGCGCTGGCCGGACGACAGTGGGCAAAACATTCTTAACCTTCTGCGCTATCCTGAATTCGCCAACTACCTGAAACAGCGTGATTTTTCAAAGCCGCTCAATCTGGTGCTGAATAATGCCCGTCATCTGGAAATTCGCGTGATGCCCTACAGCGACAAACAGTGGCTGATGGTGGCGCGCGACGTGACGCAGATGCATCAGCTGGAAGGGGCGCGGCGTAACTTTTTCGCCAACGTCAGCCATGAGCTGCGCACCCCGCTGACGGTGCTGCAGGGCTATCTGGAGATGATGCAGGAGCAGGTGCTGGAAGGGGCGACCCGTGAAAAGGCCCTGCACACCATGCGTGAGCAAACCCAGCGTATGGAGGGGCTGGTGAAGCAGTTGCTCACGCTGTCGCGTATTGAAGCCGCGCCGGCGCTGGCGATGAATGACCGCATCGACGTGCCGATGATGCTGCGGGTCGTGGAGCGCGAGGCGCAGACCCTCAGCCAGGATAAGCAGACGCTGATTTTTACCGTCGATGAGCAGCTCAAGGTGCTGGGCAACGAGGAACAACTGCGCAGCGCCATTTCTAACCTGGTCTATAACGCGGTGAACCACACCCCGCCGGGCACCGAAATTCGCGTCAGCTGGCAGCGAACGCCCCAGGGGGCGCTGTTCAGCGTCGAGGATAATGGGCCGGGCATTGCGCCGGAGCATATTCCCCGTCTGACCGAGCGCTTCTATCGGGTGGATAAGGCTCGCTCCCGGCAAACCGGGGGCAGCGGCCTGGGGCTGGCGATCGTCAAACATGCGGTCAACCATCATGACAGCCGGCTGGAGATCGACAGCACGGTGGGCAAGGGAACCCGTTTTAGCTTCCTGCTCCCGGAACGATTAATTGCCAGAAACGACGCCTGAGCGGCGCGCTGTCAGCTTATCTTGCCAATGACCAGCTTCGGCTGGTCATTTTCCCTGTCAGTCGTTTTTCTCTTGCCTATTTAATGAACGCACGCTGCTTTTTTGTTCGCATGATAAGCCACGGGTTTTCCATCAATATGGTAAATGATTCTGGTGTGAAACTGATAACCAGCATAATCATCTGCTTTTGCGATCGTGCCTTGCTTTAAAACGTTATAAGCGTTTAAATTGCGCCTGCGCAGTCGATGACAGACTGCTTTTGCGTGGTAATACCAAAAACAATTCTTTCCCACGCCGCTTCGGGAGCATATCTCGCTGAGTTTACCGGCAATCGCCGCTGTATCGTCCCTGAGAGGGTAGCGCGGTATTTTTCCATTTTTTTACAACACCACATCCACAGGCAGTAATGAATTTATGACCCATCAGTTAAAATCTCGCGACATCATAGCGTTGGGCTTTATGACCTTCGCGTTGTTCGTTGGCGCAGGCAACATTATTTTCCCGCCGATGGTTGGCTTACAGGCGGGCGAGCACGTCTGGACGGCGGCGATCGGCTTCCTGATCACCGCGGTGGGTCTGCCGGTGCTGACGGTGGTGGCGCTGGCGAAAGTCGGCGGCGGCGTTGAAAGCCTGAGCACCCCGATTGGTAAAGTGGCTGGTATCCTGCTGGCGGTGGTGTGTTATCTCGCGGTGGGACCGCTGTTCGCGACCCCGCGCACCGCGACCGTCTCTTTTGAGGTCGGGATTGCGCCGCTGACCGGCGACGGCCCGCTGCCGCTGCTGATCTACAGCGTTATCTACTTCGCGCTGGTGATCCTGGTCTCGCTCTATCCGGGCAAACTGCTGGATACGGTGGGCAATTTCCTGGCGCCGCTGAAAATTATTGCCCTGATTGTGCTGGCGGTCGCCGCTATTGTCTGGCCGGCAGGCCCGATCAGCGACGCGCTGGAAGCGTATCGTACCGCGCCATTCTCCAATGGCTTCGTCAACGGCTACCTGACCATGGACACCCTCGGCGCGATGGTGTTCGGGATCGTGATTGTTAATGCCGCACGCTCCCGCGGCGTCAGCGAAGCGCGTCTGTTGACCCGCTACACCGTCTGGGCGGGCCTGATGGCAGGCGTCGGTCTGACCCTGCTGTATCTGGCGCTGTTCCGTCTGGGCTCGGATAGCGCCACCCTCGTGGACCAGTCCGCTAACGGCGCGGCGATCCTCCACGCCTACGTGCAGCATACCTTCGGCGGGGCGGGCAGCTTCCTGCTGGCGGCGCTGATCTTCATCGCCTGCCTGGTGACGGCGGTGGGCCTGACCTGCGCCTGCGCCGAATTCTTTGCCCAGTATCTGCCGTTCTCCTATCGCACGCTGGTCTTTATCCTCGGCCTGTTCTCGATGGCGGTCTCCAACCTCGGTCTGAGCCACTTGATTCAGGTATCGATTCCGGTGCTGACCGCTATCTACCCGCCGTGTATCGCACTGGTTGTATTAAGCTTTACCCGCAGTTGGTGGCATAATTCGTCCCGTGTTATCGCGCCGGCCATGTTTATCAGTCTGATGTTTGGTATCATTGACGGGATTAAGTCATCGGCGTTTGCCGCTATCCTGCCGGCCTGGACCGCGCGTCTGCCGCTGGCGGAGCAGGGCCTGGCCTGGCTGATGCCGACCGCCGTGATGGCAATTCTCGCGGTGATCTGGGACCGTGCCGCCGGACGTCAGGTGACCTCCAGCGCGCACTAACCGGCGTTGAGGACAAGCGTTTAACCACGGGACTTCGGGTTCCGTGGTTTTTTATTTTTTGTGTTAAACGGCATTGAAAAACCACGATGGAAAGTAGTAACAAGCTTAAGCGCGGGCTAAGCACCCGGCACATTCGCTTTATGGCCCTGGGTTCCGCCATCGGCACCGGGCTTTTTTACGGTTCAGCCGACGCGATTAAAATGGCCGGACCCAGCGTACTGTTGGCCTACATTATCGGCGGCGTCGCGGCATATATCATTATGCGCGCGCTCGGTGAGATGTCGGTGCATAACCCTTCCGCCAGCTCATTCTCCCGCTATGCCCAGGAAAACCTCGGCGGACTGGCGGGGTATATCACCGGCTGGACCTACTGCTTTGAAATCCTGATTGTCGCCATCGCCGACGTCACCGCCTTCGGGATCTACATGGGCGTCTGGTTCCCGACGGTGCCGCACTGGATCTGGGTGCTCAGCGTGGTGTTGATCATCTGCGCCGTCAACCTGATGAGCGTCAAGGTGTTTGGCGAGCTGGAGTTCTGGTTCTCGTTCTTCAAAGTGGCCACCATCATCATCATGATCCTCGCCGGGTTCGGCATCATTATCTGGGGGATCGGCAACGGCGGCCAGCCGACGGGGATTCATAATCTGTGGAGCAACGGCGGCTTCTTCAGCAACGGTTGGCTGGGAATGGTGATGTCGCTGCAGATGGTGATGTTCGCCTACGGCGGTATTGAAATCATCGGCATTACCGCCGGCGAGGCGAAAGATCCGGAGAAATCCATTCCACGCGCCATCAACTCGGTGCCGATGCGCATTCTGGTGTTCTATGTCGGCACGCTGTTCGTCATTATGTCTATCTATCCGTGGAACCAGGTGGGTACCGACGGCAGCCCCTTTGTCCTGACCTTCCAGCATCTGGGCATTACCTTCGCGGCCAGCATTCTTAACTTCGTGGTCCTGACGGCCTCGCTGTCGGCGATTAACTCCGACGTGTTCGGCGTGGGCCGTATGCTGCACGGCATGGCCGAGCAGGGGAGCGCGCCGAAGGTGTTCGCCAAAACCTCGCGTCGCGGTATTCCGTGGGTGACGGTGATGGTGATGACCATTGCGCTGCTGTTTGCGGTATACCTCAATTACATCATGCCGGAAAACGTCTTCCTGGTGATCGCCTCGCTGGCCACCTTCGCCACCGTGTGGGTGTGGATTATGATCCTGCTGTCGCAGATTGCCTTCCGCCGCCGTCTGTCGCCGGAGGAGGTCAAGGCCCTGAAATTCAAAGTCCCCGGCGGGGTGGCGACCACGGTTATCGGCCTGGTGTTCCTGGCGTTTATTATCGCCCTGATCGGCTATCATCCGGACACCCGCATTTCGTTGTATGTCGGTATGGCGTGGATTGCGCTGCTGCTGCTGGGCTGGGTCTTTAAGACCCGTCGCGAGCGCCGCCTGGCGCAGGCTCAGTAATCGACATCGCCCCGGTCAGCATCGCGCGACCGGGGCGGCTTGCCGACCCGCGTCCTCCCCCGTTATCCTCCCCCAAAAAATCCTGTGACGATGAGTTCTGCGCCTGACGGCTATGGCAAGGTGTGCCCATTCTGCACAATGAGGATTCACGATGTTGAAGGCATGGCACCTTCCGGTTGCACCCTTTATCAAGGTGCAACAGGACCGACTGTTTATTACCCTGTGGTTAAGCGGTGAGTCGCTGCCGCAGCGGATCACGCTGCGCGCGGAAGAAGATAACGAAGAGCTGTCGCTGCCGATGCAGCGCCTCCGCCAGGCGCCGAGGCCGGGGGTGGTGGCATGGCGCGGTGAAATCCATCTCGCCAGCGGTCAGCCGCGCCGCCGCTACAGCTTTAAGCTGCTGTGGGCCGATCATCAGCGCTGGTTTACGCCGCAGGGCTTCAGCCGTTTCCCGCCGGCCAGGCTGGAGCAGTTCGCCGTCGACCTGCCGGACGCCGGCCCGCAGTGGGTGGCCGATCAGGTTTTCTATCAGATTTTCCCCGATCGCTTTGCCCGCAGCGCTGCGCGTGACGCCGAACAGGACGCGGTCTATTACCATCACGCGGCGGGACGGGAGATTGTGCGCAAGGCGTGGGACGAACCGCTTACCGGCGAGGCGGGCGGTTCGACGTTCTACGGCGGCGATCTCGACGGCATCAGCGAAAAACTGCCGTACCTGAAGCAGCTCGGCGTGACCGCCCTGTATCTGAACCCGGTCTTCGCCGCCCCCAGTGTGCATAAATATGACACGGAGGATTATCGGCGCGTCGATCCGCAGTTTGGCGGCGACGCGGCGCTGCTCCGCTTGCGCCATAACACCCAGCGGGCGGGAATGCGCATGATCCTCGACGGCGTGTTCAACCATACCGGCGATTCCCATCCCTGGTTCGACCGTCACCAGCAGGGCAGCGGCGGCGCCGGCCATCATCCGGACTCCCCGTGGCGCGACTGGTTTACCTTCTCCGGGGAGGGGCAGGCGCACAACTGGCTGGGTTATGCCAGTCTGCCGAAGCTCGACTATCGGTCGACCAGCCTGGTCAACGAGATCTATGCCGGCGAGGACAGCATCGTACGCCACTGGCTTAAGGCGCCGTGGAGCATGGACGGCTGGCGTCTGGACGTGGTGCATATGCTCGGCGAAGGCGGCGGGGCGCGAAATAACCTGCGGCATATCGCCGGCATCACCCAGGCGGCGAAGCAAACGCAGCCGGAAGCCTTTGTCTTTGGCGAACATTTTGGCGACGCGCGCCAGTGGCTGCAGGCGGATGCCGAAGATTCGGCAATGAACTACCGCGGCTTCACCTTCCCGATCTGGGGATTCCTTGCCAATACCGATATCTCTTACGATCCGCAGAAGATAGACGCCCAGACCTGTATGGCGTGGATGGATAATTATCGCGCCGGGCTGTCGCATCAGCAGCAGCTACGGATGTTCAATCAGCTCGACAGCCATGATACGGCGCGTTTTAAATCTCTCCTTGGCAAAGACGTAGCGCGCCTGCCGCTGGCGGTGGTGTGGCTGTTCAGCTGGCCGGGGGTACCGTGCATCTACTACGGCGACGAGGTGGGCGTGGATGGCAATAACGATCCGTTCTGCCGTAAACCGTTCCCGTGGGATCCGGCGCTGCAGGATACCCAGCTGCTGGCGCTGTATCAGCGGATGGCGAAACTGCGTAAAGCGCAGCAGGCGCTGCGCTACGGCGGCTGCCAGGTGATTTACGCCGAGGATAACGTGGTGGTGTTTGTCCGCGTCTATAAACAGCAGCGGGTGCTGGTGGCGATTAACCGCGGCGAAGCCTGCGAGGTGGTTATCGAGGATTCGCCGCTGCTGGACGTGGGGGCCTGGACGCTGCAGGAAGGCGCCGGCGCCTTCCATGACGGGGTGCTGACCCTCCCGGCTATCTCCGCCTGCGTCTGGTCAGGCCGTTAACGATAGAGCTGGCTCAGCAGGTCGTCGCGGAGGAGCGCCTCCCGCCACCAGCGCTGAGCCAGCCCGTCATTCCCGCTGCGCCAGGCCATGTAGGTGATATCTTTTTCCCGCCAGCAGGCGACGCTTTTCTCCACCAGACAGCCTTTTTCCAGCCACGGGCGGGCGATATGACGCGGCAGAAAGCCGCAGCCCAGCCCGGCGCACAGCAGTTCGACTTTGCTGGCGAAATCATCGACGCCGATTTGCGGTTGTTCATCAAGCAGGTTGCTGTTCAGCGGATGGCAATAGCGGGCGCTGTCGCGGATCACTACCGCCCGGTGCTGGCTGAGCTGCTTATTGCTGAGCGGCGCTTCCGCGCCGGCCAGCGGGTGGGTCGGAGCGACCACGAAAATGTTATCCAGCGCGCCAAGGGTTTGCCATGACCACTCGGCGGAGGTAGGCGGCTCATTGATGGCGCCGAGGATAATATCCGCGCCATGGTGGGTCAGCTCTTCCCACGAACCGGCGAGGGTGTGATGACTGAAGTTCAGCCGCGTCTGCGGGTTTTGCGCGTAGAACTCGGCGATCAGCGGCAGCAGGGCTGAAAAGGGAAACGAGGCGTCGAGGGCGATCGCCAGCTCTCGCTCCCAGCCGGCGCTTAGCTGCTGGGCCTGCTTTTCCAGATCTCTGGCGGCGCTCAACAGCTGGCGTCCTTTCTCGAGCATCAATCGCCCGGTATCGGTAAACTTCGCCCGGTGACCGGAGCGATCCAATAAGACAATGTCCAGATCGTTCTCCAGCTTCTGGATCATATAGCTCAGCGCGGCGGGGGTTTTATACAGCGACTCCGCGGCGGTGGCGAAGGATCCGTGTCGGTCCAGCGCATCAAGGATCATCAGAACATCAAAGTTTACGCGCATCAGGGGTTTCCATTAATTTATTTTCCCTTGTTGTACCTAAGCGCAATAATCAATGCCAGTGAATAAATCAGAACAGTTTGACGTAAAAATTTGATGAAAGCTGGCGTGAGTCAATACTAACCGCCGACAAAATATAAGTCACAAAAAAAACTTTAATAACTTGTTAGAAATAACTGGCTATACTCACCATGCTTTATCAGTCAGGATCTACACGACGCATTAACCATCATGTCATCTTTTTAACTCATTGATTAAGAAGGTATTTAATGTCTATTCGTGAACTGCTCGATCCCACTAATTCCGCCCTTATCTTTATTGATCATCAACCACAGATGTCATTTGGCGTGGCGAATATCGATCGCCAGACCCTCAAAAATAACACCGTGGCGCTGGCCAAAGCCGGCAAAATTTTTAATGTACCGGTGATTTACACTTCCGTAGAGACCAAAAGCTTCAGCGGTTATATCTGGCCGGAATTATTGGCTGTGCATCCTGACGTCAAGCCGATTGAGCGTACTTCAATGAACTCCTGGGAAGACGATGCCTTCGTTGCGGCGGTGAAAGCGACCGGCCGTAAAAAGCTGGTGATCTCCGCTCTGTGGACCGAAGTTTGCCTGACGTTTCCGGCGCTGATGGCCCTGGAGGCGGGCTACGAAGTGTATGTGGTCACCGATACCTCCGGCGGTACCTCTGTCGACGCCCATGAGCGTTCTATTGACCGGATGGTGCAGGCGGGTGCGGTGCCGGTGACCTGGCAGCAGGTGTTGCTGGAGTACCAGCGCGACTGGTCGCGCAAAGCGACTTACGATGCGGTCATGGACCTGGTGCGCGAACACAGCGGCGCCTACGGGATGGGCGTGGATTACGCTTATACCATGGTGCACGGCGCGCCAGAGCGTAAAGCGTAACTCACTTCATCCTTCAAGCTGCCTCTTTGTTGGCTGCGTTTGTCCGCCCCGACGCAGCATGAATGATGTTGTGCAGAGCCATTTATCGCTAATGGCAGGAGCAATCCTGCCATTCCCCTGAAGCAAGGAACTCTTTATGGCGCAGCAAAAATCGGTGACCCTGGTCATCAGCCATCTGCTCGATCCGCAACACGGCCAGCGCTACGAAGAGTGGCTCGGCAAAATCATGCCCATCGCGGCTGAATTTCCCGGCCATCTCGGGGCGAATGTGATCCGGCCCGCCGCAGGGCAGAATCTGTGGAGCGTGATTATCCGCTTCGACACCCTGGAGCATCTCTACGCCTGGACGCAGTCGGAAACCCGTCGTCAGCTGGTGGCGGAGATTGCCCCGCTGCTGACGGAGGGCGATCGGACGGAGGTGCGGACCGAACCGGCCTTCTGGTTTACCCCGCCGGTGGCGAATGTGCGCCAGCCGCAGCGCTGGAAACAGTTTCTGATCACCCTGCTGGTGATTTTCCCCAGCACCAACCTGGTGCCGGCGGTGACCGGCATGCTGTTGCCCTCGCTTAAGGGGAGCCTGCTGCTGCACCTGATCAATGATGCCTGCGTGGTTGCGCTGGTGGTCTGGTTCTGGATGCCCATCGTGACCCGCCTGTTTGCTGGCTGGTTGAAGAAAAACTGAGTCAGCCTCCCCAAGGAGTGCGTTATGTCGCAAACTGCCACACTGATTCTGACCCACGGCCAGATTCATACCCTCGATCGCGCGAATCCGCTGGCGGAAGCCGTGGCCATCGCCGACGGAAAAATTGTTGCCACCGGAAGCCACGATCGGATCATGAGCTTTGCCGCCGAGGGGACGCAGATCGTCGATCTCAAAGGGCATACGGTGATCCCGGGCCTCAACGATTCTCACCTGCACCTGATCCGCGGTGGGTTGAACTACAACCTTGAGCTCCGCTGGGAGGGGGTGCCCTCGCTGGCCGATGCGCTGCGAATGCTCAAGGAGCAAGCGGATCGCACACCCTCCCCACAGTGGGTGCGGGTGGTCGGCGGCTGGAGCGAATTCCAGTTCGCCGAACGACGGATGCCGACCCTGGAAGAGCTAAACGACGCGGCGCCCGATACGCCGGTGTTTGTGCTGCATCTCTACGATCGCGCGCTGCTGAACCGCGCGGCGCTGAAAGCTGTGGGATATACCAAAGAGACGCCGGATCCGGCGGGCGGCGAGATCGTCCGCGATAGCCACGGCAGCCCGACCGGGATGCTGATCGCCAAACCAAACGCCATGATCCTCTACGCCACCCTGGCCAAAGGGCCGAAGCTGCCGCTGGATCTGCAGGTGAACTCCACCCGCCAGTTTATGCGCGAGCTGAACCGGCTGGGGCTGACCAGCGCCATCGACGCCGGGGGCGGTTTCCAGAACTACCCGGAAGATTACGAAATTATCGAACAGCTGCACGCGAAAGAGCAAATGACTGTGCGCATCGCCTACAACCTGTTTACCCAGCGGCCGAAGCAGGAGCTGGAGGACTTCGAACGCTGGACCGACATGCTGAAGCCGGGGCAGGGGACCGACTTCTATCGCGCCAACGGCGCCGGCGAGATGCTGGTATTTTCGGCGGCGGATTTTGAAGATTTCCTGCAGCCGCGGCCGGATCTGCCGCAAGGCATGGAGGATGAGCTGGAGCGGGTGGTGCGCCACCTGGTGGAACATCGCTGGCCGTTCCGCCTGCATGCCACCTACGACGAGTCCATCAGCCGGATGCTGGACGTGTTTGAGAAGGTGAACCGCGACATTCCGTTTAACGGCCTGCACTGGTTCTTCGACCATGCCGAGACCATTACCGAGCGCAACATTGAGCGGGTGAAGGCGCTGGGGGGCGGCATTGCGGTGCAGCACCGGATGGCCTTCCAGGGCGAATATTTTGTCGATCGCTACGGCAAAGAGGCGGTGAAACATACGCCGCCGGTGGCGAAAATGCTGGAGCTGGACGTACCGGTAGGGTTGGGGACCGATGCCACCCGCGTCGCCAGCTATAACCCGTGGACCGCGCTGTACTGGCTGGTCTCCGGGCGCACCGTCGGCGGGATGGCGATGTATGACGATAACAACCGGCTGCCGCGCGATGTCGCGCTGGAGCTGTGGACGGCGGGCAGCGCCTGGTTCTCCAGCGAGCAGGGGAAAAAGGGCCGTCTGGCCGCCGGTCAGCTTGCCGATCTGGTGGTGCTGTCGAAGGACTATTTCAGCGTCGCGGAAGAGGAGATCAAAGGCATTGAGTCGGTGCTGACGGTGGTTGACGGCAAAGTGGTGTATGCCGCCGGTCACTTCTCGCCGCTGGCGCCGCCGCCCATTCCGGTGCTGCCGGAGTGGTCGCCGGTGGTGAAGGTCCCGGGCCATTACCGTTCCGCTCCGCCGGCGGCGGCTAAAATTGGCGCCATGGTACAGATGCACCAGTGCTGCGGTAGCTGCGGCGTTCACGGCCATCAGCATGATATCGCGCGGAAATCGTCGATCCCGGTCTCCGACGAACAGGCCTTCTGGGGCGTGCTGGGCTGCTCCTGCTTTGCCTTCTGATGCCTGACGCCTCCGCCCCGGTAGCTAAGGGGCGGAGGTCTCAGCCACCTTTCACGCATCAATAGCGCTGCTGTGAGCCAAATAGCGCCATGCGGCGGGCAATCATCTCGCGTACCGGCTGCAGCCCCTGGGCGATCACTTTCCGCGGATCGTTCACATCGTGCCCGGTATCGGCAGCGAAGATCGCCTTCACCTGCTGGCACCAGGCGTACATATTTTCGGTATTAACGTTAATCTTGGCGGTGCCGCAGGCAATCGCCCGGCGCATATCCTCATCGGCAATACCGGTGCCGCCATGCAGCACCAGCGGAACCTTCACCCGCTCGGCAATGGCTTTCATCTCGCTAAATCCCAGCCTGGCTTTGCCTTTATACAGGCCATGGGTGGAGCCCAGCGCGGCGGCGAGGCAGTCCACCTGGGTTTCTGTCACCAGGGTGTAGCACTCCTGCGGATCGGCATAGATGACTTCGGAATTGACAATGCCGTCTTCGCTACCGGCGATAGTCCCCAGTTCAGCCTCCACGGAGATACCTTTGCTGTGCGCCAGCGTCACCAGGTGGCGGGTAATGGCCAGGTTTTCCCTGAACGGCAGATGTGAGCCATCAAACATAATGGAACTGAAGCCGGCGGCGATCGCCGCTTCGCAGGCCTCCCGGGTGGTGCCATGATCCAGATGCAGCGCCACCGGAACATCAATATGTAAATACTCCATGGCGTTAACCACGATGTCATGAATACATTTTAACCCGAGCATATGCTTAACCGTGCCGCCGGACACGCCCAAAATAACCGGTGAGCGGCACTGCTGGGCGGTGCTTAATACGGCGCCAACCCACTCCAGATTATTAATGTTGAACTGACCGACGGCGTAGCCGTCCCTCAGGGCATGCTGAAGCATGTCCTTCATCGACACTAACATATTCACCTCTTGATATTTATTAAATACAGTTATTCTTCAAAATATTGCTTTAAGTTTCTCTCGTAGCTATTTAACGAGTGGTGGACGACCGCCAGGTCCGGCATAGATTCCCGTACCCCTTTTTTCTCAATAGAAATGGCGGCAGTGAGGCTGGCAAATAAAATAATATTATCTATGTGCCATGAGTAGTGGACGCCATAGGTGAAGGCGCCGTGAAATACATCCCCGGCTCCGGTGGTATCCACGGCATTGCACAGCCAGGAAGGAACGATCTGCAGCATACCGCTTTTTAAAAAAGCGCAGCCTTTTTCGCCAAGGGTAATAAATGCCTCGCCGCGGCAAATTTTATTCAGCTCAATCAGCGCTGCTTTAATTTCTGCTTCGGTGCTCAGCGAGCGATAGCTCATATAGTCGCGGGCAAAATGTTCGCTCACCACAAAATAGTCGGTCCAGGCCGCCAGTTTAATATTGCTGGCACGCAGTGACCCACCGTCCATCACGACTCTGGCGTTGGGCAGTTTCTTAATTAAATATTCACTGATTTCCGCCTCATGGCCGTCAATTAAAATAGTGACTGGCTCCTCGGCGGCAATCAGTCGCTCGGCGAGATCGTCCAGTTTGAGCTTTTGATCGTAGGTCAGGGAAGGCGGTGTTTGCATCTTGCGGGTAATAATCGTCCGCGAACCCGTTAAGCGATTGACGAGCACCGAGGCCAGCGGGGTGATCATGTCATCGGAGAAAACCACCTGGCTGGTATCCACGCCCGCTTCGGCAAACTCATCGATAATGCGCTGACCGTAAAGATCCTGATGCAGATGGCCGATGTAATAGACCTCCTCCCCCCATAATCCCAGCAGCCAGGCCGCATTGGCCGCCGGGCCGCCGCCGCTTTCGATAAAATCATGACAAAAGTTTTTAGTATTCTCCTGGGGCCATTCATTGAGAAAGAAAAACTGATCGAAACAAGCAAATCCAATGGACAAAATAGCCATAACCACTCCTGATTATTTGTCAGCGGCGGGAAGCTTGACCGTCCCGCCGGGAAAAATGACCTTGCTTATTCATTTTTCTGCTTGGCGATAAGCTCCTCATAGCTGAGCGTGTTGCCCACCACCCGTACCTGACGGAAGCAGAAAGGCGCCAGCAGCGCGACGAGCAGCGCCAGACAAATCAGGTAGATAGTGACCTGGCCAAACTGGGTAAACGCGTTACCGATAATGATGCCCCACACCGCGAAGTCGAAATCGGCGAAGGTGCTGTTTTCAAACCCGAGGTTGCCGAGCGCCGGCAGCAGCATCGCCGGCAGGAAGGCCAGGAAGATCCCGCCGATAAAGGCGGCGATGATACAACCGCGCTTACCGCCCAGCTTGTCGGCAAAGACCCCGGAGGTACCGCCGCAGAAGAAGTGCGGCACCATGCCGGGAATAATCAGCGCCATGCCCAGTCCGCCGAGCATGAGCATCCCGACCAGCCCGCCCACAAAGGAGCTGATGAATCCCACCACCACCGCGGTGGGGCTAAAGGTGAAGAACACCGCGCAGTCAACGGCCGGGATGGAGTCTGGGATCAGTTTCTGGCTGATGCCCTGGAATGCCGGCACCAGATCGCCCAGGATCAAGCGCACGCCGTTGTAGACAATGGCTACGCCAACGGCGAACTGCAGACCGGTCAGCACGGAGAAGATCAGCATGTTCTGGTCGGTGATGGTGCTCAGGTACGCCGACCCGGCGACAGCGCTGCAGACAAAGTAGATGACAAACATCACGATACCGGTGGTGACGGTGGTATCGCGCAGAAAACCCCATTTCTCTGAGATTTCGGTATCGGCGAAGGAGTTTGCCGGATTACCGGTCCGGCTGGCGATCCACGCCGAGAGGTAGTAGCCCAGAGAGCCGAAATGGCCCATGGCGATCCCGCCGTCCTCGGTCACCTGCCTGGTGTAACGCTGGCCAATGGCGGGGGAGATGGCCGACCATGAGCCCAGCAGGAATCCGCCGATCAGGATCAACATCCAGCCCTGGAACTCCGCCGCCTGCAGGACGGCGGAGAACAGGCAGGCGAGAAAGAATGAGTGATGACCGGTGAGAAAGATATATTTATATTTTGTGCAGCGGGCAATGATCAGATTGAAAATAAAGCCCAACAGCAAAATACTCATGGTTTCCACGCCCAGCATCTTCTGGGCGACGGAGACAATGGCTTCATTGTTCGGAATAACGCCGCGGATATTAAATCCCGCTTCGATAATGCCGCCCAACGGGTTGAGATTGGCAACGATAACGCCTGCGCCAGCGCTCAACATCAAATAGCCTAAAATCGGCTTTAATGTGCCGGTAAGGAGTTTGTTGCCGGGGGAGCGCAGCGCCACTAAGCCAACGAAGGCGATAAGCCCCATTAAAAAAGCGGGTTGACTGAATATTTCCGTTAAGAAACTAAGAATAGCCTGCATGGTCGTTCCCTCTATGCTGATTAAGAGTGAGTCGCAGCAATTTTCATCAGCGCGTCGGTAATATCCTCGGCGATTTTTGCTTTATGGACATAGCTGCGAATAATGGCGACATGACAGTGGGCCGGAAATTGATTTGCCAGTTCTTTGATCGTGACATAAAGGTCGGCTTTTTCCCCGACGGCGTTAGCAAAATCGACCGAGGCGACGTCCGCTTTGATACCTAATTCTTCACAGATCTTCTTCACATTATTCGCAGCCATCAATGAACTGCCAATACCGTTACCACAAACCGTTCTGATAACTAACATAATGACTACTCCATTTGTTTTTGGATGAAATGTAAGACTGAATTCACATCAGTTTCCTGCTGAAGAAAGGTCACGATATCTGACTCGATCAGCGAGGCTATCAGTTGGATCATTTTGATATGACTGTCAGCATCGGCGCCGGCGATGGCGATGACGACGTTAACCGGATCGAACTCATCGTGGCCGAAGGTCACTGGCGTGGCGGTGGTGACAAGCGAAAATCCGGTCTGCAATGCCCCTTTTTCCGGGCGGGCGTGCGGCATGGCAATCCCGTCATCTATCACGATGGCGGCGCCAAAATCTTCGTATACCGTCAGCATCTCGCTGACATATTCTGCGCTGCAAATCTGACGCCTGGCGAGTAATGAACCCGCCAGTTCGATGGCCTTTTCCGCATGGGAAATATTCTGCTTCAGGGCGATTAACGTCGGGTCAAAAATAATATCCATTCTCTTCTCCTGAACGTATTCCTGTTCCTGAGTAAAATCATGACCAAATACATTGATAAAAATGATGGATGAGATCACATCCGCGGTTTTAAATATTGATGGCGATCACATCGACGGCAAAGTGCCGGCAGAAAACTATATAAATAATTTATATTATTTTCAGTGGGTTACGGAGTGGTTGAGATTTGTCGCTGAAATTTGACAGAGAAAAAATGAGAGGTAGAGCGAAATTTTTCGGCAGAAGTGTATTCCTGGTCACAAATATCGCCGGGTCATTTTCTTAAATTTTGACGTCGCTAACAAAAAAGGCCCGCCTGAGCGAGCCTTTTATAAAAACGTGTGCCGATTACAGGCTGGAGACGTTTTCGGTCAGGTATTTTGCAACGCCTTCCGGAGAGGCAGCCATACCTTCTTTTCCTTTTTCCCACTGCGCCGGGCAAACTTCGCCGTGCTCTTCGTGGAACTGCAGCGCGTCAACCATGCGCAGCATTTCGTCGATGTTACGGCCCAGCGGCAGGTCGTTAACCACCTGGTGACGAACCACGCCGTTGGCGTCGATCAGGAAGGAACCACGCAGGGCAACGCCTTCGTCCGGATGCTCGATACCGTAAGCTTTCTGGATTTCACGTTTGATGTCAGCAACCATCGCGTATTTAACCGGGCCGATGCCGCCCTGGTCTACCGGGGTGTTACGCCATGCGTTGTGCACGAACTCGGAGTCGAAGGAAACGCCAACCACTTCTACGCCGCGTTTCTTGAATTCTTCGTAACGTTTGTCGAACGCGATCAGCTCAGACGGGCAAACGAAGGTGAAGTCCATCGGCCAGAAGAACAGAACGGTAGGTTTACCGTTGGTGTGCTGTTTGAAATTGAATTTCTCAACGATCTCACCATTACCCAGCACAGCGGCTGCAGTAAAATCCGGCGCTTGACGAGTGACCAGAACCATTTGATTCTCCTGTAATTACTAAGGTTATTTAAAACGCAACGCCGGCAAGTATAGAGCCTGTCCGCCAATAACACAAAGAGGCACTGACAATCGTTCAGCCAGCTTTTACCTATCAATGTCGCAGCGATTACAGCTGTTTGTTTTTCGCCTGACGCATCATCTGCGGATAAAAGCGCCAGAACTGCCCCTCCAGCCGGTCGTAGTGGGTATCCAGATCCTGCCAGGAGTCGCGCAGCGCCTCGAGACGCGGGCGGCGGCTGGCCATGCCGTTAAGCACGCGCTGAATAAAATCCATCTCCTGATAGCGCTCCAGCCAGCGCTCCGACCACAGATATTGGTTGAGATTGACGAAGCGGGGCGGCGAGTCGGGCAGGATGGGGACGATCTGCCGCTCGGCGTAGCGCACGAACTCCTCCAGCGGCAGGTCAGGGGAGAGCTGCGCCCAGTGCTGCGACAGGAAATGATCCCACATGACGTCGAGGGTGATCGGGGCGACGCGGCGGGTCTGCGGGCGAAACCACTCCCGCGCCTCTTTGACTTCCGCCAGGTTGTCAGTCAGCACGTCAATCCGCCGATGCATATAGATGCCGTCAACAATCTCCGCCGGATAGTCGCCCTGCGGGTTGCCGCGCACAAAGTCGGCCATCAGATTGCCGGGCAGCGAACTGTCGGCGAGATGGGCCAGGTGCAGGTGGGCGAGAAAATTCATAGTGACGACATCCTTCAAATACTTTCTGGCGGGCAGAGTGAGCGGTGTAGCGCTGCGCGTCGCCCTGAACGGCAGCCCCGGTGCCCGGATGGCGTGCTGTCTGGCCGCGCGCGGCCCTCTGCCACCGGTGATGCATTCGGCTGCCGCATGGCGGCATTCGGAATGATTTGGAATATAGATTATGTCATTCATCCGGAGGGGTAAAGGTTGCAGGCAGACCGCCCCGGCACTAGACTACCCGCCTCTTTATTCAGTCTGAGTTATCGTCATGCGCGTTACCGATTTTGCTTTTGAACTACCCGAATCCCTGATCGCCCACTATCCGATGCCTGAGCGCAGTAGCTGCCGCTTACTCTCCCTGGACGGGCCGACGGGCGCGCTGACGCATGGCACCTTCACCGACATCCTCGATAAGCTCAATCCCGGCGATCTGCTGGTGTTTAACAACACCCGGGTGATCCCGGCGCGTCTGTTCGGCCGCAAGGCCAGCGGCGGCAAGATTGAAGTGCTGGTGGAGCGGATGCTGGATGATAAGCGCATCCTCGCCCATATTCGCGCCTCGAAAGCGCCGAAGCCGGGCGCCGAGCTGCTACTGGGCGACGACGAGAGCATTCAGGCCACCATGCTGGCGCGTCACGGCGCGCTGTTTGAAGTGGAATTTAACGACGAGCGCCCGGTGCTGGAGATCCTTAACGGGATCGGCCATATGCCGCTGCCGCCCTACATTGATCGCCCGGACGAAGACGCTGACCGCGAGCTCTATCAAACCGTCTACGGCACCCGGCCGGGCGCGGTAGCCGCCCCGACCGCGGGTCTGCACTTCGACGAACCGCTGCTGGACAAACTGCGCGCTAAAGGCGTTGAGATGGCGTTTGTCACCCTGCACGTGGGCGCGGGTACCTTCCAGCCGGTGCGCGTCGACAGCATTGAAGAGCACACGATGCACTCAGAATATGCGGAAGTGCCGCAGGAGGTGGTCGATGCGGTGCTGGCGGCGAAAGCGCGCGGCAATCGCGTGATCGCGGTGGGCACCACCTCGGTACGCTCGCTGGAGAGCGCGGCGCAGGCGGCGAAAGACGCCCTGATCGCGCCGTTCTTCGACGATACGCAGATTTTCATTTATCCGGGTTATCAGTACCAGGTGATCGATGCGCTGGTGACCAACTTCCATCTCCCTGAATCCACACTGATTATGCTGGTGTCGGCGTTTGCGGGTTATCAGCACACCATGAACGCCTATAAGGTAGCGGTAGAGCAGAAATATCGCTTTTTTAGCTACGGGGATGCGATGTTTATCACGTACAATCCGCAGGCTATTTCTGAGCGTCCCTGAAAAGGCCGGCCCGCCGGCTTTTGGCACGCCATGACGCATTTTTAGCCACGGAATCATTCCGTGGCGAGTATCAAAACGTCGGACTGTTTTTCTGACGCAGGAGCAAGCATGAAATTTGAACTGGATACCACCGACGGTCGCGCCCGCCGCGGTCGCCTGGTGTTTGAGCGCGGCGTGGTGGAAACACCGGCCTTTATGCCCGTTGGCACCTACGGCACCGTCAAAGGGATGACGCCGGAAGAGGTGGAAGCCACCGGCGCGCAGATTATTCTCGGCAACACCTTCCACCTGTGGCTGCGCCCGGGTCAGGAGATCATGAAGCTGCACGGCGATCTGCACGATTTTATGCAGTGGAAAGGACCGATCCTGACCGACTCCGGCGGCTTCCAGGTGTTCAGCCTTGGCGATATCCGTAAGATCACCGAGCAGGGCGTCCACTTCCGTAACCCGATCAACGGCGATCCGATTTTCCTCGATCCGGAAAAATCCATGGAGATTCAGTACGATCTCGGTTCCGACATCGTGATGATCTTCGACGAATGTACGCCGTACCCGGCGGACTGGGATTACGCCAAGCGCTCGATGGAGATGTCTCTGCGCTGGGCAAAGCGCAGCCGCGACCGTTTCGATAGCCTTGGCAATAAAAATGCGCTGTTCGGCATCATTCAGGGCAGCGTTTACGAAGATTTACGTGATATCTCGGTGAAAGGTCTGGTAGAGATTGGCTTTGATGGCTACGCTGTCGGCGGTTTGGCGGTCGGCGAGCCGAAGGAAGACATGCACCGTATTCTGGAGCACGTCTGCCCGCAGATCCCGGCCGATAAACCACGATACCTGATGGGCGTCGGGAAGCCGGAAGATCTGGTGGAAGGGGTACGTCGCGGTATCGATATGTTCGACTGCGTCATGCCGACGCGCAACGCGCGTAACGGCCACCTGTTCGTCACCGACGGCGTGGTGAAAATCCGCAACGCGAAGCACAAAAGCGATACCGCGCCGCTGGACGCCGAGTGTGATTGCTATACATGTCGCAATTATTCACGCGCTTACTTGCATCACCTTGACCGTTGCAACGAAATATTGGGCGCGCGTCTCAATACCATTCATAACCTGCGCTACTATCAGCGTTTAATGGCTGGTTTACGCAAGGCTATCGAAGAGGGTAAATTAGAGAGCTTCGTGACCGATTTTTACCAACGTCAGGGGCGCACCGTGCCTCCTTTGAACGTTGATTAATTTTAATAATGAGGGAATTTCAATGAGCTTTTTTATTTCTGATGCGGTAGCGGCAACGGGTGCACCGGCGCAGGGCAGCCCGATGTCTCTGATTCTGATGCTGGTGGTGTTCGGTCTGATTTTTTACTTCATGATCCTGCGTCCACAGCAGAAGCGCACCAAGGAACATAAGAACCTGATGAACTCCATCGCCAAAGGTGATGAAGTGCTGACCAACGGCGGTCTGGTCGGTCGCGTGACCAAAGTAGCGGAAACTGGCTACATTGCTATCGCGCTGAACGATACCACTGAAGTGGTTATCAAACGTGACTTCGTTGCTGCCGTTCTGCCGAAAGGCACCATGAAGGCGCTGTAATCTAATTTTTCCCAAAGGGAACTGCCGTGTTAAACCGTTATCCTTTGTGGAAGTATGTCATGCTGGTCGTCGTCATTGTCGTCGGCCTGATCTATGCGCTTCCCAACCTGTATGGTGAGGATCCGGCTGTTCAAATCACTGGCGCGCGCGGCGTCGCCGCCAGTGAGCAAACGCTGATCCAGGTCCAGAAAACTTTACAAGAAGAAAAAATTACCGCGAAGTCTGTGGCACTGGAAGAGGGCGCTATTCTTGCGCGCTTCGACACCACTGATACCCAGCTGCGCGCGCGTGAAGCGCTGCTTACCGTGTTGGGTGACAAATACGTCGTGGCGCTAAACCTTGCTCCGGCAACCCCACGCTGGCTGGCGGCACTCTATGCCGAGCCGATGAAGCTGGGTCTTGATCTGCGCGGCGGCGTGCACTTCCTGATGGAAGTCGACATGGACACCGCGTTAGGCAAACTGCAGGAACAGAACATCGATAGCCTGCGCAGCGAGCTGCGCGATAAAGGCATTCCTTACGCGACCGTGCGCAAGGAAGACAACTATGGTCTGAGCATCGTCTTCCGCGACAGCGCGGCGCGCGACCAGGCTATCTCTTATCTCAGCCCTCGCCATCGCGATCTGGTGATCTCCTCTCAGGGTGACAACAGCCTGAAAGCGGTGATGACCGATGAGCGCCTGAAAGAAGCTCGTGAGTATGCGGTTCAGCAGAACATTAACATTCTGCGTAACCGTGTGAACCAGCTGGGCGTCGCCGAACCGCTGGTTCAGCGTCAGGGCGCTGACCGCATCGTGGTTGAGCTGCCGGGTATCCAGGATACCGCGCGGGCGAAGGAGATCCTTGGCGCGACCGCGACCCTCGAGTTCCGTCTGGTCAATACCAACGTGGACCAGTCCGCCGCCGCCTCTGGCCGCGTGCCGGGCGACTCGGAAGTGAAAGAGACGCGTGAAGGCCAGCCGGTGGTGCTGTACAAGCGGGTGATCCTGACCGGTGACCATATCACCGACTCGACCTCCAGCATGGATGAGTACAACCAGCCGCAGGTCAACATCTCGCTGGACAGCGCGGGCGGCAACATCATGTCCAACTTCACCAAGGACAACATCGGCAAGCCGATGGCGACCCTGTTCGTGGAGTATAAAGACAGCGGTAAGAAAGACGCCAACGGTCGCGCTATCCTGGCGAAAGAGGAAGAGGTGATTAACATCGCCAACATCCAGTCGCGCTTGGGCAACAGCTTCCGTATTACCGGTATCAGCAACCCGAACGAAGCGCGCCAGCTGTCGCTGCTGCTGCGTGCCGGCGCGTTGATTGCGCCGATTCAGATCGTCGAAGAGCGGACTATCGGCCCAACCCTTGGCATGCAGAACATCAAGCAGGGTCTGGAAGCCTGTCTGGCCGGTCTGGTGGTCTCTATCCTGTTCATGATCCTCTTCTATAAGAAGTTCGGTCTGATTGCGACCTCGGCGCTGATTGCCAACCTGGTGCTGATTGTCGGCATTATGTCCCTGATCCCGGGGGCGACGCTGACCATGCCGGGCATCGCGGGTATCGTGTTAACCCTTGCGGTGGCGGTCGATGCTAACGTTCTGATCAACGAGCGTATCAAAGAAGAGCTGAGCAACGGGCGTACCGTTCAGCAGGCGATTGACGAAGGTTATCGCGGCGCGTTCAGCTCGATCTTCGACGCCAACGTGACGACGCTTATCAAAGTGATCATCCTGTACGCGGTCGGTACCGGTGCCATTAAAGGGTTTGCGATTACCACCGGTATCGGTATCGCGACCTCAATGTTTACCGCTATCGTCGGCACCCGTGCCATCGTGAACCTGCTGTACGGCGGCAAGCGCGTTAAAAAGCTGTCTATCTGAGGAGTGCGTTGTGGCACAGGAATATACTGTTGAACAATTGAACCACGGCCGTAAAGTCTGGGACTTTATGCGCTGGGACTACTGGGCCTTCGGCATTTCAGGCTTTCTGCTGATTGTGTCGATCGCCATCATCGGCGTCCGCGGCTTTAACTGGGGTCTCGATTTCACCGGCGGTACGGTGATCGAAATTACCCTTGAGAAGCCGGTCGATCTGGACCAGATGCGCGATTCCCTGCAGAAAGCGGGCTTTGAAGAGCCGCAGGTGCAGAACTTTGGCAGCAGCCGCGACATCATGGTACGTATGCCGCCGGTGCATGACGCCAACGTCAGCCAGGAGCTGGGCAGCAAGGTCGTGACGGTGATTAACGAATCGACCAGCCAGAACGCGGCGGTGAAGCGTATTGAGTTTGTCGGCCCGAGCGTCGGCGCGGACCTTGCGCAAACCGGCGCCCTGGCGCTGATTGCCGCGCTGGTCTGTATCCTGATCTACGTCGGCTTCCGCTTCGAATGGCGTCTGGCGGCGGGGGTGGTTATCGCCCTGGCGCACGACGTGGTGATCACCATGGGGGTGCTGTCGCTATTCCATATCGAGATCGACCTGACCATTGTGGCCTCGTTGATGTCGGTTATCGGCTACTCGCTGAACGACAGTATCGTGGTATCGGACCGTATCCGTGAAAACTTCCGTAAGATCCGCCGCGGTACGCCGTACGAGATCTTCAACGTGTCGTTGACCCAGACGCTGCACCGTACCTTGATCACCTCCGGGACCACCCTGATGGTGATCCTGATGCTGTTCCTGTTCGGCGGCCCTATTCTGGAAGGCTTCTCGCTGACCATGCTGATCGGTGTCTCCATCGGTACGGCTTCTTCTATCTACGTCGCCTCCGCGCTGGCGTTGAAGCTGGGCATGAAGCGCGAGCATCTGCTGCAGCAGAAGGTCGAAAAAGAAGGGGCGGACCAGCCGTCTATTCTGCCGTAATACGGTTCAGTTGAAATAACGCAATCCCGGCCAGGCGGGCGGGATTTTTTTTGCCCGCGACAAAACCTGCTGACAGTATGCTGTCAGGAGCCCTCCCATACACTCCTTCTGAACTCACTAACGAGCAGGAGGAAGTATGAATAACGTGATTAACTGGTTCGAAATTCCGGTCGCCGATATGGATCGCGCCGTCGCGTTTTATGAGCCGGTGATGCAGGTGACGCTGCGTCGCGAAACCATGGACTGCGCCGAGCTGGCGGTGTTCCCGCATCAGGATCCGGCCCCCGGCGGCGCGCTGGCCAAATTTGAGGGTATCGCGCCCTCTGCGCAGGGCGCTATTATTTACCTGCATACAGACCATCTTGCCGCCACCCTCGACCGCGTTGCCTCGGCGGGTGGGGCATGTGTTTTCGGGCCGCTGACGCTGCCGAATGATATTGGCACCATCGCGCTGTTTACTGACAGCGAGGGCAACCGCGTCGGCCTGCACCAACCGGCTTAACCTGAACTTTTTGTGAAGTGAGACATGACCCGACGCGCCGACCGTTTATTTCAGATTGTGCAGATCCTGCGCGGCAGGCGGCTCACCACCGCCGCGCTGCTGGCGGAGCGGCTGGGCGTGTCGGAGCGCACCGTGTATCGCGATATTCGCGATCTCTCCCTCTCCGGCGTGCCGGTGGAGGGCGAGGCGGGGAGCGGTTATCGCCTGCTGGCGGGTTATGATCTGCCGCCGCTAATGCTGACCACCAAAGAATCCGAAGCGCTGATCGCCGCGATCCGGCTGCTGAAAACCTGGGGCGGCGAGGCGCTGTCGCAATCGCTGGAGTCTGCCCAGGAGAAGATGCTGGCGATCCTGCCGGAGGCGCGCCGGCGCCAGGCGGAGCAGACCCGCCTGTTTGCCCCCGATCTCGGCGCCCATCGCTATGCCAAAACCTTCTTTGACGTCATTCATCAGGCGGTCTCCAGCCAGCAGGTGCTGGCGCTGCGCTATCAGGATGAGTCCGGTCGGGTGACCGAGCGCGACGTGCTGCCGCTGGGGCTGTTTTTCTGGGGGGAGCGCTGGCTGCTGGTGGCCTGGTGCGAGCTGCGCAATGATTATCGCAACTTTCGCCTCGACCGCTGTCTGACGGTCAGGGCGACCGAGCGTCGATTCAGCGAGTGCGCCGACCGCTCGTTAAGCGATTTTCTGCGCAAGGTCCGCTGCGACGTGTGGGAGAAATAAAAACGCCCGGGTGGCCCGGGCGCTGTCCTGCCGTTTCAGCAATCAGAAGTTGTAACCAACCACGAAGTAACCACCCCAACCGGTTGAGCGGACGCTGAAATCGCCATCGCCGAAGTTCAGCTTGGCATCGTCAGCCCACTGGCCGCCGTTATGGAAGTAACGGGCCACCACCGAGTAGTGCCAGTGCGCGTAGTTCAGCGCCAGGATATGGCTGGAGGCGATGGAGTTGCTGGTGCGCGCGTGCTTCCCGTTCAGATCGTAGAAGTTGTCATCGCCGAGGTCAGAGCCCCAGTCGAAGTTGGTGAAGCCGATGTAGCTCAGCGAACCGCCCCACAGGTCGGTCAGCGGCACAAAGTATTTCACTTTGAAGCGGTAGCCGTCCCACTCGTTTTCGTTGGACGCGCCGTAGTTCTGCCACTGGTATTTGGCGTAGACGTTCAGCGACAGGCTCATCGGCAGGCCGGTGTCGATATCGGTACCCAGACCCATATACCAGGTGCTCTGCTCCTGGGAGTCATTGCGGCCCATATCGTAGATATAGTTGTTCGCGAAATACCACTCTTTGAACGGCCCGAAGCTCAGGTCGGTGTTGGTCAGCTTATCGATAGAGAAGCGCGGTTCGATCTCCATAAACAGCGGGGAGCCGTTGTTCCAGATACCTTTTGCCGTGCTGTTGCCGCCGAAGAATACCGGGGCATCGATATAACCGTAGAAATCAAACCAGTCTTTTTTGGCGAACGCTTCGTATTCCAGGTAGGTATCGTTACGGATCTGCGGTCCAAAACGGGTGTGGTAGCTGCCCACCACGTTAACACTCTGGTGCCACCAGTCAGACAGATACTGCGGTTTGTCGTTTTCTGCCGCGCCCGCGGTAAAAGAAGTGGAGAGCGCCACAACCGCACCCGCTGCCAGTAATGTTTTTTTCATAGTAATGCCACTGTTTAAATTGAGCCTGAAGGCGTTAAAAGAAGTGCCGAAGCGTTTCTAAATATTTCGTGTTTCTGTGGGGGTCTATTATAGGAATCATTGCTCACAAAAATACGTGTTGTTTCACATAACCAGAACATGCGTAATCGATTGCGTTCACGATTCTATGCATTTCTTGACAAAATGCTACTGAAAATCGCGATGCAGAACGATTTCTAATGAACTCTTGCGAAAAGTTGTAAGTGGATAAGAATAACGGGACAGGGCGTCGCCGGGCAGGGGGAAGCCCGGCGGCAAGGCTTACTGCGCGGCGGCGGGCTGGATATCGTGGACGCGAATAAAACCGACTTTGTCCGGCGTCACGTTCAGGCGCAGCGGGATATCAACATCGCTGGGGGCGAGAATGCTGGCCGGGGTGCTGATCAATTGATCCTGAACATTCACTTCCTGGTAGCTGTGGGTAGTGCCGGTGATCTGTCCGGAGGCGACGGTGGCGGTAAAGGCCGGCAGCGGATCGTTGGATTCGCCCTGAATACGTAAGGTCAGGCGTGACCCGTCGCCATCCGGCGTAATGCTCGCCACCGACATGCGCAGGGTGCCGATCTGGCTCTCCAGCCGCGCCGGGGTTTTCGCCTCCGGCAGCAGATAGACGCCGCGGGTGGATTTCGCGTTCAGCGCGTTTTGCTGGGTAATTTTGATCGTTTGCTGATTGAGCTGGGTCATCTCCTGGCTCAGCGTACTCACGCTCTGGTGCATCTGGCGGATTTCGCTTTGCTGGGCGCAGGCGGTCAGGGTAAACAGGCTGCCCGCGATGGCGAGTTTCAGGTAACGTCTTGTCATGGTCAGGATTCCGTTTGCAGAGGATGCTTAATGTTAGCCAAACCGCCTGACTCTCCCATAGATCCTTTGTCTCAAAAGCTCTTTCTTTGTAGTCAGGTCACTTCGCGGTAAACTACCCTTCAGTTTAACTACCTGTCAGGACGCGCTATGCATTGCCCTTTCTGTTTCGCCGTGGATACCAAAGTGATCGACTCTCGTCTGGTAGGGGAAGGCTCTTCCGTGCGTCGCCGTCGGCAGTGTCTGGTCTGTAATGAGCGCTTTACCACCTTTGAAGTGGCGGAGCTGGTCATGCCGCGGGTGGTGAAGAGTAACGATGTACGTGAACCCTTCAACGAAGACAAGCTGCGCAGTGGGATGCTGAAAGCGCTGGAGAAACGTCCGGTCAGCGCCGATGACGTCGAAATGGCGGTCAACCATATCAAAACCCATCTGCGCGGCACCGGCGAGCGCGAAGTGGCCAGCAAAATGATCGGCAACCTGGTGATGGAGCAGCTGAAAAAACTGGATAAAGTCGCCTATATTCGCTTCGCGTCGGTCTATCGCAGCTTCGAAGATATCAAAGAATTCGGCGAAGAGATCGCCCGCTTACAGGACTAAGCCATGCAGGACGAAATGTACATGGCGCGTGCGCTCAAGCTCGCCGCCCGCGGTCGCTTTACCACCCATCCTAACCCTAACGTTGGCTGCGTCATTGTCAAAGACGGCGAGATCGTCGGCGAAGGGTTCCACTATCGCGCCGGCGAGCCGCATGCCGAAGTGCACGCCTTGCGGATGGCCGGGGAAAAGGCGCGCGGCGCCACCGCCTACGTCACCCTCGAGCCCTGCAGCCACCACGGTCGTACGCCGCCGTGCTGCGACGCCCTGATTGCCGCCGGCGTCAGCCGCGTGGTCGCCGCGATGCAGGATCCGAACCCGCAGGTGGCGGGGCGCGGCCTGTACCGTCTGCAGCAGGCCGGTATTGACGTCAGCCACGGGCTGATGATGAACGAGGCGGAAGCGCTGAATAAGGGCTTCCTGAAGCGGATGCGCACCGGTTTTCCCTGGGTCCAGCTCAAGCTGGGCGCCTCGCTGGACGGCCGCACGGCGATGGCCAGCGGCGAAAGCCAGTGGATCACCTCCCCGCAGGCGCGACGCGACGTGCAGCGTCTGCGCGCCCAGAGCCATGCTATCCTGACCAGCAGCGCCACCGTGCTGGCGGACGATCCGGCGCTGACTGTGCGCTGGCAGGAGCTGAGCGCCGATACCCAGGCGCTGTATCCCGAAGCGAATTTGCGCCAGCCGCTGCGCGTCGTTATCGACAGCCAGAACCGCGTCACGCCCGAGCATCGTATTGTGCAGCAGGCGGGGGAAACGCTGTTTGCCCGCCTGAGCGCCGATGAGCGCCAGTGGCCGGACAGCGTGCGCACGCTGCTGGTTCCGGAACATAACGGCCATCTCGATCTGGTGCTGCTGATGATGCTGCTCGGCAAACAGCAGATCAACAGCGTCTGGGTGGAGGCGGGGGCCACGCTTGCCGGGGCGCTGCTGCAGGCGGGCCTGGTCGACGAGCTTATCGTTTATATTGCGCCTAAACTGTTAGGCAATGCGGCGCGTGGATTATGCGCGCTGCCGGGGCTTGAAGAACTGAGTCAGGCGCCCCATTTCAAATTCAATGAGATACGTCAGGTTGGCCCGGATGTCTGCCTGCATTTAACCACTGCGTGAGGCTTTCCTGATTATTAGGAAGCAGCGCTCAGAATAATATGATAAAATCCGCCCCCCTTGCGGGGCACATGAACCCGAAGGAAGAGTATGAACATTATTGAAGCTAACGTTGCTACCCCGGACGCTCGCGTCGCCATCACCATTGCGCGTTTCAACAACTTTATCAATGACAGCCTGCTGGAAGGTGCGATTGACGCCCTGAAACGCATTGGTCAGGTAAAAGATGAAAACATCACCGTTGTTTGGGTTCCAGGCGCGTACGAGCTGCCGCTGGCGGCTGGCGCACTGGCGAAAACCGGTAAATATGACGCGGTGATTGCGCTGGGTACGGTGATTCGCGGCGGTACCGCCCACTTTGAATATGTGGCTGGCGGTGCCAGCAATGGCCTGGCGCACGTCGCTCAGGACAGCGAAATCCCGGTAGCCTTTGGTGTTCTGACCACTGAAAGTATTGAACAAGCCATCGAGCGCGCTGGCACCAAAGCCGGTAACAAAGGCGCAGAAGCTGCGCTGACCGCGCTGGAAATGATTAACGTATTGAAAGCCATCAAGGCCTGATTTTTGTAAGGGGAATTCCGTGAAACCTGCTGCTCGTCGCCGCGCCCGTGAGTGTGCCGTTCAGGCGCTCTACTCCTGGCAGTTGTCCCACAACGACATCGCTGATGTCGAATACCAGTTCCTGGCGGAACAGGACGTAAAAGATGTTGATGTTCTGTATTTCCGCGAACTGCTGTCCGGAGTGGCGACTAACAGCGCGTACCTCGACGGCCTGATGAAGCCCTACCTGTCCCGTCAGCTGGAAGAGCTGGGTCAGGTGGAAAAAGCGGTGCTGCGTATCGCGCTGTTTGAGCTATCCAAACGTGATGACGTACCGTATAAAGTGGCCATCAATGAAGCTATCGAACTGGCGAAAACCTTCGGCGCTGAAGATAGCCACAAGTTCGTCAACGGCGTGCTGGACAAAGCGGCTCCGGTAATTCGTCCCCACAAGAAGTAAACTGCAGGCCGGGTTTTGCGAGGGTCGCCTCGCAACCCGGCCTTATTTATTATTTTGCTGAGGCATAACGTATGGCATGTGGCGAATTCTCCCTGATTGCCCGTTATTTTGATCGCGTTAAAAGCGCTCGTCTTGATGTCGAAACCGGTATCGGCGACGACTGCGCTCTCCTGAATATTCCCGAGAAAAAAACGCTGGCAATCAGCACCGACACTCTGGTGGCGGGCAATCACTTCTTACCCGATATCGACCCGGCCGACCTCGCCTATAAAGCGCTGGCGGTAAACCTGAGCGACCTCGCGGCGATGGGCGCGGAGCCGGCGTGGCTCACCCTGGCGCTGACCTTGCCGGAGGTGGATGAAGCCTGGCTGGAAGCCTTCAGCGACAGCCTTTTTGTCCAGCTTGACTACTACGATATGCAGCTGATTGGCGGCGACACCACCCGCGGCCCGCTCGCCATGACCTTGGGTATCCACGGCTTTGTGCCGCCAGGGCGCGCCATGAAACGTTCAGGCGCGAAGCCGGGAGACTGGATCTATGTCACCGGCACTCCGGGGGACAGCGCCGCCGGCCTGGCGCTGTTGCAGAACCGTCTGACGGTGGATGCGTCGACGGATGCCGATTACCTGCTGGCCCGTCACCTGCGTCCGATGCCCCGCGTGCTGCAGGGCCAGGCGCTGCGCGACCTGGCGACGTCGGCCATCGATCTCTCCGACGGCCTGATCTCCGATCTGGGTCATATTCTCAAAGCCAGCGACTGCGGCGCGCGCATCGATCTTGATGCCATGCCGTACTCCGACGCCATGCTGCGCCAGGTTGAGCCCGAGCAGGCGCTGCGCTGGGCGCTCGCCGGTGGAGAAGATTACGAACTGTGCTTTACCGTACCGGAACTGAACCGCGGGGCGCTGGACGTGGCCCTTGGCCATCTAGGCGCGCGTTTTACCTGTATCGGACAGATTGCGCCTGAGAGCGAAGGTCTGCAGTTTATCCGCGACGGTAAGCCGGTCACGCTTGATTTAAAGGGATACGATCACTTTGCGTAGTCGAGACGAGGCGCTTAGCCGCCTGAGTATGCGTAATCCGTGGCATCTGCTGGCGACCGGCTTTGGCAGCGGCTTAAGCCCGGTGGTGCCGGGGACGATGGGCTCGCTGGCGGCGATCCCGTTCTGGTATCTGATGACTTTTCTCCCCTGGCAGCTCTACTCGCTGGTGGTGATGATGAGCATCTGTATCGGAGTCTATCTGTGCCATCGTACGGCCAAAGATATGGGCACCCATGACCACGGCAGCATCGTCTGGGACGAGTTCGTCGGGATGTGGATCACCCTGATGGCGCTGCCGACCCTGGACTGGCAGTGGGTGGCCGCCGGCTTCGTCATTTTCCGTATCTTCGATATGTGGAAACCGTGGCCGATTCGCTGGTTTGACCGCAATATTCACGGCGGAATGGGGATCATGGTGGACGATATCGTCGCCGGCGTGATCTCCGCCGGCGTGCTGTATGTTATTGGCCATCACTGGCCGATCGGTCTGCTTTGACCGCTGCTCCCCGGCAGCGCCATGCTGTCGGGGAAATCACGCCCGTCACTTAAAGCCCACCACCGGATGCGGCTGATAGGGCGCCTCCAGTTTGTCGATCTGTTCCGAAGATAGCGTCAAATCCACCGCCTGCAGCAGGTCATCGAGCTGCTCCTGACGCGACGGACCGATAATCGGCGCGGCGACGCCGGGCTTGCTTAACAGCCAGGCGAGGGCGACCTGTGCGCGACTGGCGTCGAGCTCTTCCGCCACGTCCGCGAGATTCCCGGCGATCTGCGCGTCGTTCTCTTCGCTGGTGCTGTAAAGCGATTTGCCGAACTCATCCGAGACCAGCCGGGCGGTGGTCTCACCCCATGGGCGGGTCAGCCTGCCGCGCGCCAGCGGGCTCCACGGGATCACCGCCACGCCGTTACGCTGGCACAGGGGCAGCATCTCATTCTCTTCTTCCCGGTAAATCAGGTTGTAGTGATCCTGCATGGTGACGAAGCGCGCCCAGCCGTTCTGCTGCTGAAGCGCCAGCGCCTGGGCAAACTGCCGGGCATGCATGGACGAGGCGCCGATATAGCGCGCTTTGCCGGATTTCACCACCTCGTCCAGCGCTTCGAGCGTCTCTTCAATCGGGGTGCTGTAGTCCCAGCGGTGGATCTGCAGCAGGTCGACATAGTCCATCCCGAGACGGCGCAGGCTGTCGTCGATGGAGCGCAGGATCTGCGCCCGGGAAAGCCCTTCCGCCAGATCGCCGACCTGATGATAGACCTTGGTGGCGACAATCACCTCATCGCGGCGGGCAAAGTCGCGCAGGGCGCGGCCGACGATCTCTTCGCTGCTGCCGTCGGAGTAGCTGTTGGCGGTATCGAAGAAGTTGATGCCGCCTTCAATGGCGTGCTGAATGAGCGGGCGACTGCTCTCTTCCGGAAGCGTCCAGGCGTGCCTGCCGCGGTCCGGCTCGCCGAAGGTCATGCAGCCGAGGCAGAGTCGGGAAACACGTAAGGCAGTATCGCCGAGGGGGATATAGTGCATAGTGCGCTCCTGCTATTCATCAAGGGTATCCCTTAAGCATAGCAGGAGCGGGAGGGGCGATTATGTCAGCCAGTCGAGGATTTTGGCTTCAATGCCGGCGGCATCAAGGCCGAGGTCGGCGCGGATCTCTTCCTGAGTGCCCTGCGGAATAAAGACATCCGGCAGGCCAATATTGAGCACCGGTACCGCCCGGCGATGGGCCATCAGCACTTCATTCACGCCGCTGCCGGCGCCGCCCATAATGGCGTTCTCTTCCAGCGTCACCAGAACGTCGTGCTCGCCTGCCAGCTGCAGGATCAGCGCGGTATCCAGCGGCTTCACAAAGCGCATATCCACCAGGGTGGCGTTGAGTTTGTCCGCCACCGCCGCGGCTTCCGGCAGCAGGGTG
Organism: Klebsiella sp. TF21-TM; assembly: GCF_019753495.1. Taxonomy (NCBI): domain Bacteria; kingdom Pseudomonadati; phylum Pseudomonadota; class Gammaproteobacteria; order Enterobacterales; family Enterobacteriaceae; genus Klebsiella; species Klebsiella sp. TF21-TM. The sequence goes on along the minus strand of NZ_JAIJYL010000005.1, from coordinate 170,748 downwards.
CCGAAGTTAAGGATCGCTACCTTCTCGCCCTGGCGCTTCATGACCCCTTTGCCGATCGGCAGCGATGCCAGCGGCTCCAGCGTCGCGCCGGTGCCGCTGCCGCGCGGATAGCGCACCGCGCAGGGTCCGTCGCTGTAGTGGTAGCCGGTGTGCAGCATCTGGCGGCATTCATTTTCATCGCTCGGCGTCATCACCACCATATCCGGAATACAGCGCAGGAAGGAGAGATCGAACGCCCCCTGATGCGTCTGGCCGTCTGCGCCGACAATCCCGGCGCGGTCGATGGCAAACAGCACCGGCAGCTTCTGAATAGCCACATCGTGGATCACCTGATCGTAGGCTCGCTGCAGGAACGTGGAGTAGATGGCGACGACGGGCTTGTAGTCGCCAATCGCCAGTCCGGCGGCGAAAGTGACCGCATGCTGCTCGGCGATGGCGACGTCAAAGTACTGATCGGGGAATTTCTTCGAAAATTCCACCATCCCTGAACCTTCGCGCATCGCCGGGGTGATGGCCATCAGCTTGCTGTCTTTGGCCGCCGTTTCGCACAGCCAGTCGCCGAAGATTTTCGAGTAGGAGGGGAGACCGCCGCTGCTTTTGGGCAGCACGCCGCTGGTATGGTCGAACTTCGGCACCGCGTGGAAAGTGATCGGGTCTTTCTCGGCGGGCTCATAGCCGCGGCCTTTTTTGGTCATAATATGCAGGAACTGCGGGCCCTTCAGGTCGCGCATGTTCTTCAGAGTGCTGACCAGACCGAGCACATCGTGGCCATCCACCGGGCCGATGTAGTTAAAGCCCAGCTCTTCAAACAGCGTCCCAGGCACCACCATGCCTTTGATATGCTCTTCGGTCCGCTTAAGCAGCTCTTTAATCGGCGGTACGCCGGAGAAGACCTTTTTGCCGCCTTCGCGCAGGGTGGAGTAGAGCTTACCGGAGAGCAGCTGCGCCAGATGATTGTTCAGCGCGCCGACGTTCTCAGAGATCGACATTTCATTGTCATTCAGCACCACCAGCAGATCGGGTTTGATATCTCCGGCGTGGTTCATCGCCTCAAACGCCATGCCGGCGGTGATCGCCCCGTCGCCAATCACGCACACCGCGCGCCGCTGCTTATCCTCTTTCGCGGCGGCGATAGCCACCCCGATGCCAGCGGAAATGGAGGTGGAGGAGTGACCGACGCTCAGTACGTCGTACTCGCTCTCACCGCGCCACGGGAAGGGGTGCAGGCCGCCTTTCTGGCGAATGGTGCCGATTTTGTCGCGGCGGCCGGTCAGAATTTTATGCGGGTAGGCCTGGTGGCCGACGTCCCAGATCAGGCGATCGAAGGGCGTGTTATAGACGTAGTGCAGCGCCACGGTCAGTTCCACGGTGCCGAGGCCAGAGGCAAAGTGACCGCTGGAGCGGCTGACGCTGTCCAGCAGGTAGCGCCGCAGCTCATCACACAGCTTCGGCAGGCTCTCTTTTGGCAACAGGCGCAACTCCTGGGTGGAATCTACCAGCGCCAGGGTCGGGTATTTGGCAATATCAAAACTCATCAGAGACTCATTTATTGTTTATTTATCGCGCTGAATAATGTAATTCGCGAGCGCTTCCAGTGCCGAAGTATCCAGAGATTGTGCGGCCAGTTCATCTAACGACCGGCGGGCATCAGCGATCAGGTCGTGCGCTTTCTTCCGGGCTTGCTCAAGGCCCAGGAGGGCGGGATAGGTGCTTTTACCCAATTGCTGGTCGGCACCCTGACGTTTGCCAAGGGTCGCAGTATCCCCTACCACGTCGAGAATGTCATCCTGGACCTGGAAGGCCAGGCCGATATTTTCCGCATAGCGATCCAGCGCGGGAAGGGCGGCGCGCCCACGTTCGCCGGCGCTCAGCGCCCCCATGCGGACGGCGGCGCGGATCAGCGCGCCCGTTTTATGGCGGTGGATACGCTCCAGCGCCTGCAGATTCACCTGCTGTCCTTCCGCCTGCAGATCCAGCGCCTGGCCGCCGCACATGCCCGCCACGCCGCTGGCCTGCGCCAGTTCGGAAACCATCGCCAGACGATCCCGGTCAGGGACGTCCGTCATCGGCGCATCACTGAGTATAGAAAACGCCAGCGTTTGCAGGGCATCTCCCGCAAGAATTGCGTTGGCTTCGCCAAATTTAATATGGCAGGTCGGCAGTCCGCGACGCAGATCGTCATCATCCATCGCCGGCAAATCATCATGCATCAGGGAATAAGCATGAATGCATTCGACCGCGGCGGCAGGGGCGTCCAGCGTGGTGCGGCTCACGCCGAACATCTCGCCGGTAGCGTAGACAAGGAAGGGACGCAGGCGTTTACCGCCTAAGAGTGCGCCATAATGCATCGCTTCCACCAGCGGAGTGTTCTGAAAGGGCTGCGGCGCGATAAAACGGCGCAGCGCCTCGTTAGCCTGTTCCACACAGGCCTGCAATTGTTGCGGGAAATCCATTTATTCAGCGTCCGGCGTAAAAGGCGTGGTCGGGGAATCTTCACTATCCGCCAGCAGGATCTGCACGCGCTGTTCGGCCTGCTGTAGCTGGCTTTGCCCCTGGCGGGCCAGCTGGACCCCGCGCTCAAATTCGCTGAGCGCTTCTTCTAACGGCAAATCGCCGCTTTCCAGACGGTTAACGATCTGCTCCAGTTCGCCCAGCGCAGTTTCAAAGCTGGCCGGGGCCTCATTTTTCTTTGGCATAGTGAATGTAGACTCTTGTTATGTCGCGACGGCAATACCGGGTATGGTAACGAAGTCACGCGTGTAAGCAAATAACGCGCAATGGTGATATACTCCGCGCCCAGGATGCAGGCACCGGTGTGCGCTGCTTTACAACTTTTGCTTAAAGCCCCGTCGGGCTTGCCAACGAACTATTGTCGCCATGAAGTTTATCATTAAATTGTTCCCGGAAATCACCATCAAAAGCCAATCTGTGCGGTTGCGCTTCATTAAAATCTTAACCGGGAACATTCGTAACGTTCTCAAAAACTATGACGAGACGCTGGCCGTCGTTCGTCATTGGGATCATATCGAAGTTCGCGCGAAAGATGAAAATCAGCGCCCGGCTATTCGCGATGCGCTGACCCGTATTCCCGGCATCCACCATATTCTGGAAGTCGAAGACGTACCGTTCACCTCGCTGCACGATATTTTTGAGCAGACGCTGCCGCTGTGGCGCGAGGCGCTGGAAGGCAAAACCTTCTGCGTGCGGGTGAAGCGTCGCGGCAAACATGAATTCACCTCAATTGAGGTGGAGCGCTACGTTGGCGGCGGCCTGAATCAGCATATTGAAACGGCGCGCGTGAAGCTGACCGACCCGGACGTCACCGTCAATCTTGAGATTGAAAACGATCGCCTGCTGCTGGTGAAAGGCCGCTATGAAGGTATCGGCGGCTTCCCGATCGGCACGCAGGAAGATGTGCTGTCGCTGATTTCCGGCGGCTTTGACTCCGGCGTCTCCAGCTACATGTTGATGCGCCGCGGCTGCCGTGTGCACTACTGCTTCTTTAACCTTGGCGGCGCCGCCCATGAGATTGGCGTCCGCCAGGTCGCGCATTATCTGTGGAACCGCTTCGGCAGCTCGCACCGCGTCCGCTTTGTGGCGATTAACTTTGAGCCGGTGGTCGGCGAAATCCTCGAAAAAGTGGATGACGGTCAGATGGGCGTGGTGCTCAAGCGCATGATGGTCCGCGCCGCGTCAAAGGTCGCGGAACGCTACGGCGTGCAGGCGCTGGTCACCGGCGAAGCGCTGGGCCAGGTCTCCAGTCAGACCCTCACCAACCTGCGCCTGATCGACAACGTCTCCGATACCCTGATCCTGCGTCCGCTGATTTCGCACGATAAAGAGCACATCATCGACCTGGCCCGCGAGATCGGCACGGAAGATTTCGCCCGCACCATGCCGGAGTACTGCGGCGTGATCTCCAAAAGCCCGACCGTGAAGGCGGTGAAGGCGAAGATTGAAGCGGAAGAAGAACACTTCGATTTCAGCATCCTCGATAAAGTGGTGGAAGAGGCGAGCAATATCGATATCCGCGAAATCGCCCAGCAGACGGAAGAGACGGTGGTGGAAGTGGAAACCGTGACCGGCTTTGGCGCCAACGATGCGATCCTCGACATTCGCTCCATCGACGAGCAGGAAGACAAGCCGCTGAAGGTCGAGGGGGTTGAGGTCGTTTCCCTGCCGTTCTATAAGCTGAGCACCAAATTTGGCGATCTTGATCAGAGCAAAACCTGGCTGCTGTGGTGCGAACGCGGGGTGATGAGCCGTCTGCAGGCGCTTTATCTGCGCGAGCAGGGTTTCAGCAACGTAAAAGTTTATCGCCCGTAACAGGTTGTTATGATGCAAAAGGCCTTCCCTGATGGAAGGCCTTTTTACTATTGGCAGGGGCGTGTATTAGCGCAGGGTCAGCGCCAGGTCATTCAGCTGATCGATGACAATATTCCAGCCCTCGAAAAATCCCATCTGCTCATGCTGCTCGCGGGTTTCATCGTCGGCATGCAGCACCGTGGCCGTATAGCGACACCCGCCCTGTTCATCGGCAAAGGTGATGATGGCCGTCATCGCGAAGGGGGAAACGGCGGGACGATAATCCGCCGTCAGCATCGAGGTCATGACGATTTTTTGTTGCGGGATAACCTCAAGAAAACAGCCGGGGTTATCGCTGCGTTCACCGTCAGGGCCGTGCATCACGGTGTGAAAGGCCCCGCCGGCGCGAAAATCAAAGGCCAGCACCTCGGTTTGCCAGGGCTTCGGGCACCACCAGGTTTTGAGTAATGCCGGGTCGGCCCACGCGCGCCACAGGGCAGGGACGGGCGCGCTGAGCTGGCGGCTGATAACAAGATCGCGAGAATCGGTTGCGCTTCGGGACATGCTACGACTCCTCAGGAAAAGGGGGAGCCAGTCCGCGGCGCGGACCGGCTATCAGGCTTCGTAGTAATTATAGATGCCGGCGGCCATCACCAGCTGCGAGGCGACCTCATACGCTTTCTCGCGCCCCACCAGCAGATCGATCATTTTCAGGGCGAAATCAATCGATGTTCCCGGCGCCTGGCTGGTTAACAGATTCACCCGTGGATCCCAGACCACCCGTTTATCCTGCCACTGATCGGCGGGGATATGATCCTTCAGCGCCGGAAAACCGGTCATGTTGCCGATCGGGAACAGCTGATGGGGCACCAGTACGGTCGCCGGGGCGGCACAGATGGCGGCCACAATGCGCCCGGAGAGATGGAACTGTCGGACGGTTTCCACCAGCAACGGGCTGTCGCGGAAGCACTCTGCGCCCTTGATACCGCCCGGGAGGACGATGATATCGAAATCGCCATCGGCCACCTCGACCAGCGGGGCATCCGCCAGCAGTTTGACGCCGCGCGAGCAGACGATGGTCAGGTTGCCGTCGCTGGCGACGCTGGCGGTGGTCACTTTGACTCCGCCGCGGACCAGCAGGTCGATGGTGGTGACCGCTTCGGTCTCTTCGCTACCAGGGGCGAGGCAAATCAGTGCCGACGCGCTCATATTCATTCTCCTTACGCTTGACCAGTTCAAATAAGCGGGCGTTTTCCGGTACGGCAACGCCGTGGGCGCGGGCACGGTTGAGCAGAAAACCGGTGATATAGTCGATCTCGGTGTGCCGCTGGGCGCGAACGTCCTGCAGCATGGATGAGATATTTTCTGCCGTACTTTCAATCACCTGTTCGACATAAAATAGCAGGTTTTCCGCCGAGGTATGAATACCTTCGCGCTCCATCACTGCCGCCACCTCGCGACAAATGGCCGCAATTTCCTGCGGATAGTCGCGCAGATCGCCGTTTTTACACCCTTTTAGCGCGGTCAGGGGGTTAATCACGCAGTTAACCGCCAGCTTGCGCCAGGTGGCCGAGAAGATATTGTTGTGCCAGGCGACATCCGGCAGCACGCTCTGCAGCACTTCAGCGAGGTAGCTGTAGTCCTCTTCGTAGCTTTTTGCCGGCCCGATATGCGTGGTGCCCTGGGCGACGTGGATGATGACATTCCCGTCGCGGCGCGCCGCCTGGGTGGTGGAGGCCAGCAGCAACGGCTGTTTCACGCTGCGCAGCTCCTCGACGGTTCCCATGCCGTTATGCACCAGCACAATCGGCGTGGTGACCGGCAGGATCGCGGCCAGGTGCTTCACCGCGTTTGAAACCTGCCAGGCTTTTAAGGTGACAATCAGCAGCTCGCTGCTGGCAAGAAAATCGGGGTCGTTGGCCGTCAGCGACTCGTTGAACACCGAGCCGTCGGTTTCAATGACGTTGACGCTACAGAATGGCTGCGGTACGCGTAGCCAGCCCTGGACTTCATGTCCCTGTTTGCACAACGCGGTCAGCCATAGTTGTCCCAGTGCACCGCATCCCAGTACGGTTACTTTCATTGTTCCTCCTCATCTGCCGCTACCCCAGGCGCTGATGGCTAAAGTATATCTCGTCGCTTTTCGCATCGTCGGACGGAAAGGGGGTTTCGGCGTCGTCGGGCAGCATGGGGAAAATAGCGCGAGCGTTGCGTAATCAGCTAAGCTTCCGGGATAACAAGTTGAGTTATGCCGCGTTGCAGGTATTATGCAACGCAAAAGAAACGGAAGGAGAGGAAAAGATGCCATCTTTCGATATTGTCTCTGAAGTTGATCTTCAGGAAGCCCGTAACGCGGTGGACAACGCGAGCCGCGAAGTCGAGTCGCGTTTTGATTTTCGTGGCGTTGAAGCCACGTTTGAATTAAACGACGCCAACAAGACCATTAAAGTGCTGAGCGAGTCTGACTTCCAGGTGAATCAGCTGCTGGATATCCTGCGCGCCAAGCTGCTCAAGCGCGGCATTGAAGGCACCTCCCTCGACGTGCCGGAAGATATCGTACACAGCGGTAAAACCTGGTTTGTTGAAGCGAAGCTGAAACAGGGCATTGAAAGCGCGGTGCAGAAGAAGATCGTTAAACTGATCAAAGACAGCAAGCTGAAAGTGCAGGCCCAGATTCAGGGCGAAGAGATCCGCGTGACCGGTAAGTCCCGCGACGATCTGCAGTCGGTGATGGCGCTGGTGCGCGGTGGCGATCTGGGACAACCGTTCCAGTTCAAAAACTTCCGCGACTAAGGCGGCAGACTGACAGCAAAAAGCGGGGAATTCCCCGCTTTTTTTATACCCCTTTGATGAGCTGCTCTATCTCGAAGCGGTTGGTGACCTTGCTGTCGATTTTGATATACACCGAGCGCTCCTCGGGCACCACCAGCGCCTGATGAACCCCGCTGGCGCTGAGCAGACGCGCCTGCAGCGCGCTGTCGACCACCACGCCGTCCGGTACCTCCACCCGCAGACTGCTGACGTAGGGCGGCTCGCTCATGGTGCTGGCCACCAGCAGCCACAGCATCGCCAGCAGCGCGCCCAGCAGAAACACGGTCTGTGAATCAAAGAAACCATCGACCCAGCCGCCAAGGGCGCCGCCAATCGCCACCCCGAGGAACTGGCTGGTGGAGTAGACGCCCATCGCGGTGCCTTTATAGCCCGCCGGCGACTCTTTGCTAATCAATGACGGCAGTAGCGCTTCCAGCAGGTTAAACGCCAGGAAGAAGAGCTGAACGCCCGCTACCAGTTCCCAGAAGTAGCCTCCGGCGCCCCAGAGGACAATTTCCGCAATCAGCAGGATGGCCACGCAGAGCAAAAAGACGCGCTTCATCTTGCGCTTCACTTCGGCGTAGATAATAAACGGCACCACCGAGATGAAGGAGATAACCATGGTGACCAGGTAAATCTTCCAGTGCTCGGCGGCCGGGAAGCCGGCAGCCTCCAGCTGTCCGGGCAGCGCGACAAACGTGGACATCAGCATGATGTGCAGGCACATGATGCCAAAGTTGAGCTTCAGCAGGCGCGGCTCCGCCAGCACCTTGCTAAAGCAGCCCTTCACCATCCCGGATTCGCGGTTAAGCACATGATTCTGGCTGTTGGGAACCACCCACAGGGTGAGCAGGATGCCGACGGTCGCCAGGATGGCGATCATCCAGAACAGGGCGTGCAGGCCCAGCTGATGGGTAATAATCGGCCCCAGCACCATGGCGATAGCGAAAGTGACGCCGAAGCTGACGCCAATAAACGCCATCGCTTTGGTGCGGTTCTGTTCGCGGGTGAGATCGGAGAGCAGGGCCATGACCGCGGCGGCGATGGCGCCGGAACCCTGCAGGGCGCGGCCAAGAATGATGCCCCAAATGGAGTCGGTGAGCGCGGCGATGACGCTGCCGAGCACGAAGATAAGCAGGCCGCCGACGATCAACGGCTTGCGGCCAATACGGTCAGATAACAGTCCGAAGGGGATCTGGAACACCGCCTGCGCCAGACCGTAGATGCCGATCGCCAGGCCAATCAGCGCTTCACTGGCGCCCTGCAATGCCATGCCATACGTGGTCAGAACTGGCAGGACCATAAACATGCCAAGCATGCGCAGGGAGAATACCGTCCCCAAACCCCAGGTCGCGCGCAGTTCCCCTGGCGTCATTTTGTTATCGTTCATTACCACCTCAATATAAAAACTGCGCCTAGTGTAGCGGCGGGGGGTAAGAAGCGTAAATAAATGTTTGTTTAACAGATATTACGGGGCTGTTGCGTGATGCGACAAGTTGGTAAAAATCAATAAACCAGTGGAGGGGGACTCCACTGGCGAGGGGGAAAATTAAGGTAAAGTAAAGTCAACCCACTGGCTGCCGGCATCAGCCGATTTGACGCACTGCTCGACCCAGTAGACGCCGTGTAGCCCGGCTTCGACGTCCGGATACCAGAAGTCTTGCAGGAAGGCGCGATCGTCACGGTCCGTGGCGTCAATCGCCTGCGCATAGCGGCGATAGAGATTGGCCCAGGCTTCAAACAGCCCTTCCGGGTGGCCGCCGCCGATGCGATCGTCCGCCAGCGCGTTTGCGCTCAGGTAGGGCATCCCGCGTTCCAGAATGCGCGCCGGCTCGCCCTGCACCTCATAGCTGAGCTGGTTAGGATGCTCATCCCACCATTCGATACTCGCCTTTTCGCCGACGATGCGCACTTTTTGCGAGTGCATGGCGCCGCTGTTCACCGCGCTGGTCCACATCGAGCCAACCGCGCCGTTGTCATACTCCATCAGGACAAAGGCGTTATCTTCCAGCGGCGCGCGGGAGGGGACAAAGCTCTGGCGGGAGCACATCAGCCGTTTGATATTGAGCTGCGGCGCCATGGTTTCGGCGACAAACAGCGGATGGGTGGCCAGATCCCCCAGCACATAGCTGGGCCCGGCGAACTTCGGCGTTACGCGCCAGCGGGTGGATTCTGCCTGCAGCTCGACGGCCTGGTTATGAAAGCCGTGGGCGAACTGCATATTGACGATGCGGATCTCGCCGAGCAGCCCATCGGCAATCATCTGCCGCGCCTGCTGGATCATCTGATAGCCGGCGTAGCCGTAGGTGACGCCGACGATTTTGTTCTGTTTTTTGCTCAGGTCCACCAGCTCGCGCGCCTCTTCGGCGGTAAAGCAGAGGGGCTTTTCACAGATGACGTGGAGGCCCGCTTCCAGCGCCGCTTTGGTGATGGCGAAATGGGTATTGTTCGGGGTGGTGACCGAGACGACCTCGATCCCGTCAGGACGGCGGGCTTCTTCACGAAACAGGGTCTGGTAGTCGGCGTAGCAGCGCTCCGGCGCGATGCCCAGCTGTTCACCAAACGCGCGCCCGCGCTCGGCATCAACGTCAAGCGCGCCGGCCAGCAGGGTGTAAACATTGTCACGCAGCGCCGCACAGCGGTGGCTGTAGCCGATCTGGCTGGTTCCCCCGCCGCCGACCATGCCCCAACGCAGGGAACGGGATAAGGGTTTCAGACCGTTTAACATGGTGCTCTCCTTTTTGAAATCATTCGCACTCTGAGGCGCTCAATGCCGACGCCTGCGGCAACGCGCATCCGGATAAACTGACCTAAACTTAAGGAAATGTTTGTTCTGTTTCAATTGTTGTGTGGAATTTATTTTTCATATATGCGAAGGGGATCGAATAAGCAGAAGTTTATTTTCTGCTGGCTTGAAAAGAGGAGAGGGGAAACAACGGCAATGGGTGCAGGCCGGACGGTTGTGGAGTACTTTTCGTTACACGGCAAGATGAAATAAATGTTCTTTTTAGCCGCAGCGCGCGGTGCAATCCGCAGATTGCACCGGAGGAAGGATACCGCATTACGCTCCGCGCACAGACGCGGGGGCTGGCGAAGCGGCGGGAGGATTACCTGCGGCGAAGATGCCCTTCGCCGCCAGGCCTGCGACGGTGAGGGCAGCCGGGATGCCGAGGATCAAAAAGACGCTTTCGAAGGGCAGGTTGAGCGCCATCATCTCAGCGCCGGCAAAGGCGCTGAGGATCGCGCCGATCCGCCCGACGCCGTGCATCCAGCTGGAGCCGGTCGCCCGCGCCTGCGTGGGGTAGTAACGGGCGGAGAGGGCGTTCATGCCCGTATTGGCGCCGTTCAGGCAGGCGCCGCTGATAAACGCCAGCATGCAGAGCAAGGCAAAGCTGCCCGCGGCGTAGCCCATCGCCATGGTAAACAGGCCGCCGACGGCGTAGATCATTCCCAGCGCGCGATGGGGATTGATGCGGTCCATCAGCCAGCCGGCAAACAGCGAGCCGAGGGTGCCTCCCGCCTGGTAGATCGCCGTCATCACGGCCGCCTGGCTGACGGTAAGGCCGACCTCCTTAACCAGCGTTGGCAGCCAGCTGCCGAGAATATAGACCAGGAACAGCCCCATAAAGTAGACCAGCCATAGCATCAACGAGCCAAAGCCGTACTGGCGGGAGAGCACAATGCGCATCGCGTTGCCGGCCGCCGGCTGCGCCGGCAGGATAAACGTCACGTTGTCGCTGATTTGTCCGGGATAAAGACGATTAAGGATGGCGCGAATGCGCGCCGCTGGCGCTTGTTTGATCACCAGAAAACGAACCGATTCCGGCAGCCGCCAGATAAGCAGGGGGGCGAACAGCAGCGGCAGAATGCCGCCGAGCGCCATCAGCGAGTGCCAGCCAAACTGCGGGATCAGCCATGATGCGGTAAATCCTCCGGCCGCCGCGCCGAAGGTGAAGCCGCAGAAGATGACGGTAATAATAAATGAGCGCTGGCGTTCCGGGGCGTATTCCGACACCAGCGTCCCGATGTTCGGCATCGCGGCGCCCAGTCCAAGGCCGGTCATAAAGCGGAAGAACATCATCTGCTCAATGTTGTGCGAGAAGGCGGTGGCGATGGTCCAGAAGCCGAAGAAGAAGACGCTGTTGATGATGATCTTTTTGCGTCCCAGCCAGTCGGCGAGCGGGCCAGAGAAAATAGCGCCCAGCGCGAGGCCGATCAGCGCGGCGCTGATCACCAGGCCCAGCTGGTGGTTGCTTACCCCCCACTCCAGCTTCAGCGTCGGGGCGATAAAGCCCATGATCGCGATATCAAACCCATCGAGAGCGATAACGCAAAAGCCGAGAAAAATAATCTGCTTTTGAAAGCGGCTCAGCGGGTTACGGTTAATTAACTCTCTGACATCCAGGCGTTGAGTCTGTGTCATAGCGGATTCCTTATGTGCAGGAGCGCAGGTAGGGCTGCGCGGCAGTGAACAGTAATTGTGCCCGCTGGAGGGGCGGCAGGGCGCCCTGCTCGCCGTCGAGCGGCACCTCGAGGGAGACCGGCAGCGTCGCCGGCAGAGCCGACATCAGACCGTGCAGATCCAAACCGCCTTCCCCCGGCACGTTGCGCGCTGAGCGGGCCTGGCGGATGAGCTCCTGCTCGCTTTCCGGCCGCTGCGCCGCGCCATCGCAGAGCTGCATATAGTTCAGATGATGCGCGGGCAGGCTGGAGAGGGCGGCGAGCGATTCTCCCGCGCGCCAGAAATGAAGGGCGTCCACCAGGATGCCGATATCCTCCCGCCCGCTGGCGGCGATCAGCGCCTGCGCATCGGCGATCGTGCGCAGCTGGGTCCAGGGCATTGGCTCAAGGTTCATGGTCAGGCCAAACGGGCGGCCGGCCGCGGCGAGAGTGGCCAGGTTGTCGGCGCTGCGCTGCAGGTTGTCGTCATTCCCGGCGACTAACACCTGCCCGGCGCCAAGCCGCGCGGCGGTCTCCATAAAGCGCTGCAGCCGATCGTCGAGGGTAAACCCCGGGCTCAGGCGGACGATCTCCACGTCCGAGACGCGGATGCCGGTTTCCATCAGCGCGGCCAGGGTCGCGCGGACGGCGGGGGTATCGCCCAGCATATCGTAGTCCGGGTCGGCGGGGGTGGCGGGCAGCAGCCGCAGACCCACGTGGGTAAAACCGGTTCTGGCCGCTATCCGCACCTGTTCGGGGGGAGAGACATCGAGCAGGCTCAGCGCGGCGAGCGATAGGGTACGCATGTTCATAAATGGCTCCGGTTCAGTTGCAGGTGAAGTTAGCCAGGGTTATTGCCGTCCCTGGTTGTTATTGCTCTGTTTTTATTGTGTTTTCAGCCAGTTTTTTGCCCACCAGGTAGCCGAAGGTCATCGCCGGCCCGAGGGTGATCCCTCCGCTGGGGTAATAGCCGCGCATCACGCTCGACATGTCGTTGCCGATGGCGAACAGGCCCGGTATCGGCTGCTGCTGCCCGTCCAGCACCCGAGCGTGTTCGTCGGTTTGCAATCCGCTGAAGGTGCCCAGCGAGCCGGGCAGAATGCGCACCGCGTAGAACGGCCCTTCGCGCAGCGGTCCGAGCGTCACCTGATGGTCACCCTGCGCGCGGTTATAGGCCGATGCGCCGCGGTGAAAATCGACGTCTTCACCGGTGCTGGCGAAGTGATTAAAGCGTTCAACGGTTTCCGCCAGCGCATCGGTATCGATGGCGCACCGTTTCGCCAGCTCGGCCAGGGTGTTTCCTCGCAGCAGATAGCCGGTACGCAGCCAGGCGGTAGGGGTGAACGGGAAGGGCCTGGCGTGGCCCAGGCCATAGCGGCGCAGCGCGCGCCGATCGGCCAGCAGCCAGGCCTGCGGCGTGTCGCCCACGGGCGTCGCCGCCAGCAGGGCGGCGATAAAGTCGTGATAGGAATCGGCCTCGTTAACAAAGCGTTTGCCGTTAGGCAGGACGGCGATCACCCCGGGCTTGGCTCGCTCCACCAGATGGGGAAACATCAGCTGCTGGCCGCTGGCGAGGGTGACGCGGGACACCGGCGCCCAGGCCAGCGGGTGGCGCAGGCGGGTATCGAACTGGCCGCCGACGGATTCGCCAAGGCGGATCCCCTCGCCCTGATTGTCAGGCGGCGCGGCGGAGAAATGGCCGTAGCCCTCCGCGGCGTGAGGCACCACCTGCGCCAGGCGCTGCCGATCGTGGGGAAAACCGCCGCAGGCCAGCACCACGGCGCCCGCTTCGACGTGCATCTCCCCGTCATCGCTGCGCAGCACCGCGCCGGACACGCCCTGCGGCCCCTGCAGCAGCCGAACCGCAGGCGCATTGAGTTGAAAGCGCACTCCGGCGTCGAGGGCGGATCGCAGCAGACGGGCGACCAGCGCATTGCCATTGACCAGATGCTGCCCCCGTCCGGCGAGCAGCCGCTGCCAGCCGTGGCGCAGCAGGCGGCGGGCGGCATACAGCGCGGAGCGCGGCGAGCGGGTGGCGTTAAAAAAATGCGCCATGTCCGCGCCGCCGGCGATGCCCATCCCGGCCAGGCTGATGGTCTCCAGCGGCGGGCGCAGTCGGTGGAGCCAGTCGCCGAGCAGGCGGCCATCGTAGGGCTGAGCGGTCACCGACCGCCCACCGTTCGCCGCGCCCGGCGACGCGTGAAAGTCCGGCATGGCGCTGCCCGACAGAAACTTCACCGCCGTACGCTGATGAAAAAACTCCACCATTTCCGGCCCGTGACGGAGGAAAGTCTGCAGCCGTTCGTCGGCGGCTTCGCCCCCCATCTCATGCTGCAGATAGGTCAGCGGAGCATCGGCCGCTTCGTCGATGCCCTCCGCCCGCGCCAGCGGGTTGCGGGGGATCCACAGCCAGCCGCCGGACCAGGCGCTGGTTCCGCCGAGCACTGACGCCTTCTCCGCCACCATGACGCTGGCGCCGTGCATTGCCGCGGTGACCGCGGCAGAGAGTCCCGCCGCGCCGGAGCCGACCACCAGCATATCCACCTTCACAGGCCCGCTCATGATGGACTCCTTACTGCAATGGTGAAAAAGCGGTGGGGCGCATCAGCACCGACTCGAGGCGCTCCACGGCGGCCAGTTCGCGATTTTTCCGCGAGAAGGTCTGCCAGCGCTCGTCCTGGGCCATCCGCGCGCGGCGTACCAGGCGATCGTCCAGGCTTTCGTAAGCCCAGATGTGCACTACCTGATTGACCACGCCGATCTCGGTAAAAAAGAAGCCGATCAGTTTGCCGAGATGGTCAGTTTGCACCGCCAGGGCATCGCTTTGGTACAGCGCCAGCCAGTCGGCCATTTTCAGCGGATTGATGGTGTAGGTGCGTTTTTCGTAGATCATGATGTTTTCCTGATTAGTGGGTGGCGGGTTGCGCCAGATGGCAGGCGGCGAGGTAGCCAAACGTCAGCCCCGGGCCAAGGGTGATGCCGGGACCCGGGTAGGTGCCGGCCATCAGCGAATCCATGTCGTTTCCCACCGCGTACAGCCCCGCGATAGGCTTTCCTTCGGCGTTGACGACCTGGGCATCGGCGGTGGTGACCAGACCCCGGGAAGTCCCCAGATCGCCGGTATAGAGTTTGATGGCATAGAACGGCGTGCTGAGCAGGGGAGCGTTGCAGGCGTCAGGGTGATGGCCCGGATCGCCCATCGCCCGGTTATAGCTGTTGCCGCCTTTGGCAAACTCACGGTCCACGCCCTGCGCGGCGTCACGATTGTAGCGGGCGACCGTCTCGCTCAGGGTGTGGGCATCCAGCCCAAGCTGCTGCGCCAGCGCGGCCAGGGTGTCGGCTTTGTGCAGATAGCCGGCGGCGATCAGGGCGTCATTGTTCACCGGCGCCGGGCGCGCCAGCCCGAGGCCGTAACGCTTCATCGCCTGGGCGTCGCACAGTAAAAAGCAGGGGGCATTCTCCGCAGCACGCTGCATCGCGCTGGCAAAATGGTGATAGGAGCTGGACTCATTAACGAAGCGTACCGCCCGCTGATTGACGGCAATCACGCCCGGCTTGGCCCGGTCGGTCACCAGGTGGGGGAAGCGCTCCTCGCTGCCGTCGGCCCGGGTCAGCACCGATACCGGCGCCCAGAAAAAGTTGGATGCCCGATCGGCTCCCTCGCGAGCGTTAAGCGCCGCCGCGAGACGCAGCGCAGCGCCATCATTGGCCGGCGGCGACATGGTGAAGTGCTCTCGGGTGTCAGGCCGATAGCGCGCCGCCAGCGCGCCAGCGGCAAAACCGCCTGCGGCCAGCACCACCCCGCGCCGGGCGTGCAGCGTCTCTCTTTGCCCCTGACACTCAATCTCTACCCCGGTGACCGCGCCTTGCGCTTCGCACAGCGCCAGAACATTGACATTCAGCCGCAGGCTCATGCCTTTACGCAGCGCCGTGGTCGCCATGCGGGCAATCAGCGCATTGCCCATCGCCAGGCGGGTGCCGCGAGGGTATGTCACCCGGTCGCGGGCGTAGCGCAGCAGCAGTCGGGTGCAATGGGCCAGGGAGCGCAGCGAGCGACGCATATCGAGAAAATGTTGAATGTCGACGCGGTTGACCATCATTCCGCCAAACAGCAGCATCCCCGGCGGCGGCGAGCGCAGGTCGCGAAACGCGTCACCCAGTTCACGGCCGTCATACTCCACCACCTCCAGCGCCCGACCGACGTCGACGGCGCCGGGCTCATCCGGATAGTAATCAGGTGAGAGTGGGCGCAGGCTATACTTCACCGCCCCCACGCGCTCCAGAAAGGCGAGGGCCTCTCGCCCGGCGCTGACAAACGCCTCGGCGATATCTTCGCGGTAGTGGGCCTCGCCGATAATGGTTCGCAGATAGGTTTTGATCGCTTCGGCGCTACCGCTTTTGCCCGCGGCGCGCGCCTGGTCGGTATCGTGCAGCCACACGGCGCCGCCAGAGATGGCCGAGGTGCCGCCGAACTGACCGGCTTTCTCCAGCATCAGTACCGACAGCCCTTTGCAGCTGGCGGTGACCGCGGCGGCAAAGCCAGCGGCGCCGCTGCCGATGACGATCACGTCCCAGCTCTTCATGCCGCCGCTCCCTGCGCCGGCGGGATGGCGCCGATAAACTGGCCCATCAGCGTCATCTGCGCCAGCGCCATTTCCGGCCCGGTCTGTACCCGGCAGCCGCGGGCGGCGGCGAAGGTGAGCAACGGCGTCATCACCGGGGCGGTGACAACGTCAGCCACGTGGGTGGCGCTGTCGAGGGTCTCCAGCAGCGCCTGCGGCAGGGGCAGCGCATCAAATCCGGCCATGCCGGCCGGCGAGCCGTTGACCAGCAGATCGACGCCGTGCAGGGTGTCCGGCAGCGCGCTCAGTCGCACCGCCGGAAAGGCTTCAGCCAGAAGGTCGTGCAGGCGTTGCCGGGTGGCGGGGTTTTGATCGTGCAGAGCCAGCTGACGGAGCCCCGCCTCGCACAATCCCCAGGCGATGGCGCTGCCGACGCCGCCGCAACCGGAGAGCAGCGCCTGCTTACCCGCCGGCTGAAAACCCTGTGCCTCGGCGGCGAGCAGAAAGCCGACGCCGTCCAGCATATCGCCCTGTAACCGGCCATCCGCCAGCTTGCGGATCACATTGATGGCGTTGAGTCGGCGGGCGCGCGGCGTAAGCTCGTCGACCAGCGCGGCGGCGCGTTGTTTATGCGGCACCGTCACCAGCACGCCGCTCATGTTCTGCCAGCCGCGCAGGGCGTTGAGGTAGGCGGCCACCGCGTCAGGGGCGATATCCACCGGGATCATGACGCTGTCCATGTGCTGTTCGGCAAAGTAGCGGTTGAAGTTATCCGGTGATTTCACTTGGGCAATCGGATGACCAATCACGGCGACAACCTGGGTAGTTCCACTGACCATTGCAAACCTCATTTGTTAAATGAATGTTGTGAAAGTATTTCAGTGGAAGCTGGGAGCGACAACGCAGAATTCGGACATGTCGGTTGTTAATCGCACGATCGCTGCGATAATCGCAGGAAATCGATAATGATGTTGCAAAAATGTGAGCGAATATGCAAAACACCATTCATCCTCGCGATCTGATCGTCGGTTTACAAAAAGGGTTGGCGCTCATCCAGCTTTTTTCTAAAACCTGCCCAAAGCTCACCGTCGCTCAGGCGGCGAAAATGAGCGGCCTGACGCAAAGCGCGGCACGACGTTTTGTGTTGACGCTGCTGCATGAGCGCTATTTGCAAACCGATGGGCGCTATTACTGGCTTACCCCGAAGACGCTGCGGCTTGGTCAGGCCTACGTCGATTCGGCGCAGTTTCCCCGCATGGTGCGGCCGATTGTCGAATACATCGCCAGCCGGACTGAGGAGCACGCCTCGGTGGGGGTGGTGGATGAAGATGAGCTGGTCTATATCGCCCGCAGCCGTCACACGCCATTTAACTCCACGTCGGTTCGGCTTGGGGAGCGGGTGCCCATCTTTTGTACCGCCGGGGGGCGGTTATGGCTGGCTTCGCTGCCGGAAGCAGAGTGTGAAGCGGTTCTACAGCGCATTACCCGGGAACAACGCACGCCCTATACGGTGACCGACGTCGCGTTGTTGATGGAGAAGATTGCCCAGGTGCGGCGTCAGGGGTATGCCACTATCGAGCAGGAGTTTGAGATTGGTATGCTGGTGCTGGCGGTACCGTTAACCGACAGGGAAGGGACCTGGTGGGGAGCGTTAAGTCTGACCAGTCATCAATCGCGGACTTCGCTGGACGCGTTATGCCGCGACCACCTTGATCTGCTCTATAGCGCGCAGGCGATGCTGGTGGGTTAAACAGGGCAGCCGATGCGCTGCCCTCGGCGAGACGTCGTTTAGGCTGACGCTTTGTTGAGGAAGCTGCTCCAGTCGCTGGCGGCGTTATCGACAAAGGTGTTCCAGCTGGTGCCGGCGGTATTGACGAAGCTACCCCAGTTTTCCTTACCGGTGGTCACGAAGGTTTCCCAGTTTGTCTGACCGGTCAGGAAGGAACCAAACGCCATCGCGCTGTCGCCAACGAATGAGGCGAAGGCGGTACCGGAGGTGAGGACAAACGAGGTGAAGCCGACGGCAGAGTTGGCGACAAAGCTGGCGAAGCCGTTGGCCGCGCCGAACAGGTTAAAGCCGCCGGAGATGTACTCCATTTCGTTCAGTGTTAATTCTTTCATTGCGATTCCTTGTAGTGAATATTTCCCAAACGGGTGTAAACCCGAGGCGAAAAGTAGCATCGCGGGCGCGTGCGGCGCGAGCGATACCCGGTTAGCACAAGCTCATTTTTTCCTCATTTTTTGGGCGTGAGATAGCGAAACCGATGCGGGGGAGGGGAGGGGAAGTATGAAATGAGAAAGGAACCAATTTGCAACAGAAAAGAAAAAGCCCCGTCAAAACGGGGCTTTATATCGTACTGGAGAGCGCGATTATCTCACGTAAGCCAGCAGGCTATGTGAATCCGGCACCATAAAGTCAACGGACATCATCACGGACAGCGCAGTGATGGCGACGATGGAAAAGACGAACAGCTTGCGCGCCCAGACTTTGTCATCTGCCACTTTGTAGCCACGCAGCGCCATGCCCAGCCACCAGACGCTGACCGCTGCCGCCACGACCAGGTATTTATACCCGGCGTAACCGCCCAGCGAGAGCATCAGGGTCGCAACGGCAAAGGCGACGATGTACAGCGTAATATGGTTTTTGGCGACCGAAATGCCTTTCACCACCGGCAGCACCGGAATATTCGCCGCCTGATAATCCTTAAAGCGGAAAATCGCGATGGCGTAGGAGTGAGGCATCTGCCACAGGCTAAAGATAGCCAGCAGGATCGCCGCACCGCTGTCGAAATCACCGGTGACCGCGCAGTAGCCAATCACCGGCGGCGCTGCGCCGGAGAGTGAGCCAATCAGCGTGCCGTAGACAGAGTGGCGTTTCATGTACAGGCTGTAGACGCCGACATAAACCACGAACCCCATCACCCCCAGCCAGCAGGCCAGCGGATTTGCGCCGAACCACAGCAGCATAAAGCCAGCAATACCCAGCAAGGTGGCGTACACCAGCGAAGCTTCTGGCGAGATCAGCCCTTTGACCAGCACCCGGTTTTTCGTCCGTTCCATCTTACGATCGATGTCCCGGTCGATGTAGTTGTTGAATACACAACCCGAGGCGACCACCAGGGATACTCCGAGGAGCGTCCAGACGAACAGCGGATAGTCGATGTGGCCTTTGGAGGCCAGCAGGAAACCGCCGATCACGGAGATCAGGTTGCCAAAAATAATGCCTGGTTTCGTAACTTGCAGGTATTGCTTAAACATACTCGCCGCTCTTAGTGCATCATCATGTTGTAGTTCAGGTTCCACATAATCCAGATGGAGCCGACAACCACGATCGCAATGATGATTACGGTGAAGATAAATGCGGTCAGGTTCCAGCCTTCATCGGACTTGCTGTTCATATGCAGGAAGTACACGAGGTGTACCACGATCTGCACCACAGCGGTCACCAGAATGGTGCCAAGGATAACCGCATGCGAGGCGGAGCCACTCATCACCATGGCGAACGGAATGACCGTCAGGATGATGGACAGGATAAATCCTGTCATGTAGCTCTTCACGCTGCCGTGAGAAGCGCCGCTATGATCGGTAGAATGACTCATTACATCGCCCCCATCAGATAGACAACCGAGAACACGCAGATCCACACGACGTCCAGGAAGTGCCAGAACAGGCTCAGGCACAGGATACGCGTGCGGTTAGTGCTGGTCAGGCCACGACGTGAAACCTGGAACATCAGCACCGCCATCCAGATAAGGCCAGAGGTCACGTGCAGACCGTGGGTGCCGACCAGCGCGAAGAACGCGGACAGGAAGCCACTACGATCCGGACCAAAGCCTTCCATGATCAGGTGATGGAATTCATAGATTTCCATCCCGATAAATCCGGCGCCAAACAGCCAGGTCAACGCCAGCCAGGAAACCACCTGGCTCTTGTTGTTTTTGTACATGGCGATAGCCGCCATGCCGTAGGTGATGGAGCTGAACAGCAGCAGTGCGGTTTCAACCAGAACGAACGGCAGTTCGAAAATATCTTTGCCAGTCGGTCCGCCGGCCGTGCCGTTCACCAGAACGGCATAGGTAGCAAACAGCGTAGCGAAGATAATGCAGTCGCTCATCAGGTAGATCCAGAAACCGAATACCTTCATCGGTCCTGTATCATGGTGCCCGTGTTCATGCGCGTGGGCAGTATGCGCAAGAGTATCAGTTGCCATTTTTCAGCCCTGCTTTGTTAATCTCATCGAAATGCTGTTTTTCCAGTTTTTCGACTTCTGCAACCGGTACGTAGTAATCCACGTCCTCGTCAAAGCTCTTAATAATCCAGGTCGCTACGATGCCGATGAAGCTGGCGATCGCCATCCACCAGATATGCCAGATCATGGCGAAACCAAATACCGTCGCGAAGGCGGCAATGACGATGCCGGCGCCGCTGTTTTTCGGCATATGAATTTCTTCATAGTGAGCAGGCTGTTTGTACGCTTCACCTTTCTCTTTCATTTCCCAGAAGGCGTCACGCTCGTGAACCTGAGGAACGATAGCGAAGTTGTAGAACGGCGGTGGAGAAGAGGTTGCCCACTCCAGCGTACGGCCACCCCACGGGTCACCGGTCAGGTCACGGTTCTGATCGCGGTCGCGAATAGAGACGTAGAACTGAATCAGCTGGCACAGGATACCGCAGGCGATCAGCGCCGCACCGCAAGCTGCAACAACCAGCATCGGGTGGAACTGCGGATCGATCTGCTGGCTCAGACGACGGGTCATCCCCATGAAGCCCAGCACGTACAGCGGCATAAATGCTACGAAGAAGCCGATGATCCAGAACCAGAAAGCGCGTTTGCCCCAGGTTTCGTTCAGGGTGAAGCCAAAGGCTTTCGGCCACCAGTAGGTCAGACCTGCGAAGCAACCGAATACCACGCCGCCGATGATAACGTTATGGAAGTGCGCGATCAGGAACAGGCTGTTGTGCAGAACGAAGTCCGCGCCCGGTACCGCCAGCAGCACGCCGGTCATCCCACCTACGGAGAAGGTCACGATAAAGCCGATAGTCCACATCATCGCCGAGTTGAAGACGATGCGACCCTGATACATGGTGAACAGCCAGTTGAAGATCTTAACCCCGGTCGGGATCGCGATAATCATGGTGGTAATACCGAAGAAGGCGTTTACGTTCGCGCCGGCACCCATGGTGAAGAAGTGGTGCAGCCAAACGATGAACGACAGAACGGTAATACAGACGGTTGCCCACACCAGAGAGGTGTAACCGAACAGACGCTTACGCGAGAAGGTCGCGGCGATTTCGGAGAAGACCCCGAACACCGGCAGAACCAGGATGTACACTTCCGGGTGACCCCAGGCCCAAATCAGGTTGATGTACATCATCATGTTGCCACCCATATCGTTGGTAAAGAAATGGGTGCCCAGGTAACGATCCAGGGTCAGCAGCGCGATGGTGACGGTCAGAATTGGGAAAGAGGCGATAATCAGGATGTTAGCGCACAGAGATGCCCAGGAGAATACCGGCATCTTGAACATGGTCATGCCCGGGGCGCGCATCTTGATAATGGTCACGAAGAAGTTAATACCGGTCAGGGTAGTACCGATACCGGAGAGCTGCAGCGCCCAAATCCAGTAGTCGACCCCTACGCCAGGACTGTACTCAATTCCCGACAGCGGCGGATAGGCCAGCCAACCGGTCTGCGCGAACTCACCGACGCCCAGAGACAGGTTAACCAGAATCACGCCCACAACGGTGAACCAGAAGCTCAGGTTGTTGAGGAACGGGAAGGCTACGTCGCGTGCGCCGAGCTGAAGCGGAACCACCAGGTTCATCAGACCGATAACGAACGGCATCGCCACGAAGAAGATCATGATAACGCCGTGGGCGGTAAAGATCTGATCGTAGTGATGAGGCGGCAGGAAGCCTGCTTCCCCAGCCGAGGCCAGCACCTGCTGGCTACGCATCATGATGGCGTCAGCAAAGCCACGCAGCAGCATGACGATTGCCACGATAACGTACATGATACCGAGACGTTTGTGGTCGACAGAGGTCAGCCACTCGTTCCATAGGTAGGACCACTTACCGAAGTAAGTGATGGCCGCCAGAAGCGCCAGTCCCCCAATGATAATCGCAGCCACCGTTACCACGATAATAGGTTCGTGGTAGGGCACTGCATCCAGTGTAAGTTTTCCGAACATCGTTTTCTTCCTCGGCCCCTTAGTGAGCGGTTTCCGCGTGGCTCATGTCCATGCCTTCCATCCCGTCGTGAGCGGCATGCTCGCCTTCAGGTTTGGACATGTTCATGCTCTCGTGAGACATGAATTTGTTCACAACATCTTTGAACAGATCCGGCTTCACGTTAGAGAAGTATTCCACTTTGTTATATTCGCTAGGCACAGCCACTTTCTCGAACGCGGCCATAGAGTCCATAGCGTTCGGAGACTGTTTCGCTTTTTCAACCCACTGATCGAAAGTTGCACGATCCGGGGTAGCAATCGCTTTGAACTTCATACCAGAGAAGCCCGGGCCACTGTAGCTAGCGGAGATACCGTCATAAGTACCAGCTTCGTCAGCAATGAGGTGCAGCTGAGTCTGCATCCCGGCCATTGCGTAGATCTGGCTGCCTAAGCGCGGAATAAAGAACGAGTTCATCACCGAGTTAGAGGTCACTTTGAAGTGTACCGGTACGTTCGCCGGGAAGGCGATTTCGTTAACGGTAGCAATACCCTGTTCCGGATAGATAAAGAACCATTTCCAGTCCATCGATACGACTTCGATGGTGATTGGTTTCTCGTCATGGACAAGCGGTTTGCTTGGCTCCAGTGCGTGAGTGGTTTTCCAGGTCAGAACGGCCAGGAACAGGATGATCAGAATAGGTACCGTCCAGACCACAGCTTCCACTTTATTGGAGTGTGACCAGTTCGGGCTATACTTCGCATCTTTATTGCTCGCGCGATACTTCCAGGCAAATCCTACTGCCATCAAGACGGCGGGAATAACGACAATCATCATCAGGCCGAAGGCCGTCAGAATCAAAGAGCGTTGCTCCAGTCCAATCTGTCCTTTTGGGTCAAGGAGTGCAGAATCACAACCACTGAGTAATACAGTACCTGCGATTAATGACATCCATCCCAAACTTTTATTGTATTTCCTGAGTCTCATTGAACGACCTCAATTCCACGGGATCTGGTGGCGTTTAAAGTGTACGGGCATTTTACGGTAAGGTTGCATTACTGTAAACATGATTGGATCTCTGTCAGTTCTGTGTTAGCGGCTTCTGCTTGCTTTGTCACATATGTTACGTAGTGTTACGTAATCGCTTGCAAAGCCTGATTTTCGTGGGATCGATAACGAAAGGGATAAGAAAAGGAGTGCTTAGCGGCGAATGGGCATAACCACCCAAAAATTAGAACAATTGTTTAACATTTAATTATCAAATAAAAGACATTGTGGAAACGTAAAATAAAATCGGCTTAGCTGAATCGGTTAAATTATTTAAAGAATCGAATAAAAACTGTCAATAATTTCCAGAAAACAAAAACGCACAAAACAACAAATAGCGCGGCGGGCAATATAAAAGCGTTAATAAGCCGTTATAATTACGTTTCGTAATTACAACGGCTAATAATGATGCAGCGTCCTTAAATCAGGTGGGTTTTACGCAGCGCCAGGTAGTCGAGCAGGCCGCCGAGCAAAATACCGCCAACGGCCGTCAGCGCGGCAACCTCCAGCAGGCCGGACAGGAAGCTGAACGACGTATAATCCAGCGCGTTGAGGATCAGCAGACCCAGCCATACCGCCAGCAGCAGGCAGCCCAGCGTCAGGATCCCCAGCGCCAGCGCATAGGCCTGCGGGTATTCGCTACGCGGTATAAAGCTTGCCGTGCGTTGGGTATGCTCGAGCGTTTGCCGGCACAGCAGCAGCAGCGCGATCCCCGGCACCGCCGCGACCACAGAGAAGAGATAGAAGGTGGACCAGCCGTGGGCCTCGACGAACCAGCCGGCGATCGGCCCGACGTACACGCGGCCAACCGCGGACAGCGCCGAGAGCAGCGCGAACTGGGTGGCGGAGAAGGACTTGTTGCACAGCGTCATCAGCAGCGCCACAAACGCCGCCGTGCCCATTCCCCCGCACAGGTTCTCAAAGAATACCGCGGTCGCCATGGAATAGAGGTGCTTATCGGTAATCGACAGCAGCCAGTAGCCGGCGTTGGAGACCCCCTGCAGCAGACCGAAGATCAGCAGCGCCCGGAACAGCGTCAGCCGCTGCATCAGGACGCCGCCGTACAGGGCGCCGAGAATGGTGGCGAAGAGGCCTAAGGTTTTGTTCACCATCCCCACTTCACCGGCGTCAAAACCGACGCCGCGGATGAGAAAGGTGGTGGTCAGGCTCATGGCAAACGCATCGCCAAGCTTATAAAGAACGATGAGCAACAGAATAAGCCAGGCGTTGTTGCGGCCGAAAAAATCGCGCAGCGGTGCAACCACCGCCTGCTCCAGCGATCGGGGAACCGGGATGACGTCGCTCGGCTCGGGCGCCAGCAGCGTGGCGATGATGCAGGGCACCAGCAGCGCCGCCATCAGCCAGTACATCCCCTGCCAGCCGAGATAGCGGTCGGCGAGCCACAGGGCCAGACCGCCGGAGACCAGCATCCCGAGGCGATAGCCCAGCACGCTGATCGCGGCGCCGGCGCCGCGCTCTTCCGCCGGCAGAACGTCGGTTTTCCAGGCGTCAAAGACAATATCCTGCGACGCTGAACAGAAGGCGATCACCACCGCCAGCGCCGCCATCCAGCGCAGCTGGGAGACGGGTTCAAGAAAGCCCATCGCCGCGATGGCCAGCAGGAGCAGGATCTGGGTGGTGACCAGCCAGCCGCGACGTCGGCCGAGAAACGGCGGCGTGTAGCGGTCCATCAGCGGGGACCAGAGAAATTTAAAGACATAGGCCTGGCCGACCAGCGAGAAAAAACCGATCGTTTTCAGATCGATATTTTCCACCGTCATCCAGGCCTGCAGGGTACCGGAGGTGAGGGCCAGCGGCAGACCGGAGGCGAAGCCGAGGATCAGCAAAATCGCTGATTTAGGCTGCTGAAAAATGCGTAAGTAATGACTGGACATAGCATAAAGCACGAACCCGGCGGAGGCCGGGTTCGTGGTGGCATTAACGCGCGTTTTGCTTGATGAAATCGTGAATGCTGGTGTCCTGCGCCATATCGGCGATGGTATCGGTCAGGACGCTGTTAACGGCATCAGCGATGTTTTTGTTCGAGGCCTGGAAGGCGCCTTCAACCGAGTAGCTGGCGCGGTAGTTTTTGGTCATCTTCGTGCCGTTTGCCGCGGTGGCGATGATGGCGATATCGGCTTTGGTGGCGATGTTGTAGCGCACGTTGCCCTGGGAGACGTCAGCGTAGAGTTTGTTGACGATGATCTGCAGATCGACTGCGCCGTTCGGGCCAATCATATAGCCGCGCGCGGTCATTTGTTTCTCCAGCACTTCCTGCAGCAGGAAGCGCAGGTCGCGGGAGGCGGTGAGGGTGACCTGTTGGTTGTCGCGCGTCACTTTCGCCAGCGCCTGGTCCGGACGCTGGTCGGCGCCGTTGATGCTGACGGTCACGCCCATCAGGCTCGGATCCTGCTGCGGCAGCGTGATTTTCGGCGATACTTCAATGGTGGTCGGCGGCGTGGCGCATCCTGCCAGCATAAACATGGCGACCAACGGGAAAAGGATCTTCTTAAGCATGTTCAGGTCTCAACGCATGGTGTTGTTATAAGGAAAATTACCGCCATCATAGCATTGCCAACGGCAAGGGGAAGTGGCAACGCGTGTAAATCCATCGCCCTGGCGGTTTTCTGAGCGCCCCGCTACGGTTAATCGCTCTTTCACCGGCGGATCTGGCGACCAGAGCCAGTAAACGTGATACTTTTGAATGAAAATATCAGAACAATGCTAATTTTTTGTTGTTTTCTCCTAATGGAAGCGGTAAAAGCGGCTAACATTTAAAAGGAGTGGCGGCATCTCAGCGTTGTCGGAGGAGAAAATTCATGATGATACGTGAACAGATCGAAGCAAAACTTAGAGCAGCGTTCGACCCGATGTATCTCGAAGTCGTGGATGAAAGTTATCGTCACAACGTCCCTGCGGGCTCTGAAAGTCATTTTAAAGTGGTGTTAGTGAGCGATCGCTTCACTGGCGAGCGTTTCCTTAATCGCCACCGTATGATCTACGGCACGCTAACCGAGGAGCTGTCGAATACGGTGCACGCCCTGGCGTTGCACACCTACACGATTAAAGAATGGGAAGCGCTACAGGATACGGTTTTCGCCTCGCCGCCGTGCCGCGGCGCGGGGAGCATCGCCTAGAAATCCCATTTGCAACCGCTGGCGCTTTTCCAGTATGTTGCTTGCAGATTTAGCAAAAACGGCCTACGGGCCGTTTTGTTTTGCCTGGAAAATGCGCAAAGTCAGCGCTTTTGCGGACAAAATTGAGCGGGAAATGTGAAAAATGCCGCAGCACCAGGCGACAACCGTTCTCGACTCACAAAAGTGATGCCGCTATAATGCCGCGTCTTATATATGAATGTCTTCGGGATGATTCTGACGACAGGGAATGTGTTTCTGATTTGAAGAGGGCATCCCGGTTCTGCGAAGCCACCTACACGCGCTTCCAGAGTTGACCGAGCACTGTGATTTTTTTGAGGTAACAAGATGCAAGTTTCAGTTGAAACCACTCAGGGCCTTGGGCGCCGTGTAACGATTACTATCGCCGCTGACAGCATCGAGAATGCTGTCAAAAGCGAGCTGGTCAACGTAGCGAAAAAAGTTCGCATTGACGGCTTCCGTAAAGGCAAAGTGCCGATGAATGTTGTTGCTCAGCGTTATGGCGCATCCGTTCGCCAGGACGTGCTGGGCGACCTGATGAGCCGTCATTTCGTTGACGCGATCATCAAAGAAAAAATCAATCCGGCCGGCGCGCCGAACTACGTTCCGGGCGAATACAAACTGGGCGAAGACTTCACCTACGCGGTAGAGTTCGAAGTGTACCCGGAAGTTGAACTGCAGGGTCTGGAAGCGATCGAAGTAGAAAAACCGGTTGTTGAAGTGACCGACGCTGACGTTGACACCATGCTGGAAACCCTGCGCAAGCAGCAGGCCACCTGGAAAGACAAAGAAGGCGCAGTTGAAGCTGAAGATCGCGTAACCATCGACTTCACCGGTTCCGTAGACGGCGAAGAGTTCGAAGGCGGCAAAGCGTCTGACTTCGTACTGGCGATGGGTCAGGGTCGTATGATCCCGGGCTTCGAAGACGGTATCAAAGGCCACAAAGCGGGTGACGAGTTCACCATCGACGTGACCTTCCCGGAAGAGTACCACGCTGAAAACCTGAAAGGTAAAGCGGCTAAGTTCGTTATCAACCTGAAGAAAGTTGAAGAACGTGAACTGCCGGAGCTGACCGAAGAATTCATCAAACGTTTCGGCGTGGAAGATGGTTCCGTCGCTGGCCTGCGCGCTGAAGTGCGTAAAAACATGGAACGCGAGCTGAAAGGCGCTGTGCGTAACCGTGTGAAGTCTCAGGCTATCGAAGGTCTGGTTAAAGCTAACGAAATCGACGTTCCGGCGGCCCTGATCGACAGCGAAATCGACGTGCTGCGTCGCCAGGCTGCTCAGCGTTTCGGTGGCAACGAGAAACAGGCTCTGGAACTGCCGCGTGAGCTGTTCGAAGAGCAGGCTAAACGCCGCGTAGTGGTTGGCCTGCTGCTGGGCGAAGTGATTCGCACCAACGAGCTGAAAGCTGACGAAGAGCGCGTGAAAGGCCTGATCGAAGAGATGGCTTCTGCTTACGAAGATCCGTCAGAAGTGGTTGAGTTCTACAGCAAGAACAAAGAGCTGATGGACAACATGCGCAACGTGGCGCTGGAAGAGCAGGCTGTTGAAGCCGTGCTGGCGAAAGCCAAAGTGTCTGAAAAAGCCACTTCCTTCAACGAACTGATGAACCAGCAGGCGTAATTTCGCCGCGATGGTGTAAGGTTCGTGCAAAAACCCGTTGCCGAAAGGCGGCGGGTTTTTTTTTAGGATAATGCCAGCCTCAGGCACGGTGCTAAAACGCATTTACCATGATAGCGTTACAGCAAAAGCTTGTTATGCTTGAAATATGGCAACGCCATCCCCATTACCGGGGGAGGCAACTGCATCCGCAATTGCACGCGTGTTGAAGAGGCGGTGACGCGTTCAGCGGATAGAAACTGTGGCTGATAATCCGTCCGTAAGGTTACAATCAGTGCAGCAGGTATTTTAAAATTACTCCAGGAGACGGAAATGTCATACAGTGGCGAACGAGACAACTTTGCACCCCATATGGCCCTGGTGCCGATGGTCATTGAACAGACCTCACGCGGTGAACGTTCTTTTGATATCTACTCCCGTCTGCTTAAGGAACGCGTCATTTTTCTGACCGGCCAGGTCGAAGACCACATGGCAAACCTGATCGTGGCGCAGATGCTGTTTCTGGAAGCGGAAAACCCGGAAAAAGACATTTACCTGTACATTAACTCTCCGGGCGGGGTGATCACCGCCGGGATGTCGATCTATGACACCATGCAGTTCATCAAGCCGGACGTCAGCACCATCTGTATGGGACAGGCCGCGTCCATGGGCGCGTTCCTGTTGACCGCCGGGGCGAAGGGCAAGCGTTTCTGCCTGCCGAACTCCCGCGTGATGATCCACCAGCCGCTGGGCGGCTATCAGGGGCAGGCGACGGATATTGAGATCCACGCCCGTGAAATCCTGAAGGTGAAAGGACGCATGAATGAGCTGATGGCGCATCATACCGGCCAGTCTCTTGAGCAGATTGAGCGTGACACCGAGCGTGACCGCTTCCTCTCTGCTGCGGAAGCCGTGGAGTACGGACTGGTCGACTCTATTTTGACCCATCGTAATTGATGCCCGAGGCGCAAGGGTGCCGCTTTATGCTGCATCCTTCTCGCCACGTCTGCTAAGCGGTTGGCATTTTTCCGGAGGCTTGCCGGGCAGGCAGGCGGCCGGTAGCTTCGCTACCGCCTCGATGTAGCGCGAAGGATTTTGTGTATATACTAATGAAGGGCGGCACAACGCTATATGGCGGCTTGCGCCTGAGAATGGCATTTGCGTCGTCGTGTGCGGCACAAAGAACTTAAAAAGAGGTTTGGACTCATGACAGATAAACGCAAAGATGGATCGGGCAAATTGTTGTATTGCTCTTTTTGCGGCAAAAGCCAGCATGAAGTGCGTAAGCTGATCGCCGGGCCATCCGTGTATATCTGCGACGAATGCGTTGATTTATGTAACGACATCATTCGCGAAGAGATTAAAGAAGTTGCGCCGCACCGCGAGCGCAGCGCGCTGCCGACGCCGCACGAGATTCGCCACCACCTTGATGACTACGTCATCGGTCAGGAACAGGCGAAAAAAGTGTTGGCGGTCGCGGTATACAACCACTACAAACGTCTGCGCAATGGCGATACCAGCAATGGCGTAGAGCTGGGTAAAAGTAACATTCTGCTGATCGGGCCGACCGGCTCCGGTAAAACGCTGCTGGCGGAAACGCTGGCGCGCCTGCTGGATGTGCCGTTTACCATGGCGGACGCCACCACCCTGACCGAAGCCGGTTATGTGGGTGAGGACGTCGAAAATATCATTCAGAAACTGCTGCAGAAGTGCGACTACGACGTGCAGAAAGCGCAGCGCGGCATCGTCTATATCGACGAAATCGACAAAATTTCGCGTAAATCCGACAACCCGTCGATTACCCGCGACGTCTCCGGCGAAGGCGTGCAGCAGGCGCTGCTGAAGCTTATCGAAGGCACCGTCGCCGCCGTTCCGCCGCAGGGCGGGCGCAAACACCCGCAGCAGGAGTTCCTGCAGGTTGATACCTCCAAGATCCTGTTTATCTGCGGCGGCGCGTTTGCCGGTCTGGATAAAGTGATTTCCCACCGTGTGGAAACCGGCTCCGGCATTGGTTTTGGCGCGACGGTTAAAGCGAAGTCCGACAAAGCGAGCGAAGGCGAACTGCTGGCCCAGGTCGAGCCGGAAGATCTGATCAAGTTTGGTTTGATTCCGGAATTCATTGGCCGTCTGCCGGTAGTGGCAACCCTGAACGAGCTGAGCGAAGAAGCGCTGATCCAGATCCTGAAAGAGCCGAAAAACGCCCTGACCAAGCAGTATCAGGCGCTGTTTAGCCTGGAAGGCGCAGAGCTTGAATTCCGCGACGAAGCGCTGGATGCCATCGCCAAGAAAGCGATGGCGCGTAAAACCGGCGCCCGTGGCCTGCGTTCCATTGTGGAAGCGGCGCTGCTGGACACCATGTATGACCTGCCTTCGATGGAAGATGTCGAAAAAGTGGTCATTGATGAGTCGGTTATCGCCGGGCAGAGCAAACCGTTGCTGATCTACGGCAAACCGGAAGCTCAGCAGGCATCTGGCGAATAATTAGCCATTTCACTCAAGCAGTTAACAAAAAGGGGGGATTTTATCTCCCCTTTTATTTTTCCTGCATTCCCGCCGTTGAATGTGTGGAATACATCCCCATATACTGGATTACATATTAACGACGATGCAGTGGAGTGTGGCGTCGTCGGCTACCTGGCGGACTTTAAACTAAGAGAGAGCTCTATGAATCCTGAGCGTTCTGAACGCATTGAAATCCCCGTATTGCCGTTGCGCGATGTGGTGGTTTATCCGCACATGGTCATACCCCTGTTCGTAGGGCGGGAAAAATCTATCCGTTGCCTCGAAGCGGCCATGGACCATGATAAAAAAATCATGCTGGTTGCGCAGAAAGAAGCGTCGACGGATGAGCCGGGTGTAAACGATCTTTTCACCGTTGGAACCGTGGCGTCTATTTTGCAGATGCTGAAGCTGCCGGACGGCACCGTGAAGGTGCTGGTCGAAGGGCTACAGCGTGCACGCATTTCTGCGCTGTCTGATAATGGCGAACATTTCTCGGCGAAAGCGGAGTATCTCGACTCGCCGGCGATTGACGAACGTGAGCAGGAAGTGCTGGTTCGTACCGCTATCAGCCAGTTTGAAGGCTATATCAAGCTGAATAAAAAGATCCCACCGGAAGTGCTGACGTCGCTGAACAGCATCGACGATCCGGCGCGCCTGGCGGATACCATCGCGGCGCATATGCCGCTGAAGCTGGCGGACAAGCAGTCCGTGCTGGAGATGTCCGACGTCAACGAACGTCTGGAATATCTGATGGCGATGATGGAATCGGAAATCGATCTGCTGCAGGTTGAGAAGCGCATTCGCAACCGCGTCAAAAAGCAGATGGAGAAATCCCAGCGCGAGTACTATCTGAACGAGCAAATGAAAGCGATTCAGAAAGAACTCGGCGAGATGGACGACGCCCCGGACGAAAACGAAGCGCTGAAGCGCAAGATCGACGCGGCGAAAATGCCGAAAGAGGCGAAAGAGAAAACCGAAGCGGAACTGCAGAAGCTGAAGATGATGTCGCCGATGTCTGCGGAAGCGACCGTCGTGCGTGGCTACATCGACTGGATGGTGCAGGTGCCGTGGAATGCGCGCAGTAAGGTCAAAAAAGACCTGCGTCAGGCCCAGGAGATCCTCGATACCGATCACTATGGTCTGGAGCGCGTGAAGGACCGCATCCTTGAGTATCTCGCGGTGCAGAGCCGGGTCAACAAAATCAAGGGGCCGATCCTCTGCCTGGTGGGACCGCCGGGGGTAGGTAAAACCTCATTGGGTCAATCTATCGCCAAAGCGACCGGCCGGAAATACGTCCGCATGGCGCTGGGCGGCGTGCGCGATGAAGCGGAAATTCGCGGTCATCGTCGGACCTATATTGGCTCGATGCCGGGCAAACTGATCCAGAAAATGGCGAAAGTGGGGGTGAAAAACCCGCTGTTCCTGCTGGATGAGATCGACAAAATGTCTTCCGACATGCGCGGCGACCCGGCTTCCGCGTTGCTTGAGGTGCTGGATCCGGAACAGAACGTGGCCTTTAACGACCACTATCTGGAAGTGGATTACGATCTCAGCGACGTGATGTTCGTGGCGACGTCCAACTCCATGAACATTCCGGCGCCGCTGCTGGACCGTATGGAAGTAATTCGCCTCTCGGGTTACACCGAAGATGAAAAACTGAACATCGCCAAGCGTCACCTGCTGCCGAAGCAGATCGAACGCAACGCGCTGAAGAAAGGCGAACTGACCGTCGACGATAGCGCCATTATCGGCATTATTCGTTACTACACCCGTGAAGCGGGCGTTCGTAGCCTGGAGCGTGAAATCTCCAAGCTGTGCCGTAAGGCCGTTAAGCAGCTGTTGCTGGATAAGACGCTGAAACACATCGAAATTAACGGTGAGAATCTGCATGATTATCTCGGCGTGCAGCGCTTCGACTATGGCCGCGCCGATAGTGAGAACCGCGTCGGTCAGGTGACCGGTCTGGCGTGGACGGAAGTGGGCGGCGATCTGCTGACCATCGAAACCGCCTGCGTACCGGGTAAAGGCAAACTGACCTACACCGGCTCGCTGGGCGAGGTGATGCAGGAGTCGATTCAGGCTGCGCTGACCGTGGTACGTTCGCGGGCGGACAAGCTGGGCATTAACGCCGACTTCTACGAGAAGCGTGATATTCACGTCCACGTACCGGAAGGGGCGACGCCGAAGGATGGCCCGAGCGCGGGTATCGCCATGTGTACGGCGCTGGTCTCCTGCCTGACCGGCAACCCGGTACGCGCCGATGTGGCGATGACCGGGGAGATTACGCTGCGTGGTCAGGTGCTGCCGATCGGCGGTCTGAAGGAAAAACTGCTCGCGGCGCATCGCGGCGGTATTAAGACTGTTCTGATTCCTGATGAGAACAAACGCGACCTTGAAGAAATTCCGGATAACGTTATCGCCGATTTGGATATCCATCCGGTGAAACGAATCGAGGAAGTTCTGACACTTGCGCTGCAGAACGAACCGTTCGGCATGCAGGTTGTGACCGCGAAATAGTGATTCTGCGCAAATTGCGCTAATAAAAATAGGGCTGGTAAGTCATTTCGGACTTGCCAGCCTTTTTTTGTGTAGCTAACTTAGATCGCTGGCAGGGGGGTCATCGACAACTGCTGTTGTAAGGGCATGACAGTCCTGATATAACTGCTGCGCGGTCGCACTATGAAGGACTCTGGTGCGATATAAATTATAAAGAGAGGAAGAGAACAGTGAATAAATCTCAACTGATTGACAAAATTGCTGCGGGTGCGGACATTTCTAAAGCTGCAGCTGGACGTGCGTTAGATGCTTTAATCGCTTCTGTTACTGAATCTCTGCAGGCTGGGGATGACGTTGCGCTGGTAGGTTTCGGTACCTTTGCTGTTAAAGAACGTGCCGCCCGTACTGGTCGCAACCCACAAACAGGTAAAGAAATTACTATCGCTGCCGCAAAAGTGCCGGGCTTCCGTGCTGGTAAAGCGCTGAAAGACGCGGTGAACTGATCGGCTTTCCCGTCAGGGAATGTGACGAAGTACAAGGGCGCATCGTGAGATGTGCCTTTTTTATTGCCTTTTCAGACCACTTTATGTGTGTTTATCGCCACTTGTGGGCTGACAATCACCCTGTTTTCT
Source organism: Klebsiella sp. TF21-TM (assembly GCF_019753495.1). NCBI lineage: Bacteria > Pseudomonadati > Pseudomonadota > Gammaproteobacteria > Enterobacterales > Enterobacteriaceae > Klebsiella > Klebsiella sp. TF21-TM. Next base: position 137,028 of record NZ_JAIJYL010000005.1, on the reverse strand, counting down.
TGTCAAAATACGTCCTCACGCGCGGCGGCCATCACGTGCTATGCTGCGCGAGCTAAAGTCATCTACAGCGGAGCGTTGTTACACCATGATGGACAACCTACGCACGGCCGCCAACAGCGTCGTGCTCAAGATTATTTTCGGTATCATTATCGTCTCGTTCATTTTGACCGGGGTGAGTGGTTACCTGATTGGCGGTGGCAAAAACTATGCCGCAAAAGTGAATGGCCAGGAGATTGGCCGTGGGCAGTTTGAAAACGCCGTCGCCAGCGAACGTAACCGTATGCAGCAGCAGCTTGGCGACCAGTTCTCCGAGCTGGCGGCGAACGAAAACTACATGAAAACCATGCGCCAGCAGGTGCTGAACCGCCTGATCGATGAGTCGCTTCTGGATCAGTATGCCCGCGAGCTGGGCCTCAGCATCAGCGATGAGCAGGTGAAGCAGGCGATCTTCCAGACCCAGGCGTTCCAGACGAACGGTAAGTTCGACAACCAGCGTTTCAGCGGTATTGTCGCCCAGATGGGAATGACCACCGATCAGTACGCCCAGGCGCTGCGTAACCAGCTGACCACGCAGCAGCTGATTAACGCCATTGCGGGTACCGACTTCATGCTGCCGGGCGAGTCCGATCAGCTGGCGGCGCTGGTGTCTCAGCAGCGTGTCGTCCGCGAAGCGACCATCAACGTCAACGCTCTGGCGGCAAAACAGACCGCCAGCGATGAGGAAATCAACGCTTTCTGGCAGCAGAATCAGGCCCGTTTTATGGCGCCGGAGCAGTTCCGCGTGAGCTACATCAAGATGGATGCCGCCAGCATGCAGGAAAACGCCTCTGACGAAGAAATCCAGTCATGGTATGACCAGCATAAAGATCAGTTCACTCAGCCGCAGCGTAATCGCTACAGCGTGATTCAGACTAAAACTGAAGCCGACGCGAAAGCGGTGCTGGCCGAGCTGCAAAAAGGCGCTGATTTCGCCACGCTGGCAAAAGAAAAATCGACCGATATTATCTCTGCCCGCAACGGCGGCGATATGGGGTGGATGGAAGATGCCTCTACCGTGCCTGAGCTGAAAGAGGCCGGACTGAAAGAGAAAGGCCAGCTCTCCGGGGTGATCAAATCCTCGGTTGGCTTCCTGGTGGCCCGTCTGGACGACGTCCAGCCGGCGCAGGTCAAACCGCTGGCTGACGTGCGCAATGACATTGCGGCGAAAGTGAAGCAGGAGAAAGCGCTAGATGCTTACTATGCGCTGCAGCAGAAGGTGAGCGATGCGGCCAGCAACGATAATGAATCGCTGGCGGGCGCGGCGCAGGTCGCCGGAGTGCAGGTGGCGGAAACCGGCTGGTTTGGCCGCGATAACCTGCCGGAAGAGCTGAACTTTAAACCGGTCGCTGACGCTATCTTCAACGGCGGTCTGGTCGGTGTGAACGGCGCGCCGGGCAGCAACTCTGACATCATTACCGTTGATGGCGATCGCGCCTTTGTTCTGCGTATCAGCGAGCACAAAGCCGAGGCGGTGAAACCGCTGGCCGAAGTGAAGGCGCAGGTCAGCGATATCGTTAAGCACAATAAAGCGGAACAGCAGGCGAAGCTGGATGCCGATAAGCTGCTGGCGGCGCTGAAAGACGGCAAAGGCGATGAGGCGATGAAGGCGGCTGGCCTGAGCTTTGGCGCGCCGCAGACGCTTTCCCGTACCGGCCAGGATCCGCTGAGCCAGCTGGCATTCACTCTGCCGCTGCCGCAGCAGGGCAAACCGGTCTATGGCGTTGGCAGCAACATGCAAGGCGATGTGGTGCTGGTGGCGCTGGATGAAGTGAAAGCAGGCAGCATGCCGGAAGAGCAGAAGAAGGCTATGGTTCAGGGGATTACCCAGAACAATGCCCAAATCGCTTTCGAAGCGCTGATGAGCAACCTGCGCAAGGCGGCGAAAATTAAGCTGGGCGACAGCATCGACCAGCAGCAGTAATTTCGCGTCGTTTCGCAAAAATACGCAACACCATGTAATCCTCAGGGGCCGCTTTCGCGGCCCTTTCCATTTCTGTGATTTGCCTTTTGTCGGCCATCCGCACTGACGCTATCGTAGCCTTGCTGTCTACACACAAGGAGATATCAGCATGAAATATGGAATAAAAGCACTGATGGCCGCGGGCGTTCTGGTTTTCGCGGTAGGCGCACAGGGCGCGCTGGCCGCCCCCGCCAGCGGCAAAGCGGTGGTAACCAAAGAGCATGTCCCGGCGTCCTCTTCGGCGAAAGCGAAAGCGGAACCCGGCGAGGCCGACAACGGGGCGACCAAAGTCAGCATTAACCACGCCAGCGCCGAGCAGCTGGCGCAGGCTCTGAATGGCGTGGGGTTGAAAAAAGCCCAGGCGATTGTCAGCTACCGTGAGGAGTACGGGCCGTTTAAAACCCTTGATGACCTGAAGCAGGTCCCGGGGATGGGCAGTGCGCTGGTGGAGCGGAATTTAGCCCATCTGACGCTGTAAATTTTATGCCAGCGCTTGCACAGCGGTGATTTTTTGCCAGGATAAAGAGGTTGCATTAAGTGGTGTGACCTCTTACCTCACAAACAACAATAACAGAAAGGCATTGATGCTATGCAAACACAAATTAAAGTTCGCGGCTATCATCTGGACGTCTACCAGCATGTGAATAACGCACGCTACCTGGAGTTCCTTGAGGAGGCCCGCTGGGATGGTCTGGAAAATAGCCCGGCGTTTCAGTGGATGACCGAGAAAAACATCGCCTTCGTGGTGGTGAATATTAATATCAACTACCGCCGTCCGGCGGTCCTTGGCGATGTGCTGACGGTGAGCAGCAAACTGGAGCAACTCAACGGCAAAAGCGGCACGCTCAGCCAGGTGGTCACCCTCAACCCCAATGGTGAGGTGGTGGCCGATGCGCTGATCACCTTCGTCTGTATTGATTTGAAAACCCAGAAGGCGCTGCCGCTGGAAGGGGAACTGCGTGAGAAACTCGACCAGATGAACTTGCGCTGACAACCGTCGCGTGCGTGCCGGGCGGTGGCGCGCCTCGCCCCGCGGAAGGTGATGAACCCCTTGCCCCGGTATGCGTAGCGCCACCGGGGAATTTGGACTGAAGCTTCGGGCAGATATCTCTCGGAGGCTATGCCTGTGTCAAGCCGGTTTTTTGCTTCATCACCGCCATTACCCCCACCTTATCGGCCAGATACTGGTTGAGCCCGTTAGCGCGCAGGTTGCAGGCGGCGCACTGGCCGCAGCCATCGCCCTTAATGCCGTTGTAGCAGGTGAGGGTTTCCCGGCGCACCAGATCCAGCTGACCCCAGTAGTCGGCCAGCGCCCAGGTCTCGGCTTTGTTCAGCCACATCAGCGGGGTTTCAAAGCGAATGTCTTTCGCCATCCCAAGGCTGACGGCGTGGTGCAGCGCTTTGACAAACTCATCGCGGCAGTCCGGGTAGCCGGAGAAATCGGTCTCGCACACGCCGGTGATGATAGCGTCGGCTTTTACCTGATAGGCGTAGATTGCCGTCAGGGTTAAAAACAGAATATTGCGCCCCGGGACAAAAGTATTGGGAATGCCCTCGGCATCAGGCTGATAGTCCGGTACCGGAATGTTATCGCGGGTCAGGCTGCTGACCGCCAGTTCATTGAGCAGGGTAACGTCCAGCACTTTATGCGCGACGGCGCCAAGTTTCAGGGCGAGTTCGCGCGCAACGTCGATTTCCGCGCGGTGGCGTTGGCCATAATCAAAAGTGACGCAATGCACTTCATCATACTGTTGCAGAGCCTGCACCAGACAGGTGGTTGAATCTTGTCCTCCGCTGAAGACAACTACGGCGCGTTTCATGGCAATTCCTGACTTAATGAGTAAAGGCGATATGGTAGCGCCAGACGCCCGCCACCACCAGCTCTCTCACGTCGACGCCGGCAGCCAGGCGCTGGCGAAGTCGAACCAGCCGCGGGCGTTGAGGCGCAAGCCATTGACACCCGGCGGGGCGCTGATCCGATAGTTGTATTTAAACAGCGGCGTCATGATGGCGTCTTCCATCAGGTTGTTGAATACGTTGCGCAGCGCATCGTTGCGGCTGCGGGCTTCCGGCTGCGCCTGTACCGCGTCTAATGTCGCCTGCAGATGGGCATATTGCGCCCCGGTCAGCAAATTGGGCCACAGCATATCGCAGCGCAGCCACTGCTCCAGGGCATACTCTGGCGCTTCGCCGATCAGGCGGTCGCCCATCATCAGGTCGGCCTGCCTCAGATGCTGGCAGCCCTCCCAGTTTTTGGCGTCATGAAACAGAAGCGTCAGCTCGCAGCCCAGCACAGCCAGCCGCTGTCTCAGCTGTTCGGCCATGGCGTGGAGTTCGACCGGCAGATGGTAGAGCAGCGTGAGCCTGGCCGGCAGCGGCACCGCGCTGTTTTCCGGCCCCTGCGGGATGGACCATCCCGGCAACACCTCATGGCTTGGCGTAATCAGATCCTCGTCGAGCGGCAGCGTTTCCAGCAACGATGAGCGGTGAATTATCGATACCAGCCGCTGGGCCTGCGCTTTGCTAAGCCGAGGGCTGTGACGCAGGGTCAGATAGCAGAAGCCAAGACTGATGCTGTTGCTGACCTGACGCAGGTTATGGAGCTCTTCGCGATCGCCAATCGTGATCTGCACCGGGTGGCGGCAGCTGGTCCCGAGATCGCGATCGAAGAGCTGGGGGGTGATCCAGTACTCCACCGCCTGGATCAGCGGATGCCGCAGATGGTAGCGGGGATGGTTCTCCAGGCGGACGAGTTCCGGACTAAACCGCTTCAGGCGGAACGGTCCGCAGCCGATGGCCGGATCGTCAGGATGGGCCAGCACGCTGCAATAGCTGGCGAGGCGGAACGGCAGCCAGTAGTCAGGACGATGCAGCGTGATGGTGAGGCACTGCGCGTGAGTGACATCGATGCGGCTGATGCTGGCGAAGAGGGTCCGCAAGGCGGGCAGATCCAGCAGCAGCAGTAAGCGCTGCCGCAGCTGTGCGGTTTCCACCGCATCGCCGTTGTGCCAGCACAGCGTGGAGCGGATATAAAACTGCCAGCGCAGGCCGTCAGGGGAGATCTGCCAGTGGTGCGCCAGATCGCCGATCGGCATAGTGTCGCCTTCGTCGAAGCGCGTCAGCCCGGCATAGATCTGCCCGGCCAGATGCTGCTCGGCGCGTCCGGGCAGAAAGCCGGGGCGTAGCGGCTCCAGCGGGCGATAGTATGGAATACGCAGCGTCGGGGTATTGTTTTGCCACTGACCGCCCAGAAAGGGGTGGAGCAGGGCTTTCAGCTCCACCGGGGCCAGCTGCGCCAGCTCCAGCGCGTTTTGCTGCTGACCTTTATGCAGCGCCAGCTCCATCATCTCATTGCGCAAACGTTCCGGCGTTTTATAAAAAGAGAGCAGTCCGCGCTTGCCGCGCCCGGAGCGGGCCTGCCAGCTTAACCATCCGGCCTCTTGCGCCTGACGCAGCAGGGTACGGACGTGGCGTTCGCTGCAAAAACAGCGTTCCGCCAGTTCGCCGACGGTGACCTGCTGCGGCGCCCCGGCTGAGGGTTGCCACAGCCGCTGGTACTGATTTAAACGGTGTAAGAGTCGCATAAGCGCTGTCGTCCACCGGGCCGTAATAAACCCGGAACAATTTATATTATCTATTCACTATTACTTCCGTATATCCCAGGTGATACTGCAGCACAAGCGAAGCCCATCACACATTGGGGAAAACACCATGGCAAAACTGGCAGCATTTGATATGGACGGCACCTTGCTGATGCCGGACCATCGTCTCGGAGAAAAGACGCTCACCGCGCTTAAACGGCTGCGGGAACGCGATATCACCCTGACGTTCGCCACCGGCCGCCATGCGCTGGAGATGCACCATGTGATGGGTGAGTTTTCCCTGGACGCCTTTCTGATCACGGGCAACGGGACGCGCATCCACTCGCTGGAAGGGGAGGAGCTGTACCGTCAGGATCTCAATCCCGAGGTAGCGGAAGAAGTGCTGCATAGTCGATGGGATACCCGGGCCAGCATGCACGTGTTTAATGACGGCGGTTGGTTCACCGGCCAGGCAAGGCCTGAGCTGCTGAAGGCGCATGTCTTTAGCGGGTTTCGCTATCAACTGTGCGATCCGAAACGTATGTCGGCGCATCATGTCACCAAGATCTGCTTCTGCGGCGATCATGACGATCTGCGCCGCCTGCGGATCCAACTGAATGAGGCGCTGGGCCAGCGCGCGTTTCTCTGCTTCTCGGCGATGGACTGTCTGGAAGTGCTGCCGGTTGGCTGCAATAAAGGCGCGGCGCTGGCGAGGCTGAGCCAGCACCTGGGCCTCACCCTACAGGAGTGCATGGCCTTCGGCGATGCGATGAACGATCGCGAGATGCTTCGCAGCGTCGGGCGGGGGTTCATCATGGGCAACGCGATGCCGCAGCTGAAAGCCGAGCTGCCGCATCTCCCGGTTATCGGCGACTGCCGGCATCAGGCGGTCTCCCATTTTTTAACGCATTGGCTGGATAATCCTGATCTTCCTTATTCCCCCGAATAGAGAGACCCTTCCAGCAAGCCAGATAGCATTCTATCTGGCTTTTTTTATGTTCTGCCGACCAGCCGGGCGAGCTCCGCCTGCCAGGGGGCGATATCGCCGATGTTGGCCGCCACCCACTGTGGGTTGTAATAGCTTTCCAGATAACGCTCGCCGCTGTCGCACAGCAGGGTCACGAGAGAACCCGTGCGTCCTTCCTCGCGCATCCGCGCGGCCAGCTGCAGCACCCCCCACATATTGGTCCCGGTCGAGGCGCCGACTTTTCGTCCAAGCTGCGTTTCCAGCCACAAAGCAGTGGCCACGCTCGCCGCATCCGGCACGCGCAGCATCTCATCGACAACGTCGGGAATAAATGATGGCTCGACCCGCGGGCGGCCGATGCCTTCAATTTTGCTGCCGACCGGGCTGCGCAGGCTGGCGTCGCGAGTCTGCCAGTAATCGAGGAACACCGAATTTTGCGGGTCGACAACCATCAGCTGCGTCTCGTAGCCCTGGCTGCGAATATAGCGGCCAATGGTCGCTGAGGTGCCGCCGGTGCCGGCGCTCATCACGATCCACGATGGCTGCGGGTGCGGCTCATGGCTCATCTGGCGGAAAATACTGTCGGCGATATTGTTATTGCCGCGCCAGTCGGTGGCCCGCTCGGCGAAGGTAAACTGATCCATATAGTGACCGTTCAGCTCGCGCGCCAGCGTTTCGGAAGCCGCGTAGATTTCGCAGGCGTTCTGCACAAAATGGCAGCGTCCGCCGTAGAACTCGATCTGTTCGATTTTGCGTCTGGCGGTGCAGGAGGGCATCACGGCGATAAACGGCAGCCCCAGCAGGCGGGCGAAATAGGCTTCAGAAACCGCGGTCGAACCCGAAGACGATTCGATAATCGTGGTGCCTTCTTTGATCCAGCCGTTGCACAGGCCATAGAGAAACAGCGACCGCGCCAGACGGTGTTTGAGGCTACCGGTCGGATGCGTACTTTCATCCTTCAGATAAATCGGGATCCCGGGAAAACCAGGCAGCGCCAGGCGAATCAGGTGTGTATCGGCGGAACGCTGATAGTCGGCGTTAATTTCACTAATGGCGTGTTTTACCCAGGCGCTATTCATCTCGGATTCCTGTTTGTCATTTTGTGCCCAGCTTAGCGGATTGTGCGGGAAAAATTGTTGCTATTTAGCCTTTCAATTACAATTGCGGGAGTAAATTATTCTCTCTGGTGGCCTTATGTTAGATAAAATTGACCGTAAGCTGCTGGCGCTGCTGCAGGAAGATTGCACCCTCTCTTTGCAGGCGCTGGCTGATGCCGTTAATCTGACCACGACCCCTTGCTGGAAACGCCTGAAACGACTCGAGGATGAGGGTATTCTCCGCGGGCGCGTCGCCTTACTCGATGCGGAAAAGGTGGGGCTGGGGCTGACGGCGTTTGTCCTGATCAAGACCCAACATCACAGCAGCGACTGGTATTGCCATTTTGTGAGCGAAGTGACGCAGATGGCTGAAGTGCTCGGCTTCTGGCGGATGGCGGGGGAGTATGATTATCTGCTGCGGGTGCAGGTCGCCGATATGAAGCGCTATGACGACTTTTATAAACGTTTGGTGAACAGCGTGCCGGGGCTGTCGGATGTCACTTCGAGTTTTGCCATGGAACAGATAAAATACACCACCGCCTTGCCTGTCGAATAACGGTATTGCGCCGTAACCCATAACAAAATCAGGATCTTACTGCTTGCGATTATTTGCACAACTCAGCTGGTATTTCCGCCGGGAGTGGCGCCGCTATCTTGGCGCCATTGCCCTGCTGGCCATTATTGCCGTCCTGCAGCTTGTTCCGCCGAAGGTGGTGGGCATTGTGGTCGACGGCGTGACGCAACAACATTACACCGCGGAGAAGGTGTGGATGTGGATCGGCGCGCTGGTGCTGATCGCGGTGATGGTTTACCTGCTGCGCTATGTCTGGCGCGTGCTGCTGTTCGGCGCCTCTTACCAGCTGGCGGTTGAACTGCGGGAAGATTTTTACCGGCAGCTGAGCCGCCAGCATCCGGCGTTCTATTTGCGCCATCGCACCGGGGATCTGATCGCCCGCGCCACCAACGACGTGGACCGGGTGGTGTTTGCCGCCGGTGAAGGGGTGTTAACCCTGGTGGATTCCCTGGTGATGGGCTGTGCGGTGTTGATTGTGATGTCGACGCAGATTAGCTGGCAGCTCACTCTGCTGGCGCTGCTGCCGATGCCGCTGATGGCCCTGGCGATCAAACGCAACGGCGATGCCCTTCACGAACGTTTTCGCGTTGCCCAGGCGGCCTTTTCCAGCCTCAACGATCGCACGCAGGAGAGTCTGACCAGCATCCGCATGATTAAGGCGTTCGGGCTGGAGGATCGCCAGTCGGCGCAGTTTGCCGCCGATGCGGCCGATACCGGAGCGAAAAATATGCGCGTGGCGCGCATTGACGCTCGCTTCGACCCTACTATCTATATCGCCATCGGGGCGGCGAATCTGCTGGCCATCGGCGGCGGCAGCTGGATGGTGATCCACGGTAGCCTGACGCTGGGTCAGCTCACCAGCTTTGTGATGTACCTTGGTCTGATGATCTGGCCGATGCTGGCGCTGGCGTGGATGTTTAACATCGTGGAGCGCGGTAGCGCGGCCTATGGTCGTATTCGCACCATGCTCGAAGAGGCGCCGGCGGTGGACGACGGGACCGAGACGGTACCGGCTGGCCGCGGCGTCCTGCAGGTCGCTATCCGCGATTTCATCTATCCGCAGGCGAGCAAGCCTTCGCTGGAACAGGTTAATTTTACCCTGCAGCCGGGGCAAATGCTGGGCATCTGCGGGCCGACGGGCGCTGGCAAAAGCACCATTCTGGCCCTGCTGCAGCGCCATTTTGACGTCACCAGCGGCGAGATCCGCTTTCACGATCTGCCGCTACCGCGTCTGCAGCTCGACAGCTGGCGCGAACGGCTGGCGGTGGTCAATCAGACGCCGTTTTTATTCTCCGATACCGTCGCCAATAATATCGCGCTGGGAAAACCGGACGCGACGCCGGAACAGATTGAGCGGGTGGCGCGGCTGGCCAGCGTGCATGACGACATTCTGCGTCTGCCCCAGGGGTACGATACCGAAGTGGGTGAGCGCGGCGTGATGCTCTCCGGCGGCCAGAAACAGCGCATCTCGATTGCCCGCGCCCTGCTGCTGGAGGCCGAAATTCTGATCCTTGATGATGCTTTATCCGCGGTGGATGGCCGCACCGAACACCAGATCCTGCATAACCTGCGCCAGTGGGGAGAGGGGCGGACGGTGATCATCAGCGCCCACCGCCTGTCGGCGCTGACTGAGGCCAGCGAAATCCTGGTGCTGCAGCATGGGCATGTCGCCCAGCGCGGCCGCCATGAGGCGCTGGCGGTGCAGCCCGGCTGGTACCGCGACATGTATCGGTATCAGCAGCTGGAAGCCGCGCTCGACGAGGTTCCCCAGGAGCAAGAGGAGGCCCTGGATGCGTAGCTTTACCGAACTCTGGCCGACGCTTAAACGCCTGCTGGCCTATGGTTCACCGTGGCGTAAGCCGCTGGCCATCGCGGTGGCGATGATGTGGATCGCGGCGGCGGCGGAGGTGAGCGGCCCGCTGCTTATCAGCTATTTCATCGACAATATGGTGGCGAAACAGACTCTGCCGCTGAAGCTGGTGGCAGGCCTGGCGGCAGCCTATATCGGTCTGCAGCTGCTGGCGGCGCTACTGCATTATAACCAGTCGCTGCTGTTTAACCGCGCCGCGGTCGGCGTGGTCCAGCAGTTACGCAGCGATGTGATGGATGCCGCCCTGCATCAGCCGCTCAGCGAGTTTGATACTCAGCCGGTCGGGCAGCTGATCTCACGCGTGACCAACGATACCGAAGTCATTCGTGACCTGTATGTGACGGTAGTGGCGACGGTGCTGCGCAGCGCGGCGCTGATCGGCGCGATGCTGGTGGCGATGTTTAGCCTCGACTGGCGGATGGCGCTGGTGGCGATCGCGATTTTCCCGGCGGTGCTGATCGTGATGATCATTTATCAGCGCTATAGCACGCCGATCGTGCGCCGGGTGCGCGCCTGGCTTGCCGACATCAACGATGGCTTTAACGAAGTGATCAACGGCATGGGGGTCATCCAGCAGTTCCGCCAGCAGGCGCGCTTTGGCGAACGGATGCGCGAGGCCAGCTACGCCCACTACCTGGCGCGGATGCAGACGCTGCGCCTGGACGGTTTTCTGCTGCGTCCGCTGCTGAGCCTCTTTTCCTCGCTGGTGCTGTGCGGGCTGCTGATGCTGTTCGGCTTTAGCGCGGCGGGCACGATTGAGGTCGGGGTGCTGTACGCGTTTATCAGCTATCTCGGACGCCTCAACGAGCCGCTCATTGAGCTGACCACCCAGCAGTCGATGCTGCAGCAGGCGGTGGTCGCCGGCGAACGCGTTTTCGAACTGATGGACCGTCCGCGCCAGGCGTGGGGCGCCGATGACGCGCCGCTGAGCAGCGGTCGGGTGGAAATCGACCATCTCTCCTTTGCCTACCGCGGGGATCGTCTGGTCCTACAGGATATCACGCTGGATATACCTTCCCGCAGTTTTGTGGCGCTGGTCGGGCATACCGGCAGTGGGAAGAGTACCCTCGCCAGTCTGATGATGGGCTATTACCCGTTAACCCACGGGGAGATCCGCATCGATGGCCGGCGGCTCTCTTCTCTCAGCCACAGCGCGTTGCGTCGGGGCATCGCGATGGTGCAACAGGATCCGGTGGTGCTGGCGGATACCTTCTACGCCAACGTCGCGCTGGGCCGGGACATCAGCGAAACACAGGTCTGGGAAGCGCTGGAGGCGGTGCAGCTGGCGGCGGTGGCGCGCAGCATGAGCGACGGCCTGTACACCCAGCTGGGCGAGCAGGGCAATAATCTCTCCGTCGGACAGAAGCAGCTGCTGGCGCTGGCGCGCGTGCTGGTGGAGACCCCGCAGGTTCTGATTCTGGATGAGGCGACGGCGAACATCGACTCCGGCACCGAGCAGGCGATCCAGCAGGCGCTGGCGAAGGTTCGCCAGCATACCACTCTGGTGGTCATTGCCCATCGCCTGTCGACCATCGTTGAGGCGGATTCCATTCTGGTCCTGCATCGCGGTCAGGCCGTCGAGCGGGGCAACCATCAGCAACTGCTGGCGGCGAAAGGCCGCTACTGGCAGATGTATCAGCTACAGCTGGCTGGTGAAGAGCTGGCGGCCAGCGCCAGAGAAGAGTCGCTCAGCGCCTGATGCACCACCAGCAGGCAGCGAAGGCGGGTCGGCCTGTCGTGGTGCAAAAACGTTACATCAAATGCACCGCCGTGGTGCATTTTTGCCCGTTAAACGTCTTTACGCAGGCTAATGCCTGACCTCTCGCCTGTTTTTTGCCATCAAAGGGCCGCTCAGCGGCCTTTTTTCATTTCTGGCATAGCCCTTGCTTTATATACATCGTGTTAGCTGCGGCCATTACCGAATACTGACTGGAGGGGACTTATGAAGCTGGTTACCGTGGTAATCAAACCATTCAAACTGGAAGACGTGCGTGAAGCCTTGTCTTCCATCGGCATTCAGGGCCTGACGGTCACTGAAGTCAAAGGATTTGGCCGTCAGAAAGGTCATGCGGAGCTCTACCGCGGCGCCGAGTATAGCGTCAACTTTCTGCCAAAAGTGAAGATTGATGTGGCGATCGCCGACGATCAGCTGGATGAAGTTATCGATGTCATCAGCAAAGCGGCTTACACCGGAAAAATTGGCGACGGCAAAATTTTTGTCGCTGAATTGCAGCGCGTCATTCGCATCCGTACCGGCGAAGCTGACGAAGCGGCACTGTAATTTCCAGACCACACAGTGATGGGGAACGAAACAATGAAAATGGCAACAATGAAATCGGGTCTGGGGGCGTTAGCCCTTCTTCCGGGGCTGGCGATGGCCGCGCCTGCGGTGGCGGACAAAGCCGATAATGCGTTTATGATGATTTGCACCGCGCTGGTTCTGTTTATGACTATCCCGGGGATTGCGCTGTTTTACGGCGGGCTGATCCGCGGTAAGAACGTTCTTTCCATGCTGACGCAGGTGATTGTCACCTTTGGCCTCGTCTGCGTACTGTGGGTCATTTATGGCTATACCCTGGCCTTCGGCACTGGCGGCAGCTTCTTCGGCAGCTTTGACTGGGTGATGCTGAAAAATATTGAACTGAAAGCGCTGATGGGCACCTTCTATCAGTATATCCACGTCGCCTTCCAGGGCTCGTTCGCCTGCATCACCGTCGGGCTGATCGTCGGCGCGCTGGCTGAACGTATCCGTTTCTCCGCGGTGCTGATTTTCGTGGTGGTGTGGATGACGCTCTCCTACGTGCCGATTGCGCATATGGTCTGGGGCGGCGGTCTGCTGGCGACCCATGGCGCGCTGGATTTCGCCGGCGGCACCGTTGTGCACATCAACGCCGCGGTCGCCGGGCTGGTGGGCGCCTATATGATGGGCAAACGCGTGGGCTTCGGCAAAGAAGCGTTCAAACCGCATAACCTGCCGATGGTGTTCACCGGCACCGCTATCCTCTATGTGGGCTGGTTCGGCTTCAACGCCGGCTCTGCCAGCGCAGCGAATGAAATTGCGGCCCTGGCGTTCGTTAACACCGTCGTGGCGACCGCCGCGGCTATCCTGGCGTGGACCTTTGGCGAATGGGCTCTGCGCGGCAAACCTTCACTGCTGGGCGCCTGCTCCGGGGCAATTGCCGGTCTGGTTGGCGTTACGCCGGCGTGTGGTTATATCGGTGTCGGCGGCGCGCTGATCGTCGGTATCGCCTCTGGCCTGGCGGGCATCTGGGGCGTGACTGCGCTGAAACGCTGGCTGCGTGTGGATGACCCTTGCGACGTCTTCGGCGTCCACGGCGTCTGCGGCATCGTCGGCTGCATCCTGACCGGTATCTTCGCGGCGACGTCTCTGGGCGGCGTCGGTTATGCGGAAGGCGTCACCATGGGCCATCAGCTGCTGGTGCAGCTGGAAAGTATCGGCATTACCGTGGTCTGGTCCGGCGTCGTCGCTTTCATCGGCTACAAAGTGGCGGATATGACCGTAGGGCTGCGCGTACCGGAAGAGCAGGAGCGCGAAGGGCTGGACGTCAACAGCCATGGCGAAAACGCCTACAACGCCTGACAGAAAACCCTTCTCCATGTAGCAAAAAGCCTCCCGTCAGGGAGGCTTTTTTTATGCGTTGCGGTTGCGCATCACCCCTTCCTGGACCGTTGAGGCAACCAGCGTGCCATCCTGCGTGTAAAACTCGCCGCGAACGAAGCCGCGGGCGCTGGAGGCCGAGGTGCTTTCAACGCTGTACAGCAGCCACTCATTGATATTAAACGGCCGATGGAACCACATTGAGTGGTCGATGGTGGCGACCTGCATGCCGGGCTCAAGGAAACCAACGCCGTGCGGCTGCAGCGCCACCGGCAGGAAGTTAAAGTCCGAGGCATAGCCCAGCAGATACTGATGAATGCGCAGATCGTCGGGAACGGCGCCGTTGGCGCGCAGCCAGACCTGGCGCGCCGGCTCGGCGATATGGCCTTTCATTGGGTTATGAAATTCCACCGGGCGGATCTCCAGCGGCTTATCGCAGAGGAATTTGTCTTTCACCTGCGGCGGCAGGAGATGCGCCAGCTTGCGGGCGATGTCGGTTTCCGAAGGCAGTCCGTCAGGGGAGGGGGCGGCCGGCATCGCTTTCTGATGCTCATAGCCGTGCTCTGGCGCCTGGAAGGAGGCGGTCATATAGAAGATCGGCTTCCCGTTCTGGATGGCGGCGACCCGGCGGGCGCTAAAGCTGTTGCCGTCGCGCAGGACCTCCACATCGTAGACGATCGGTTTTTGACTGTCGCCGGGGCGCAGAAAGTAGCTGTGAAACGAATGCACCAGACGTTCAACGGGCACGGTCTCTTTTGCGGCATACAGCGCCTGGCCCACCACCTGGCCGCCAAAAACCTGGCGCAATCCCAGGTCTTCGCTCTGTCCACGGAACAACCCTTCCTCAATTTTTTCCAGATCTAATAATGCCAGCAGGTTAGAGAGTGCCTGACTCATACTTATCCTCAATTAACAATGGCGGCGCCGTGCGCGTAATGTGGCAAAGTATAACCTGGAATCGCAAGTGGTCCGATGGGTGTAATAATCTGAATAACAACCGGTCAACAGGAAGAAATCTGAGATCTGTGCCACACTTATTGACGACACGAAAGTTCCTGCCGGCGAAGCGGCGGAACATCCTCCTGGGTATAAAGGGATGATAAGGAGAACATCATGAAATTTGCCTATATGTTTAGTGCCTTAGCCGTCGCCGCGACGCTGACCGCCTGTGCTAATCACCACTCCACCAGTTCTTCCGCTCAGGCAGCCGCACCCGACCCTTACGGTATTGCGACGCTGAGCGTGGCGCAGCAGCAGCCGAGCGTCACGGGGACGATTAATATCCGCCAGAGAATCGCATTACCGCCGGATGCGGTGCTGACGGTGACCCTGTCGGATGCTTCTCTGGCAGATGCGCCAGCCCGCGTATTGTCGCAAAAAGCGGTGCGTACCGAAGGCAAGCAGGCGCCATTTAACTTTGCCCTGCCTTACAACCCGGCAGATATTCAACCGAACGCCCGCATTTTGTTGAGCGCAGCGATTACGGTTAATGGCCAGCTGATGTTCATTACCGATACCGTGCAGACGGTAATCAACCAGGGGGGCACCCATGCCGACCTGACGCTGGTTCCGGTTCAGCAGACCGCCGTGCCTGTCGCACAGTAAGCTCGATGAGCCCCCGGATGGGGGCTTTTTTTTGGTCTTCAGTAAACCCAGCGATAGTGCTGGAGATCGATATGGCCGCTGCCTGAGACCTGTACCCCTTCGGCCAGCAATGCCTGACGCTGCCGCTGCAGATCGGGGCCGGTGAGGGAGATATCGCCATGGCGATTGACCACCCGATGCCAGGGCAGAGTGGACCCTTCCGGCAGACGCTTCAGCACACCGCCCACCTGGCGCGCCGCGCGCGGAGAACCGGCCAGCCTGGCGACATCGCCATAGGTCGTGACATACCCTTCCGGTATTGACGCCACAATGTGCCAGACACGTTGGGGAAATGTATCGAGCGGCTCCATATTTAGTCCTGTTACCCGAAAAACGCCAGCATAAGCGCTGATCTGCAGGCTGTACAGCCTGCAGATCAGGCGGGCTGTTCGACGGTGAACGTCAGGGCCAGGCCGAGGATCTGCATGCCATGGACATTGTCGGAAGGTGAACTGGCGATGAGGCTCTCCAGGAATTTTAACCGCTGCGAGGTAGCGTTGATGATCAGCTTCGCGCGCAGGCCCGGCATGGTCAGCGACGAGATGGGGTATACCACCCGACCGCTGATGTAGACCGGTAGCTTGCGCAGTTCCACCTGACGCAGCACGCCGACGGTGGAATAGAGCAGCGCCAGCGGCGTGACCGCCCGCACCGGCGCCTGACTGATAGTCACGAAGTCGAGCATTTTTTCAGGGCGCAGATAATTCACCCCCTGAAAGGCGATGGTCATCCCTTCAATGGCGGGCAAAGGCAGAGTGATGGTCTGTGGTGATGAGTCAGTCATTCGATTACCGTAGAGACAATGCGCTGATGATAAAAGAGAACATAAGGTGGATAAGTATGGTGGATATCCCGGCTGTGTGCTGAGCGCACGCTCTCACTCTCACAGATTGAGCGTGAGTGACTGGTTTTATTCGCGTTATTGCGCAATAAACCAGCAGGCAGTCGGGGCGCGCTTGCAATTCACCAGGTCAGCAGGGATAATGCGCCAGCGCGTTGGGTAACAACGCTCTCAATGGGGGCTCTGTTGGTTCTCCCGCAACGCTACTCTGTTTACCAGGTCAGGTCCGGAAGGAAGCAGCCAGAGCAGACGACGTGTGTGCCGGGATGTAGCTGGCAGGGCCCCCACCCATTTCGCCCTCATGATATATCCCTTATATTTTCCCGGTCTTTATTCCTGCTATATTTAATACCTGATACAGATCACATATTATTTTTTGTTGCTAAAACAACCCGTTTTTATTCCATAATATTGACTTGTCATAAATCTGAAATGCTACTGCAATATTAATGTCATTTGCGTGTCATAAATAAAGCGCATCTTATTGCTGGGAATTTGTTGCCAGATCCATGCTATAAAATATATCTCTGGATCAGCATGTTAACTTCGTGTATTAATTATGATGATTTTATTGCACGGGAAGCGTAGCTATGACCACAGTGGTTTTGAATGTAAAAATTGACGCTGAGTTAAAAGAGAAGTTGCGTCATTATGCGGAAGTGAATAACGAGAACCTGGGTACGGCAACGGAAAAGCTGCTGCAGCTGGCTTTTCAGCTGGAGGCATCAGCAGGTGAGGCGGGGGTGACGGAAGAGGACATTGACAGCCAGCATACCGAAGAGGAAGCGACGCCATTAACCCCTAAAGAAATCAAAGCATTAAGAAAACTTCTGAAGAAGAAAAAATGAAACAACAATTCTCTACAGCCAGCAACTATAGCGAAGCCTGCGATATGTTGCGCTCAGGATACGTAAAACACGTCCGCCTGAACTGGAATATCGGTAGTGATGAGTTCTTTCGCATTGCCTCCGACTGGTGTGACACCGGCGCTAAAATTAAAAAAGATGAAGATGGCTTTATTATTTCCCTGAAAGGGTTTCCTATTCCGCGCCAGCATTAATGAAATTGCCTTATTTCCGTCACCGGGTTGCCATAACCAGATGGCAGGATACCCAGGCAATTTTATAAAAACATCTCATATACCTCATGGATGACGGACTTTTGACGGGCTGAAGCCAGCCCGTCGATATTTTCTTATATTATTTTCCGCAAACGCGTATTTTCCCGCTGTTCTGCAAGGCTATGCCACAATGGTTGTAGCGTGGAGAAGGCCTGGCGCAATGCTTCGTCCGGCAAGGTAAACGGCAGACGTAAATAGCGATCGAACGCGCCCTCCAGACCAAACCGCGTCCCGGTGCCGATATGGATCCCCTGGCTTTCCGCCCGCGCAGAGAACAGGGTGGCCAGCATGTCAGGGAGTTCCACCCAAAAAGAGAGTCCGCCTTCCGGTGGCGTAAAGCGCCAGCGGGGAAAATACTCTTTCATCAGCACTTCGCACATGTCCCGGCGCGCCTGCAGCATCTCCCGTCGCGGCGGCAGCAGCGTGGCGGCGTTTGCCAGCAGCCAGCTGCAGGCCAACTGCTCCAGCAGCGGCGTACCCAGGTCCAGAGAGTCGCGGGCCTGAATCAGCGAGGCGATCGTTCGCGCGCTGGCGCGGATCCAGCCGATGCGCAGTCCCCCCCAGAAACTTTTCCCGGCCGAACCGATAGTGATCACCGCGGCGTCGGGATTAAAGCAGGCCAGCGGCGGCGGGGGCGGGGCGTTATACCAGAGGTCGACCATGGTCTCATCGATCACCAGCGTTGTTCGCGTCCTGGCCGCGATGTCCGCGACTCGCTGGCGGGTAGGGGCATCCATACAGCGCCCGGTAGGGTTGTGAAAATCCGGCATCAGCCATGCCAGACGCGGCGCGGTCTGCGCAATGGTCGCCGCTAATCCATCACAGTCCCATCCCTGCAGGGGGAGTGCGACCCCAACGGGCCGGCAGGAGGCGCCCTGAATGGCGCTGATGGCCATTGGATAGGTCGGGGCGTCAATGACCACCCGGTCACCGGGGCCGGTGAACAGACGCAGGATCAGCGCGAAGGCGCTGAGCGCGCCGTTGACCACCATCACTTCATCGGGCCGCGTCGGCAGGCCACGTTCGCTGTAGCGCCGGGCAATCGCTTCCCGCAGCACCGGGAGCCCCTGCTGATCGTAGCCGGTCTGGGTGAGATAGGGCGGCAGCAAGGTCATGGCGTGCTGGAAGGCCTGATGGACCTCCGGACCGGCGCTGAGGGCGGCGGTAGAGAGATTGATCGTCGAGGGGGTCGCAGAGGGCAGCGGCAGATCGGCAGGGCGTTCCGGCAGGACAATGCGCGACCCGCTCCCCTGGCGGCTATGGAGAAACCCCTCCTCCCGCAGTTGGCCGAGGGCGCTGGCGATGGTCGTCCGGCTGACGTTGAGGGCTGCCGCCAGCTCGCGCTCGCCGGGCAGGCGCGTCTGTAGCGTCAGACGGCCATCGAGGATCAGCAGGCGGAGCGCTTCCGCCAGCTGGCGCCATAGCGGTGTGCGGGAACTGGACTCCTGCCAGTTGCCAAGCAGGCGTACCAGGGACTGTGTTCCAAAGCGTCGGGCTGACATAGCGATCCACTTTTCCAAAACTGGCCATTAATTATCAGTCCATTTTTGCTGATGATGAGGGCATTCGCAATGATGTTGAGGAAAAAATATGCTTCGTCGCCTGCTGCAGTTATATATCGGTCTGGTGCTCTACGGCGTGTCCACGGCGCTCTTCGTGCATGCTAATCTCGGCGCCGATCCGTGGGACGTTTTTCATCTTGGGGTGGCTAAACAGCTGGGGATCAGTTTCGGGACCGTGATTATCCTGACCGGCGCCGCGGTGCTGCTGCTATGGATCCCGATTCGGCAGATGCCGGGGCTCGGCACGGTGAGTAATGTTATCGTGCTGGGGCTGGCGGCGGACGCCACGCTGGCCGTCCTGCCTCCGCTGGAGTCGCTGGTGGCGCGCAGTGCGCTGCTGGTGGTGGCGATTGTGATGAACGCTATCGCCACCGGGATGTACATTGGCGCGGGCTTTGGCCCGGGTCCGCGCGATGGCCTGATGACCGGCCTGCACGCTCGCACCGGCTGGTCATTGCGCGGTATCCGTACGGCGATCGAGCTCTCCGTGCTGCTGATTGGCTGTCTGCTGGGGGGCAAGTTTGGCGTCGGAACCGTCATTTACGCGCTGTCGATTGGGCCGCTGATCCAGCTGTGCCTGCCGTGGTTCAGCCAGCCCGTCCGCCGCCGGGCGGTCAGCACTCCCCGGGAGAGCGTCTCCTGAAGGGAACCCGCGCCCTCGTCGTCAAGAAGAGGGCGCATTGTGGTTTACAGGCCGCTCAGGCCATGAAGCATCATGTAGATCCCTACCACAATAATCAGTAAGCCTGAGATCCAGGGCGCTTTGCGCGAGATGTCGTTAAGCCACGGCCAGCGGCGGGTGGCATGTTTCATGCTCAGGGCGGCGATAGCCCCGGAAGCCACCAGCGTCAGCGCCAGACCGACGCTAAAGCCGAGTACCAGCGTGGCGCCCAGCGAGAATTTCTTCAGCTGTAAACAGATAAGCAGTACGGTAATGGACGCCGGGCAGGGGATCAGCCCGCCGGTCAGGCCAAACATCACAATCTGCCCGGTCGTCACCTGGCGGCCATCGAAGCGCCGGTTAATCTCCTGAGCATGGGCCCGCTGATGCGCGTCCTGCCACTCCTCCGCCACCAGCGGCGCGCCAGGGGAGTGAGAATGATGGTGGTCATGATGTTCATGATGATGATGGTCATGGTCATGGTCATGGTCATGGTCGTGCCCGTGCTGAGGATGATGGTGGTGGGCGTGGGGCCGCGATTCGCGCCAGGTGCGCCAGAGCATCCAGCAGGCAATCAACACAATGACAATCCCCGAGATCAGCTGAAACCAGGGCTCAGAAGTCTGGGCGTTCCAGCCGCGGCCAAACCACAGGCCGGCCATGGCGATCAGCCAGACCACCGCGGTATGCGAGACCGTCGCCGCCAGCCCTAACAGAACCGCCTGCTTTAAGGTTCCCCGTACCGCCACGATAAAGGCGGCCATCATCGTTTTTGAGTGGCCGGGTTCGAGGCCGTGCAGCGCGCCGAGCAGTATCGCGCTGGGAATAAACAGCCAGGCATTGCCCTGCTGCAGAAGGGAAGTGAAATCGTTCATATCGGGATCCTTGCCAAAAGTGGCTCTATGCTACTCCCCCCCAGTAGTAAAATACTACCCCCCAGTAGAAAAAGAGGCTGATAAAAGGGATCATGCTATGCTGGCAAGCGTTGCCGGCGTCGAAGGTCGGGCAATGACGGCAGAATAAAACGGTGGATCGCGCAATGTCACACACAGTGAGAGACAAAAAGAAGTTACTGACCCGGCTGAAGAAAATTCAGGGGCAGAGTACCGCATTAGAGAAAATGCTTAATCGCGAGCATGAGTGCGCTGAGGTGCTACAGCAGCTGGCGGCGATCCGCGGCGCGGTCAATGGCATGATGCTGCAGGTTATCCAGGGGCATTTGACCGACCATGTGGTGAAAGAGCCAGATGAGACGCAGCGTGAAGCGGATCTGGAGACGGTGATGCAGGTGATTAAATCCTATCTGAAGTAGCCTCCGGCAGAGGGCGGCGAAGAGGCTGCGCCCGCTGACCTTCTGCGCAGGCTGCCTGCCGCTTAATGCGCATGGAGATTATCTTCCGCCCACTGAATAAATGACTCTTTTGGCAGCGCTTTGCTGTACAGCCATCCCTGGGCGTACTGAACGCCATGCTGTCGCAGCCAGTCGCGCTGGCTTTCGGTTTCCACCCCTTCGGCGACGGTGGTCAGATTGAGCGCCTTGGCCATTTCAATAATGTGCGGCGTCAGCGGCCGGTACTCGAGGGTATCGACAAAGGATTTATCGATTTTCAGCGTGTCGACGTCCAGCTTCTGCAGATAGCTCAGACTGGAGTAGCCGGTACCGAAATCGTCAATCGAGATCCGATGGCCAGCCTGACGGTAGTGAGCGATCACCGGCATGGTGGTCTCCGGGTCGACAAACCCGCGCTCGGTGATCTCAAGGATGATCTGTTCGGCGGCGATCCCCCAGTGCTGCAGCTGATCGTGTAACAGCGTGGGCAGGGTGGGAGAGCGTAAGTCATCCACCGACAGGTTGATGGAGATATGCACTTCCGGCCGCTGCCTCAGCCAGGGGCCCAGATCGGCGAAAATTTTCCTGACGATATCTTCCGTCAGCTGGGTGATCAGCCCGGTCTGCTCGGCCAGGGGAATAAAGATATTCGGCGATAAATAGGTACCGTCGGGTTGCTGCCAGCGCGCCAGCGCTTCGGCTCCGGCGATTTTCCCGTCCTGCAATGAAATAATCGGTTGATAGTGAACCTGAATCGCCTGGGAATGGAGGGCGTCCAGCATACTGTTACGCGGTGAACGCAGGTGTCTCAGCAGGCGCAGCAGCAGCCAGGTGGCAAGCAGGCTGGTGAAGATGCCGGCCGGGAGCCAGAAGATCAACTGCTGCCGTATGTGCTGCTGCAGGGGCAGGGTGGATGACCAGGTCACAATGCCGGATCCCAGCTCGGGAATGCGCTGGATCCGGTAGACCGTATTATCCAGGGTAAGCATATTCAGGTGCGGGTCTTTAATCCGTTGCCAGGCCTTCGCCGGCAGCGGCTGGCTGCTGATCACCATTTTCAGATGGTCCAAACCAAACAGCATGCTATGGATCTTCTCCTCGCTGACGGGCGCCACATCAATGAAGGAGATGGGATCGATCATTACCATATGCTGCTGGCTGGCCATGGCCGTCATCTGGTGATTGAGGCCAAGATCGTTAATCGAGGTCAGCCAGGTGCGATAGCCGTCGGAGGCAATGTGGTCCGGTGGCGGGAAGGTCACCGCGACGCTGTGGTCTTCCAGGGAGGAGCATTGCGGCACGGAATCCCGCAGCCAGAGCACTTCCTGAACGTAGCGGTGGGTATAGGCGATCCGGCGGAGCATGAGCAGATGTTCAGGGCTACAGGACGAGGCTGTATGTGCATCGGCCTCCCGCAGCGCTTCCCGGGCCTGATCGGCGACCTGCAGCGTGCGGACGACGATGCGGTTGGAATAATCATCCAGTTCACGATAGAACTGCATTTTGGCCTGCCGCGCCGCCTGCCAGATGCTGAGCGAGATGGGCAGGATGATGGCCAGTATCAGCACCCCTGTAAACAGCGCCATCAGATGCCGGGTCCTCATGCCTGTGTCCTTATCGTTCGCCGGGTGTCATCAGTATATGCGAAAGATAAACCGGGCGCAGTGGGAGAAATCGCGCTGTGCGGGGAAAAAAACCGGCATCACAATAGCCTGCGATGCCGGGAGAGAAGGATGATTCCGATGCAGCAGAATAAAAATGAGGGTGTGAATGCCGGGCAGGATGTATTCCGGCATTCAGTCGCAGCATACGCTGCGCAGATGACAGCAATATGTTGGCTTAGTGCGCGTCTGGCGCCGTGATATCGGCGCTGATGCGCAGATCGTTCTCATCAAACACCATGCAGAAGCGGTCATCGAAGGCCAGATTAATCTTCTGCCACGGGCGGAAATGGACGTCGCCGGGCAGCAGAACCTTGACGTTATCGTGACCATAGCACTGGCCGAACAGGTAGGTATTGTTGCCCAGACGTTCCACCACTTCACATTGAAACTCCACCACGGTACCGGTGGAGACTTCAGGCGTGAGGTGCTCTGGCCGGATCCCCAGCGTTACCGCGGCGCCGGGGTTAAGCGGTTGGGTGGCAACGTTCAGGGTGAGCTGATGGTCCTGGGCGAGGGTGACCGTTAAACGCTCTGGCTGCCAGTCGCTGACGGTGGCGGGTAAAAAGTTCATCTTTGGCGAGCCGATAAAACCGGCGACGAATTTGTTGACCGGATTGTAGTAAAGCGCCATCGGCGAACCCATTTGTTCAACCTTTCCGTAGTTCATGACCACGATTTTATCAGCGAGAGTCATCGCCTCCACCTGATCGTGCGTGACATACACCATGGTGGTCTTCAGCTCCTGGTGCAGGCGGGCAATATGCAGGCGCATATCGACGCGCAGTTCCGCGTCGAGGTTAGAAAGCGGCTCATCGAACATAAACACCCGGGGATTACGCACGATAGCGCGGCCAATGGCCACGCGCTGCCGCTGGCCGCCGGAGAGCTGCTTCGGTTTACGGTCCAGCAGGTGAGAGAGCTGCAGCGTTTTGGCCACCATTTCCACCTGGCGACGGATCTCCGCTTTCGGCACTTTATTCACCTTCAGCCCGTAGCCCATATTCTCCGCCACCGTCATGTGCGGGTAGAGCGCATAGGACTGAAAAACCATCGCCACGCCGCGGCGGGCGGGGACCACATCGTTCATCACCTCATCGCCGATCAGCACTTCCCCGTCGCTAACCTCTTCCAGCCCGGCAATCATACGTAACAGCGTCGATTTTCCACAGCCGGAAGGGCCGACGAAGACCGCAAACTCGCCATCTTCAATATCGAGATTGACCTGGTGCAGCGTCACCGTGCTGCCGAACCTTTTGGTGACATTCCTCAGTCGTATATTGGACATCCACATTCCCCGAAGTGAGTAGCCGTTGTTTGCCGTTGGCGTGTCGCTGAGTTGAGTGAAATTGTATTACGTGTAACAAAACAGCGTGACGATATTCAACAGCGCTAAAATCATGTCCTGACTATAACTTCCGCGGAATTTGCGCCATACAGCGGCGTTTCATTTCTGCAAGGATGATCACACAACTGGCAGCTTATGGTAGTTTTATCCCTAATCAAAGCGTAGCGTATAACAAAAGCGAATCAGCGTCTGTTTTCTATGTAACAACGCAGTTTGAAATGATTTTTTTTCTAGCTGACAGACGTAATTCAAATAAAAACCATTAAATTGTTATACCTTCACATGAGGTTGATAATGAAAAAGAACACGCTTGCTGCACTGATCCTTACCACCCTCGCGGCGGGGCAACTTACCAGCCTGCAGGCGCATGCCGCCGGGCAGCTCAACGTTTGGGAAGACATTAAAAAATCCACTGGCATCAAAACCGCGGTCAGCGATTTTGAGAAGCAGTACAACGTGAAGGTCAATCTGCAGGAGATGCCTTATGCCCAGCAGCTGGAAAAGCTGCGCCTCGACGGCCCGGCGGGCATTGGGCCGGACGTGCTGGTGATCCCGAATGACCAGCTCGGCGGCGCCGTCGTTCAGGGGCTTCTCTCGCCGCTCAACGTCGAGCAGGCGAAACAGGATGCCTTTACGCCAGCCTCTATCAATGCCTTCCGCATGGACAACGCGCTGTACGGCATCCCGAAAGCGGTGGAAACCCTGGTGCTTATCTACAACAAGGACCTGATCGACAAGCCGCTGGACAGCCTGCAGGCCTGGCTGGACTACTCGAAGACCCAGCGCGAGCAGAACAAATACGGCCTGCTGGCGAAGTTTGATCAGATCTACTACAGCTGGGGAGCCATTGGCCCGATGGGCGGCTATATCTTCGCGAAGAACGACGGCGGCGGTTTCAACCCGCAGCAGGTGGGGCTCAATACTCCCGGCGCTGTGGAAGCCGTGACCTTCCTGAAAAAATTCTATGCCGAGAAGGCTTTCCCTGCAGGGATCCTCGGCGATAACGGGCTGAACGCCATTGATTCGCTGTTTACCGAGAAAAAAGCGGCGGCGGTGATCAACGGCCCCTGGGCCTTCCAGCCGTATGAAGCCGCCGGTATCAACTATGGCGTGGTGCCGCTGCCGACCCTGCCGGACGGCAAGCCGATGAGCTCCTTCCTCGGCGTTAAGGGCTACGTGGTATCGACCTGGAGTAAAGACAAGGCGCTGGCGCAACAGTTTATCGAGTTCATCAACCAGCCGCAGTATGTAAAAGCCCGCTATGTCGCCACCGGCGAAATCCCGCCGCTGAAGGCGATGATTGACGACCCGGTGATTAAAAATGACGAAAAGGCCAGCGCCGTCGCCGTACAGTCGGCGCGGGCGATGGCCATGCCGGGCATTCCGGAGATGGGGGAAGTGTGGGGGCCAGCTAATGCCGCGCTTGAACTGAGCCTCACCGGCAAGCAGGCGCCGCAGGCCGCGCTCGATAACGCGGTGAAACAGATCAAGATGCAGATCGAAGCGATGCAGGCCAGCAATCAGTAATTTACCGTCACGTGAAGTCACCGAGCGGGAGGGGGACCTCCCGTTTGTAGAAGGAGTCGAGTGTGAGCATCCATTCCAGCGAAAATTTTAGCGACGCGCGCGGGCCCGGGCGCCATGCGTGGTGCGGCCTGCTGCTGGCAATCGTGCCGGGTTTCGGCCAGTTTTATCATCGCCAGTGGCTGAAGGGGCTGGTCTTCCTGGTGTTGTTGAGCAGCTTTCTGGGTATTTTTTATGACTTCCTGCGCGAGGGGCTGTGGGGGCTCTATACCCTGGGTGAAGAGGTGCCCCGGGATAACTCTATCTTCCTGTTAGCGGAGGGGATTATCAGCGTGCTGATCGTCGCTTTTGGCGTGCTGATCTATTTTCTCTCGCTGCGGGACGCGTGGCTGAACGGCAAAAAACGCGATGAGGGGGTCGCGCTGAACAGCGTGCGTAAGCAGTACCAGATGCTGCTGAGCGATGGCTTCCCATACCTGATGATCACGCCAGGCTTTATTCTGCTGGTCTTTGTGGTGATCTTTCCCATTCTGTTTGGTTTCGCCATCGCCTTCACCAACTATAACCTGTACCACACGCCGCCGGCGAAGCTGGTGGACTGGGTGGGCCTGAAAAACTTCGTCAATATTTTCACCCTCTCCATCTGGCGCTCCACCTTCCTGGATGTGCTGCAGTGGACCGTGGTGTGGACGCTGCTGGCGACCACCCTGCAGTGTACGGTGGGCGTGCTGTTGGCGATTCTGGTGAACCAAAAAGATCTGCGCTTTAAGCCGCTGATCCGCACTATCTTTATTTTGCCGTGGGCGGTGCCGGGGTTTGTCACCATCCTCGTCTTTGCCGGGATGTTCAATGACTCCTTCGGGGTGATTAACAACGCGATCCTGTCATTCTTCGGCATCAGTCCAAAGGCATGGCTGACCGACCCGTTCTGGACCAAAACCGCGCTGATCATGATGCAGACCTGGCTTGGCTTCCCGTTTGTCTTTGCCATGACCACCGGCGTGCTGCAGGCGATCCCGGACGATCTGTATGAAGCGGCGACGATGGACGGCGCCAGCGCCTTTACCCGCCTGCGCACCATCACCCTGCCGCTGGTGCTGTACGCGATCGCGCCGATCATCATCACCCAGTACACCTTCAACTTTAATAATTTCAACATCATTTATCTGTTTAACAACGGCGGCCCTGCAGTGGCGGGATCTAACGCCGGCGGGACGGATATTCTGGTGTCGTGGATCTATAAGCTGACGATGTCCTCGTCGCAGTACGCCATCGCGGCGACCATCACTATCCTGCTGTCGATCTTCGTCGTCGGCCTGGCGCTGTGGCAGTTCCGCGCCACCAAATCCTTCAAAAATGACGACATGGCGTAAGGGAAGCAACATGGCTCAATCACCCAGTATTAAACGCGAAAAGTGGATCCGACTCTCTCTCACCTGGCTGGTGGTTATCCTGGTCTCGGTGGTGATTATCTATCCGCTGGTCTGGACCGTCGGGGCGTCGCTGAACGCCGGCAATAGCCTGCTGAGTACCTCGATCATTCCGGAAAATCTGTCGTTCCAGCACTATGCCGATCTGTTCAATGGCAATGTGAATTACCTTACCTGGTACTGGAACTCGATGAAAATCAGCTTCCTGACCATGGTGCTGACCCTGATTAGCGTCAGCTTTACCGCCTACGCCTTCTCCCGCTTCCGCTTTAAAGGGCGGCAGAACGGGCTGATGCTGTTCCTGCTGCTGCAGATGATCCCGCAGTTTTCCGCGCTGATTGCCATCTTTGTGCTGTCGCAACTGCTTGGCCTGATTAACAGCCATCTGGCGCTGGTGCTGATCTACGTCGGGGGAATGATCCCGATGAACACCTGGCTGATGAAGGGGTATCTCGACGCGATCCCCAAAGATCTGGATGAGTCCGCCCGCATGGACGGCGCCAGCAGCTTTCGCATCTTTATCGAGATCATCATGCCGTTGTCGAGGCCGATCCTCGCGGTGGTGGCGCTGTTCTCCTTCACCGGCCCGCTGGGGGATTTCATCCTCTCCAGCACCATCCTGCGTACCCCGGATAAATACACCCTGCCTATCGGTCTGTATAACCTGGTGGCGCAAAAAATGGGGGCCAGCTACACCACCTACGCGGCGGGGGCGGTGCTGATTGCCGTGCCGGTCGCGATCCTCTATCTGGCGTTACAAAAATACTTCGTCTCCGGCCTGACCTCGGGCAGTACTAAAGGATAAGCACATGAAAAGATTTACACCCGCATGGCTTGCGGTTTGTCTGGCATGCAGTTTTTCCCCCCCTTCGCTGGCGGCGGACGCGCTTGAAACCCGCGCCTTTCAGGGCATGCCGGCGGACTTTATTAAAGGCGCGGATATCTCCACGCTGCTGGATGCTGAAAAGCACGGGGCGACCTTCTACGACCAGAATAACCAGCGTAAGGATCCGATCGCCATTCTGAAAGAGAACGGCGTCAACTATGTTCGCCTCCGCCTGTGGGTGGATCCGCAATCGGCAAGCGGCGAGGGCTATGGCGGCGGGAATAACGATCTGGCCACGACCCTGGCGCTGGCGAAACGCGCGAAAGCCCAGGGAATGAAGCTGCTGCTCGACTTTCATTACAGCGATTTCTGGACCGATCCCGGCAAGCAGTTCAAACCGAAGGGCTGGGAAAAGATGGATTACCCACAGCTGAAAACGGCGATTCATGACTATACCCGGGATACCATCGCCCGCTTTAAGCAGGCGGGCGTCCTGCCGGATATGGTGCAGATCGGCAATGAGATCAATGGCGGTATGCTGTGGCCGGAAGGGAAAAGCTGGGGGCAGGGGGGCGGAGAGTTCGACCGGCTGGCTGGTCTGCTGAACGCGGCCATTGATGGCCTGAAGGCGAACCTGCACAACGGCGAGCAGGTGAAAATCATGCTGCATCTGGCTGAAGGGACCAAAAACGATACCTTCCGCTGGTGGTTTGACGAAATAGAGAAACGCCATGTGCCGTATGACGTGATCGGTTTGTCGATGTACACCTACTGGAACGGGCCGATCAGCGCCCTGAAGGCCAATATGGATGACATCAGCAAACGCTATAACAAAGACGTTATTGTCGTCGAGGCGGCCTATGCCTATACCCTGGCCAACTGCGATAACGCGGAAAACAGTTTCCAGGCCAAAGAGGAAAAGGACGGGGGATATCCCGCCAGCGTGCAGGGACAATATCGCTATATCCACGATCTGATGCAGGCGGTTGTCGATGTTCCCGACCAGCGCGGCAAAGGGATTTTTTACTGGGAGCCCACGTGGATTGCCGTTCCGGGAAATACCTGGGCCACCCCGGCGGGGATGAAATATATCCATGACGAATGGAAAGAGGGCAATGCGCGTGAAAATCAGGCGCTATTTGATTGCCAGGGAAAAGTATTGCCGTCGGTAAAAGTATTTAATTAATTTTTTGTCGTTCTTTTCAGGAAGTTTATTATGAATAAATTTGCACCTTTACATCCAAAGGTTAATACGCTGCTGCATGGCGCAGATTATAACCCGGAACAATGGGAGAATGACCCCGATATTATTGATAAAGACATTGCCATGATGCAGCAGGCAAAATGTAATGTGATGTCGGTGGGAATATTTAGCTGGGCGAAACTTGAGCCGTGCGAAGGGGTATTTGATTTCGCCTGGCTGGATACTATCCTCGATAAACTGTATGCCGCCGGCATTCATGTTTTTCTGGCCACGCCGAGCGGCGCGCGTCCGGCGTGGATGTCACAGCGCTATCCGCAGGTTCTGCGGGTGGGGCGCGATCGGGTGCCAGCCCTGCACGGCGGCCGTCACAACCACTGTATGTCATCGCCGGTGTATCGTGAGAAGACCCTTAAAATCAATACCCTGTTGGCGGAGCGCTATTCTGCGCATCCGGCGGTGCTGGGCTGGCATATTTCCAATGAATATGGCGGTGAATGTCATTGCGAGCGCTGCCAGACTCGCTTTCGCGACTGGCTGAAGGCGCGGTACCAGACCCTGGAGAATCTCAACCAGGCCTGGTGGAGCACTTTCTGGAGCCATACCTACAGCGACTGGTCGCAGATTGAATCGCCTGCGCCGCAGGGCGAGGTGTCGATCCACGGCCTGAATCTGGACTGGCATCGCTTTAATACCGCCCAGGTGACCGATTTCTGCCGCCATGAAATCGCCCCGCTGAAGGCGGCGAATGCCGCCCTGCCGGTGACCACCAACTTTATGGAGTATTTTTACGATTACGACTACTGGCAGCTGGCGGAGGTGCTGGACTTTATCTCCTGGGACAGCTATCCGATGTGGCACCGCGACAAAGACGAAACCGCGCTGGCCTGCTATACCGCGATGTATCACGACATGATGCGCAGCCTGAAGGGCGGCCAGCCGTTTGTGCTGATGGAGTCCACGCCGGGCGCCACCAACTGGCAGCCGACCAGCAAACTGAAGAAACCGGGGATGCATATTCTCTCTTCGCTGCAGGCGGTGGCGCATGGCGCCGACTCGGTGCAGTATTTCCAGTGGCGCAAGAGCCGTGGTTCGGTTGAGAAATTCCACGGCGCGGTGGTCGACCACGTTGGGCATATTGATACCCGCATTGGCCGTGAAGTCAGCCAGCTCGGCGAGATCCTCAGCAAGCTGCCGGCGGTGAGGGGGTGTCGCACCGAGGCGAAAGTGGCGATTATCTTCGACCAGCAGAACCGCTGGGCGCTTGATGACGCCCAGGGGCCGCGCAATCTGGGTATGGAGTATGAGAAGACGGTCAATGAGCACTACCGTCCGTTCTGGGAGCAGGGCATCGCCGTCGATGTGATTGACGCCGACGCTGATTTAACGCCGTACCGGCTGGTGATTGCCCCGATGTTATACATGGTGCGCGACGGCTTTGCCGGGCGGGCGGAGGCGTTTGTCGCCAGCGGCGGCCATCTGGTGACTACCTACTGGACCGGCATCGTCAACGAGTCCGATCTCTGTTATCTCGGCGGCTTCCCGGGCCCGCTGCGCAATCTTCTGGGCATCTGGGCGGAGGAGATCGACTGTCTGAATGACGGCGAGTTTAATCTGGTGCAGGGCCTGGCCGGGAATCAGTGCGGACTTCAGGGCCCCTATCAGGTGCGCCATCTCTGTGAACTGATCCATACCGAAAGCGCGCAGACGCTGGCCACCTACCGGGATGATTTTTATGCCGGAAGGCCAGCGGTGACGGTGAACGGCTTCGGGAAAGGTAAAGCCTGGCATGTGGCCTCCCGCAACGATTTGGCCTTCCAGCGCGACTTTTTTGCCGCCCTGAGCAAGGAGCTGGCGCTGCCGCGGGCGATCGCGGCGGATTTACCGCCCGGAGTGGTGGCCACCGCGCGCACCGACGGTGAGAGTACGTTTGTCTTCCTGCAGAACTACAGCGCGCAAAGCCATACCCTGAGCCTGCCGCCAGGGTATCGGGATTGCCTGACCGACGCGGCGGTGTCGGACCCGCTGACCCTGTCAGCATGGGATTGCCGTATTCTCCGTCGCCACGCGTAATCCTTTTTCTCCACGCCTGCTCTGCCGAGCAGGCTTTTTTTTATCTATTACCCTGGAGTTTATGATGGTGAGTTTAAAATCTTTCCTGCACTATTTTTCGCCTGCGCGTCCGGCACAACCGTTAAGCGAAGCGGAAAAACAGCAAATCGAGGCGCTGATTCAGGCCTTCGGCGGTGAAGCGAATATTACCCAAGTGGACGCCTGTATTACCCGTCTGCGGGTAACGGTTCGTCATCTGTCGGCCGTGGACTCTGACGCATTACAGCAGCAGGGCGCGCTGGGCGTCATTATTCTTGGTCAGCAGGTTCATGCTATTTTCGGTAAGCAGTCCGATGCGCTACGTCAATTGCTGGATGACCATTTTGCCGCGCGGAAATAAATAAAACGGGATAACCTGAAAACAGGTTATCCCGAAAATAAGACAAAGACAGCAGTGGCAATAATGATTACCGGAGGGTAATTAATGACCTTAGCGTTGGAGATATCAATAACGTATTTTTCTTACCAGAGCGATATTACCACCAGGCCTCAACCTGCACGCCGAAATTCCAGGTATTATTCGCCGTCTGGTCTTCAAATGGTTTACCATCTTCGGAATCATTCAGATACGACGCGAAAATACGTAATTCCGGACGTGACATAAAGTCCGGCCCGTCCGCCAGACCCAGCGCAATGGTATATTTCTCACCGGCCTGTTTGTAACTGGTGCCATTGTTGTAGCTGTCTTTCTGATAGAAACCGCCGACTTCGCCAATCAGGCGCACATAGTCGGTGAACTGATACTGCCCGCGGGCGACCAGCGACAGCATCCGCGTTTTGTCGGTGTAGTCGGTAATATCATCCGCCGAGCCCCAGGTCAGAACGTGGTTGATGGAGAACTTCTCGGTAATGGGGATCAGACCGGTGTTAATCACGCGATAGCCGGTGGCGTCATTCACGTAGTTCCACATATCGTACCAGCCGCCGCCCTGGGAGACCATATTCTGCGCCAGCCCTTTGTTGGCATACTGCAGCACGGTTTTGTTATAGCCGCCCAGCATATCCTGACTGATTTCACCGGTTAGCATCACGCCATTTTCGGCATCGTACAGCCCGCCGTAGCTGTCCTGTTTTTTGGTGGTGTTCGGCATGGCGTAGTCGATGCCGAATTCGGTCCACGACCCGGACCACGGCTTCCATCCCGCATAGCGTAAATCGATATAGTTGATATTGACGTTGCTGTCGCCATCGACGCGATAGTCAACGTCGTTGGCATCGCCGCGGATCCACGCCAGCGAGACGGCGCCCGGGCCAAGGGTGTAGTTTTCCACCCCGGCCCCGGAGCCGGAAATGTTCCAGTATTTGGTATCGATGATGTGCAGATCGTGACGCTGATAGTAACGTTTGCCGCCCCAGATCACCGCATTTGGATCGCCCGGGATCAGCCCTTTGATCTGCAGATTCAGCTGACGTAAGCCGAACTGCGCGTCATCGTTCAACGTGGTTTCATTATCGTTAGAGCCATCGGAGACCATGCTGACCATGCTGTCGAGATAGAAACTGACATCATCTTTTTTGTAGACCTCGGAGCCCAATTCCAGTTCGCCATAGGTATCCGATTCGTTCCCCAACCGGCCCAGCTTGTTCTTTTGCCATTCCGCTTCGCTACCGTCGCCGGAGACCCCAACCCCGGCGCGCAAATAGCCATGAAAATCAACGGTCGGGATCGCAGCGGTAGCCGCAAAGGCGGAAGGGGTGATTAGCGCAGCGGCTAATGCTGTGGAAAGGGCGCGCAGTGTCGTATTCATCTCTATCCTCTTATTGTTTTGTATTACGTTCACATAACTGATGTCATAAAATGCCTAAATGTAACTTCAGGCAAACGAGATATGATTATTGTGTGACTAAGTGCAAATAATAACGCTGGTTTTTGTTGTGATGAGTGAGGTGATTCACAATTAACCTGGTTGTGAACGTAATACTTTTTGTGGTCTAATTTTGCGGTGAGAAGTGGCGGTGAGCGTTTTTTCAAATGGCCCCTGTTACAATCATGGGATAACAACATAAGGAACCGGACCATGAAGTCTAAAAGCGCTACTCTGGAAGACGTCGCACGTCATGCGGGTGTCTCTTACCAGACCGTGTCCAGGGTACTCAACAAATCTGCCAATGTATCCGAAGCGACGCGCCGCAAGGTGGAGAAATCGATAGAGGCTCTACGCTATGTGCCCAACCGGCTGGCGCAGCAGCTGGTGGGGAAGGAGAGCCAGACGGTGGGGCTGGTGACGATTTCGCTGGCCTGGCATGCCCCCTCCCAGGTAGCGGCGGCGGTAAAACGCTATGCCAATCTGGAAGGTTACCAGGTCCTGATTTCGATGATCGATGAGAGCGTCAACCAAAGCATCCAGGATTCCATCAATGAGCTGAAGTCTCAGCGGGTGGATAAGGTCATTATCAACGTGCCGCTGGAGACCGAACAGGCGCAGAAAATCGCCGCTGACAACGATGATATCGTCTGCCTGTTTCTCGATGTTGATCCCTACAGCTCCGTGTTTAACGTTTCGTTTAACCCGGCGGACGGCACCCGGGCCAGCGTCAAATATCTCTACGAGATGGGGCATCGGGAGATCGCGCTGCTGGCGGGGCCGGACAGCTCCGTATCGGCCAAACTGCGGCTGAAAAGCTGGCTGGAGACCCTGGATGGCTACGGCCTGAAGCCGGTGACCGTCCTGCACGGCAACTGGGATGCGCAAAGCGGCTACGCCGGCGCGCTGCAGATGCTGCGTGAAACGCCGAACTTCAGCGCTGTGCTGGTGGGCAATGACCAAATGGCGCTGGGGGTGCTCAGCGCCTTCCATCAGCATCAGGTGGCGGTGCCGGGAGAGAAATCGGTGATTGGCTATGACGATACCTACGAAAGCTCCTTTTTCTATCCGGCATTGAGTACGGTATCGCTGGACCTCGACCTGCAGGGTAAAGAGGCGGTGCGGCGGATCCTCGGCAGTACCAGCGGCGCGGCGCATACCTCATCCATCCTGCCGGCGCGCCTGGTGATTCGCCATTCCAGCGGCGCCAGAGTCGAGCAGGGGAAAGATCTGCAGGCTATCGCGGAGCAACTTCGCGCTATCGCCCACCGTCTGGCTCCCTGAAGCCAAAGGCGAGGAAACTCGCCTCTTTGTTATTACCCCTGCTATAACCATGGTTGATCTTTGTCGTGGAACGGCGTAACTTAATTGTTATGTTATAACATAATTACGAGGTCATCATGAAAGCCCATATCCATCCTCCCTATCGCACGGTGGTGTTTCACGACACCAGCGCCAATGAATATTTTAAAGTTGGCTCAACCATCCGCACCGAACGCGTGATTGAGCTCGACGGTGAGACGTATCCGTATGTGACGATCGATGTCTCATCGAAATCGCATCCTTACTACACCGGCAAACAAAAAACGTTCGCCAGCGAGGGTAGCGCGGCCCGTTTCCGCCAGCGCTTCGGCGGCTTTATTGATGCAAAAAGGAAGGCATGATGCAGGTCGTTAACTCATTACGCAGCGCCAAACAGCGCCACCCGGATTGCCAGCTGGTCAAACGCAAAGGGCGGCTGTACGTGATCTGTAAGAGCAACCCCCGCTTTAAAGCGGTGCAGGGGCGCAAAAAACGTCGTTAACGGAAGCTTTCCAGGGGACGGCGCTGCTGGCCGTCGGCGGTAAAATTGTCGGCGGCCAGCCATTGGCGCATGGCGCTATCCAGCTGCGGCCATTCGCCATCAATCACTGAAAACCAGTCCGTGTCCCGGTTGTGTCCTTTGCTTACCAGCGCCTGACGAAAACGTCCTTCGTACTGAAATCCCAGTCGCCTTGCCGCCCGGCCTGACGGCGTATTGAGGCTATTGCATTTCCATTCATAGCGACGGTAGCCGAGCGTCCCGAAAACATACTGCATCAACAGCCAGTGCGCTTCGGTGGCCATAGCCGTTCGGCTCAGCAACGGAGAGAAATGGACATGCCCCACCTCGACCACGCCGTGGTTGGCATCGATACGCATTAACGCCAGCGACCCGACCGCCGTCCCGCGCTGCTGGTCAACGACGGCGAAATGGATAGGATCGGTCAGCGTCGCAACCTGCGCCACCCAGGCGCTAAATTCAGCCAGACTGGTTTCCGGTTCGCGCAGCAGCCACGTCCAGCTGCGGGCGTCGGGCGCCAGCTGGTGGGCAGCAAACAGATCGCTGGCGTGGGCGAGGGTGAGCGGTTCGAGCCGACAGCGGCTGCCCTGCAGTACCTGCCGCGTTGGCCAGGGGCGGGGTTGCCAGTCGGGCAGCGCGGCGCCGAGCGCCTGTCCAAACTGATTGTATTCACACATTGCGGTTTCCTTATTGGGGATGTACAGGCAGCGTACGCGCTGGCTGGTTCCATAAAAAGTGCCACCAGAGTATGTTCTTATGGATCCACGAGGAGGTGACATGAACATACCGGACGATGCGTTTTATGGGTTGGTGACGCAGGGGATGCGGCAGCGAACGGACGAAACCCTGCAGCGCGCCCTTTACCACACTTTGCGCCATGCCATCCTGCAGGGAACCCTGGCGGCCAGCTGCCGTTTGCCAAGATCGCGCATGATTGCCGATCGACTGCATCTGTCGCGCAATACGGTGAATGCCGCACTGGAGCAGCTGACGCTGGAAGGATACCTGACGCGAAGCCGTCAGGGGACGCAGGTTGTGCCGCTCGCCGCCAGCCGCCGGCAGGAGGTAATCGCGCCACCCGTTGTGCTGTCTGAGCGGCTGCAGGGGCTGCCAGCCGCTATGCGCCGTGACTCGCCGGCGCTGCCGTTTACCCCTGGCATGCCGGCGGTGAACTATTTCCCGCTGCCGCTGTGGCGGCGGTTAATGGATAAGGCTTTGCGCGACGAGGGCAGCATGCTGCTGGGTTACGGTGAGGCCGCGGGCGATCCCCAACTGCGGGAGGCGATCGCTCGCCATCTGGCGCTCTCCCGGGGTATTCAGTGCGACATCCGGCAGATCGTCATCACCGAGGGGGCGCTGGAAGGGGTCAACTTATGCGCCTCGCTGTTGACTAACCCGGGCGACACCGTGTGGCAGGAAGAGCCGGGATACCTGGGCGCCAGGAGTGGTTTCCAGCGGGCGGGGCTGCAGGTCTGTGGGATGGCCGTCGATCATGAAGGGATGTGTATAGCCAACGGCGCGGCAGAACCACCCCGGCTGATTTTCACCTCTCCCTCTCATCAGTATCCCCTTGGGAGCGTTATGAGCGCCGCGCGGCGTCTGGCGCTGGTGGAGTATACCCATCGGCACGGCGCGTGGATTGTGGAGGATGACTACGACAGCGAGTTTCGCCACAGCGGAGAGCCGATCCCGGCGATGCTGGGAATGGTCCCGGATGCCCCGGTGGTCTATCTCGGCACCTTCAGCAAAACCCTTTTTCCGGCGCTGCGTATCGGTTTTATGGTAATGCCGCCCGCGCTGGCGGATGCCGCTCAGGAGGCCATTGGCGCGCTGCTGCGCGGGGGGCACCGCGCTGAACAGCGGGCGCTGGCCAGCTTTATCGAGAAGGGGCACTATGCGCGTCATCTGGCGGCGATGCGTCGTCTGTACCGCAAACGTCAGCAGTTGCTGCGCGAGGCGCTGGCGCAAGAGATCACCGTGCCGTGCGAAGTCCTTGGTGGGGAAGGGGGGCTCCATCTGACGCTGGCCATCGAGGGGATCGACGATCGCGCGATAGCGCAGCAGGCGCGTCAGTTTCAGCTGGCGCCCGCTGCGCTAAGTCATTTCTATCTCGACCCGCGGCGGGGGCGGAGCGGGCTGGTGCTGGGGTATGGCAATACTTCTGCTTCCCGCTATCCGCTGGCGCTGCGGACGCTGAATCGTCTTATTGCGCAGTACCGGCTCGGGTCAGCGTAAAGACATCGTAAAAGGAGAGATCGCCTTTGGTGTCGACCATTTTTTTAAGCTGCGCCTTCTGCTCGCTATCGACGTCCGGCGACTGCATAATACGGTCGATCAGCTGTCGGGGGACAAAGCGGGTGTTGTACCATTCGCCGTTGTAACACACGCGAAAGTCGAGGACATCGATATCTTCGTAACGATAGCGTGGATAGACGTCAAAGAAGAAAAAAGCGTTGAACAGGATGAACAGCACCACCAACAACCAGACCGAATCCACCAGCGTTTCAGAGCGCAGCATCACCACCAGCGTCGCCAGAAACGCGGCATACATGGCAACAAACAGGCCCGGATGGTTACGGATAAAACTGATGCTAAAACGCGGGCGATTATCGCGTTTTTCCTGCACGTTCAGTTCGTCAATGGTGTGAGTTAGCAGGCGTTGTATTTCTGTCATCTTGGTCCCCGAATTCTGCAATAAGCCTGCCCCGTGCGCCCGGTGGTTCGGGCGTGGCAGGCTCAGCCTGAAGGCTATTTTATGTTGCAGTATTCTGCGGAGAAAGTAACAGATCGGTTACAGAAAAGCATAACAGTTACGCATTTGGCGGCGGAAGGCGCTTGATGATCTGCGCCGGGTTGCCGCCGACAACGGTACTGGCGGGGACGTCTTTAGTGACCACCGCTCCGGACGCGATGACCGCATTATCGCCAATGGTCACCCCGGGATTGATCACCGCCCGACCGCCAATCCACACATTGTGGCCAATGGTCACCGGTTTGCCATATTCCTGGCCGCTGTTTCGGGCCTCCGCATCCAGCGGATGGGTGGCTGTATAGATATGGACGCCCGGGGCCAGCATGCAGTTATCGCCAATATGGATAGGATAGACGTCCAGCATCACGCAGTCAAAATTGGCGTAAAAACCGGCGCCGAGAAAGATATTGTAGCCGTAGTCGCAGCGAAAGCTTGGCTCGATATACGCATCGCCAGCGCGACCGAGCAGCTCGGCGAGAATACGCTGACGTTCTTCCTGCGCATCCGGGGCGGAATGATTGTAACGGTGCAGCAGCTGTCTGGCGCGCAGGCGATCGGCGCGTAGCGTTGGGTCGCCAGATAAATAGAGCTCACCGGCGATCATTTTGCGTTTTTCTTCACTCATTGGTCTTCCTTATACCTGACGTTAGATGGCCGCAGCAGTATAAAAAAGAAACCGATTACAGGTTTGCTGTTGGCTAAATGATGTGATGACTATCACAAAGATACCCTGCTGAGGCTGGCGATTACCGCCCGGTCAGCAGATCGCGTCGGGCGCGGTAATTAGCGGATAAATTTCCAGACGGACGTCGGGATCTTATCGTACAGCTTATTCATGGTCAGTTCAGCCAGACGATGATCGGCGGCTGAGTAAAATACCGCCAGCTCATTATCAGAAAGTTCATATTTGTTTTTTTCAATGACGCGCTCCAGCGTGTCAATTGTCTGGCAACGGCGTAAGCGCATCAAATAGTCTGTTTTAGTTAATGGCTTATCAGACATAATTCCACCTTTTGATTGTAATAATCCTAACACGAAAGACTGGCCGGATTTTCCCGGCTGGCGTTGACAAAACAACGAAATAACCGATTACCGGATTTTTTCCACTTTTGCAAATCCGTAGAGTTAATGCCGTAGTTACTGAACAACGTAAATGTATCGTCCAGATATTCGTCAACCTGAGCGATCAGCTTATTATCCTCAGCGTACTTAATTTTATAATTAAGGGCGAATGTGGCAATGTGCTCGATCAGTTCATTTAACTGGAGATTGACAGCCGATGTCGGGTCGTTGACCCAGCCATGGTTGCTCTCTTCCAGGTTTGCAAGGCAGTCATGATACAGCGTTTCGCAGAGAAAGCGTAGTTGTGCGATATCATGTCTTTTTGGCGAGTATTCGTCCATAACGCATCCCCTTTTGAGTGGTTTAAACGACGACTAACAAACACCGTTGTGGGATGAACACGACTAACTGACCTGACACTAACTGAGTAATCCTGCTGATTTAACTATAATCCACTCTCCAACAGATTTCATCGTGCTATTACGAAAAATTACAATTATCAGAGAGAAATTATCTTAAAAATAGACCAATTAAATTCTCCGACCCGGGCGCGCAGCCTGAAAAATAGAGATGTCTTATCAATCATTGGCTTAAGGCAGGCAGTCGTCGCGTTCAGAAACCGCCGGCCGTGATGATGATATTAGGATTATTCCTGGTAAATGAGCGTAAGAAGATCCTAAGGGCTAAACAGCGTGATAGATATAGCAGGGAACACATCAATATATATTAAATGCAGCGCGAAAAATAAACAATGGCAATATGTGCCCTGTGGGTAATGATCAAAAAAAGGGCCGCAGTAGCGGCCCTTTGTTCATCAGTGCAGATTAATGATGCTCAACCTGATGGCTGTGCTCAATATCTTCCGATTTCTTACTAAAGCGGCGTCGCACCACCACAAAGAACACCGGCACGAAGAAGATTGCCAGGATCGTCGCGGTCACCATCCCGCCCATTACGCCTGTACCTACGGCGTTCTGCGCACCGGAGCCCGCTCCGGAGCTGATAACCAGCGGCATAA
Organism: Klebsiella sp. TF21-TM; assembly: GCF_019753495.1. Classification (NCBI taxonomy): domain Bacteria; kingdom Pseudomonadati; phylum Pseudomonadota; class Gammaproteobacteria; order Enterobacterales; family Enterobacteriaceae; genus Klebsiella; species Klebsiella sp. TF21-TM. The sequence goes on along the minus strand of NZ_JAIJYL010000005.1, from coordinate 97,602 downwards.
CCCCAAGGATAAACGCCAGGGAGGTCATCAGGATTGGACGCAGACGCATACGTACCGCTTCAAGCGTCGCCTCAATCAGCCCTTTGCCCTCTTTCTCCATCAGGTCTTTGGCGAATTCAACGATCAGTATCGCGTTCTTCGCCGACAGGCCGATGGTGGTCAACAGGCCAACCTGGAAGTAAACGTCATTGGTTAAACCGCGGAAGGTGGCGGCTAACAGCGCGCCGACCACACCCAACGGTACGACCAGCATGACCGAGAACGGAATCGACCAGCTCTCATACAGCGCTGCCAGACACAGGAAGACGACAATCAGCGAGATGGCATACAGGGCAGGGGCCTGGTTACCGGACAGCCGCTCCTGATAAGACATCCCGGTCCAGTCGTAGCCAATACCCGACGGCAGTTTACCCGCCAGCTCTTCCATCAGGCTCATCGCCTCACCGGTACTCTTGCCTGGCGCTGCCTGGCCAAGAATTTCCATTGATGGCAGACCGTTGTAGCGTTCCAGACGCGGCGAACCGTATTCCCAACGCGAGGTGGAGAAGGCGGAGAACGGCACCATCTGGCCATCACTGCCGCGAACATACCACTTGCCGATGTCTTCCGGCAGCATACGGTATTTCGCTTCGGACATGATGTACACTTTCTTCACACGGCCGCGGTCGATAAAGTCGTTGACATAGCTTCCGCCCCAGGCGGCGCCCAGCGTGGTGTTAATGTCGCTGATGGAGACGCCCAGCGCCTGGGCTTTTTCCTGATCGATATCGACTTTGAACTGCGGTGTATCTTCCAGACCGTTAGGACGCACGCCGGTCAGCACGTCAGGATGCTGCGCCACCATGCCAAACAGCTGGTTACGTGCCTGGGTCAGTTTTTCGTGTCCCAGGCCGCCCTGGTCAATCAGCTGGAAGTCAAAGCCGGTCGCGGTACCCAGTTCAACGATAGCCGGCAGGTTAAAGGCGAAGACCATCGCGTCTTTAATCTGCGAGAAATAGCCCATCGCCCGACCGGTGATCGCTTCAACTTTGTTTTCGTCGCCTGGACGCTGACTCCAGTCTTTCAGCGAGACGAACGCGATACCGGTGTTCTGGCCGCGGCCGGCGAAGCCGAAGCCGTTAACCGCAAACACGGATTCCACGTTGTCCTTCTCTTTGGTGAGATAGTAATTCGTCATCTCATCCAGCACTTTCTGCGTGCGCTCCTGGGTGGCACCGGCAGGCAGCTGGGCCATACTCAGGAACACCCCCTGGTCTTCGTCCGGCAGGAACGAGCTCGGCAGACGAACGAACAGCCACGCCATACCCACCACGATGATCAGATACAGCACCAGATAACGACCGGTGCTGCGCAGAATGTTGCCTACGCTGTCGGTGTAATGGTGCGTGCTCTTATCGAACATGCGGTTAAACCAGCCGAAGAAACCCGTGGTCGCGCCATGGCTGCCTTTCTGAATAGGCTTCAGCATCGTGGCGCACAGCGCCGGCGTCAGGATCAGCGCGACCAGTACCGATAGCGCCATCGCGGAAACGATGGTGATGGAGAACTGGCGATAGATGGCCCCGGTTGAGCCGCCGAAGAACGCCATCGGGATAAATACCGCCGACAGCACCATGGCGATACCTACCAGCGCGCCCTGAATCTGCCCCATCGATTTACGCGTCGCTTCTTTCGGCGGCAGGCCTTCTTCGGCCATGACGCGCTCGACGTTCTCGACCACCACGATGGCGTCATCCACCAGCAGGCCGATGGCGAGCACCATCCCGAACATCGTCAGGGTGTTTATCGAGAAGCCAAACGCCGCCAGCACCGCGAAGGTCCCTAACAGGACCACCGGCACCGCGATGGTCGGGATCAGGGTGGCGCGGAAGTTCTGCAGGAACAGATACATCACCAGGAAGACCAGGATGATCGCTTCCACCAGCGTTTTAACCACTTCGTGAATAGAGATTTTCACGAACGGGGTGGTGTCATACGGGTAAACGATTTTCATCCCCGACGGGAAAAACGGCTCCATCTTCGCCAGTTCAGCGCGGATCGCGTTGGCGGTATCCAGCGCGTTCGCGCCGGTAGCCAGTTTAATACCCAGACCGGACGCAGGCTGGCCGTTATACTTCGCCACCACGTCATAGCTTTCGCCACCCAGTTCAATTTTGGCGACATCACGCAGACGAACCTGGGAACCATCCTGGTTCACCTTCAGCAGAATGTTGCCAAACTCTTCCGTATTGGTCAGACGCGTCTGCGCGACGATGGAGGCGTTGAGCTGCTGGCCTTTCACCGGCGGCGTACCGCCTAACTGACCAGCGGCTACCTGGGCGTTCTGCGCTTTCAGCGCGCTGATCACGTCCACCGGCGTGAGCTGGAAGTTATTCAGTTTATTCGGATCCATCCAGATACGCATCGCGTACTGGGAACCGAACAGCTGAACGTCGCCGACGCCGCTGGTACGGCTGATCGGGTCCTTCATGTTGGCCGCCACGTAGTCCGAAATGTCGTCCTGGTTCATGGTGCCGTTGGTGTTAATGACGCCGACAACCATCAGGAAGCTGCTGGACGCTTTCTCAACGCTGATCCCTTGCTGCTGTACTTCTTGCGGCAGCAGAGGGGTGGCCAGGGCCAGCTTGTTCTGAACCTGAACCTGGGCGATGTCCGGATCGGTACCGGATTCGAAGGTCAGGGTGATGGTCGCCGTACCGGTGGAGTCGCCATTCGAGGACATGTACATCAGGTGATCGATACCGTTCATATTCTGTTCGATAACCTGAGTCACGGTGTTCTGCACGGTTTCGGCGTCAGCACCGGGGTACATGGCGGTAATGGAAATTGCTGGCGGCGCAATCGTCGGATATTGCGCCACCGGCAATTTGAGGATCGATAATCCCCCAGCCAGCATGATGATGATGGCGATCACCCATGCAAATATGGGGCGATCGATAAAGAAATTAGGCATGTCTTAACGGCTCCTGTTTAAGTTAAGACTTGGTTTGTTCTGATGGCGCGTTGCCTGCGGCTTGCTGTTTATCATCAGAAGCTACTTCCTGCGCTTTTACCTGCACGCCTGGTTTGATTTTTTGCAGGCCGGTGACGATAACGCGATCGCCGGATTTCAGACCGTCAGTGACCAGCCATTTATCGCCAATCGCTTGAGAAGCAGTGACCTGGCGGACTTCGACCTTATCGCCTTCACCCACTACCATGACGCTGGCGTCACCGCGCGGCGTACGGGTCACGCCCTGTTGCGGCACCAGCAGGGCGTCAGGGTTAACCCCTTCTTCCAGACGCGCGCGGACAAACATCCCCGGTAACAGGGTGTGATCCGGGTTGGGGAAAATGGCGCGCAGCGTGATAGAGCCGGTGGTCTGGTCGACGGTCACATCCGAGAACTCCAGGGTGCCGGACTGCGGATACTTAAGACCGTCGTTAGTCACCAGCTCCACTTTCGCTTTACCGTTTTCCTGTTTCAGACGGCCATCGGCCAGCTCCTGTTTCAGGCGCAGGAAATCATTGCTCGACTGGGTGACGTCAACATAGATCGGATCCAGCTGCTGAACGGTTGCCAGAGCGGTTGACTGACCATTCTGCACCAGCGCCCCTTCGGTCACCGCGGATTTACCAATGCGGCCGCTGATCGGCGAGGTGACTTTGGTGTAGGCCAGATTGATGCGCGCGGTTTCCACGGCCGCTTTCGCCGCGACCACGGCCGCATTGCTCTGCTGCGCCGTCGCGACGGCGGTATCGTAGTCTTGTTGACTGATATACTTAGTGCCTAACAGTTTCTGATAACGCTTGACCGTCAGTTGATCCATGTTTGCCGCCGCCTGGGCTTTTGCCAGGTCGCCTTTGGCGCTGTCATAGCTGGCCTGATAGGTGGCTGGATCGATCTGATACAGGGAGACGCCGGCCTGGATATCGCTACCTTCGACGAAGTTACGTTTCAAAATAATGCCACTGACCTGAGGGCGGACTTCCGCAATGCGATAGGCGCTGGTGCGGCCTGGCAGTTCGGTGGTCATTTGTAGAGGTGCGGATTTGAGCGTCACAATACCGACTTCCGGCATGTGCTGGGCTCCCTGTTGAGCCGGTTTATCGTCACATCCTGTTAGCGCTAAGCTGCCTGAGAGCATCAGAACGACCGCCAGAGGCGTTAACCCTCTGTTTTTGTTCATATGTAAACCTCGAGTGTCCAATTTCAAAATGTTCAGTGGCTCAAACAACCACAAACCCACTACAGTCTTTCTATTATGGTCGTGCTATGGTACATACATTCACAAATGTATGTAAACGTAACCTCTGTAAAGTCATTAACCTATGGCACGAAAAACCAAACAACAGGCACGTGAAACCCGGCAACTGATTCTGGATGTTGCTCTGCGTCTGTTTTCGCAGCAAGGCGTATCATCTACCTCGTTGGCAACAATTGCAAAAGCTGCGGGTGTAACGAGGGGGGCTATCTACTGGCATTTCAAGAATAAATCAGATTTATTCAACGAAATTTGGGAGCTGTCAGACGCCAGTATTAGCGATCTCGAAATTGAGTATCGGGCAAAATTCCCTAACGATCCACTCTCAGTTATCAGGGAGATACTAGTCTATGTTCTTGAAGCGACGGTGACAGAGGAGCGCCGTCGGTTGATGATGGAGATTATCTTCCATAAGTGTGAATTCGTCGGTGAAATGACCGTGGTGCAGCAGGCCCAGCGGCAGTTATCCCTGGCGAGCTACGAGCGCATCGAGCAGACCTTGAAAGAGTGCATCGCCGCGAAGCTGTTGCCCGCCAATTTACTCACCCGGCGAGCGGCGATTTTAATGCGCAGCTATCTTTCCGGCCTGATGGAGAACTGGCTGTTTGCCCCCGACTCGTTCGACCTGCATGCGGAAGCGCGCGACTATGTCGCCATCCTGCTGGAGATGTATCAGTTCTGCCCCACGCTGCGCGGCCCGGAGAACCTGTCAGCGTAAACGTCGCGCGCGGAGGGACGTGAATTTTTAGCGCCGTCCGCCGCTATTCGCCAGCGATGAGAAGTGCTATTCTTCGCGCTTGCGACGACCCCCGGTATTCTCCGGCATTTGCATTCATTCATATTAACTATGCTGCACACGATCTCCAGGCAACGCGCCACGTTCATCTTTATCATTATGCTGCTCTGTTTTATTGGCCTTTTCAGTCCAGTTCAGGGCCGCGCCGCGGACCTCCCTGACCGGGCGGAGGTGCAGAGTCAGCTCAATACATTAAACAAGCAAAAAGAACTGACTCCGCAGGACAAACTGGTCCAGCAGGATTTGACCCAGACCCTGGAAACGCTGGATAAAATCGATCGCATCAAGAGCGAGACGACGCAGCTCCGCCAGCAGGTCGAGCAAGCCCCGGCGAAGCTGCGCCAGGCGGTGGACAGCCTTAACAATCTGAGCGATGTCCCGAACGACGACGCGACGCGCAAAACGCTGAGCACGCTCTCCCTGCGTCAGCTGGAATCGCGCGTCACCCAAACGCTGGACGATCTGCAGAATGCGCAAAACGATCTGGCGACCTACAACAGCCAGTTGGTTTCCCTGCAAACGCAGCCGGAACGCGTGCAAAATGCGATGTACAAAGCCTCCCAGCAGCTGCAGCAGATCCGCAATCGTCTGAATGGCACCTCGGTGGGGGATGAGACTCTGCGTCCGACCCAGCAGGTGCTGCTGCAGGCCCAGCAGGCGTTGCTTAACGCGCAGATCGAGCAGCAGCGCAAGAGCCTCGAAGGCAATACGGTGCTGCAGGATACCCTGCAGAAGCAGCGTGACTACGTCACCGCCTGGAGCAACCGGCTGGAGCATCAGCTGCAGCTGCTGCAGGAGGCGGTGAACAGCAAGCGGCTGACCCTGACTGAGAAAACCGCCCAGGAGGCGGTCACGCCCGACGAAACGGCGCGTATTCAGGCCAACCCGCTGGTCAAGCAGGAGCTGGATATCAACCACCAGCTGAGCGAGAAACTGATTCAGGCGACGGAGAACGGCAACCAGCTGGTGCAGCGCAATATTCAGGTGAAGAACTGGCTCGACCGCGCCCTGCAGTCTGAGCGGGATATTAAAGAGCAAATTTCCGTGCTCAAGGGCAGCCTGCTGCTGTCGCGCATTCTCTACCAGCAGCAGCAGACGCTGCCGTCGGCGGATGAGCTGCAGGATATGACCAATCGCATTGCCGATCTGCGGCTCGAACAGTTCGAGGTGAATCAGAAACGCGACGCGCTGTTCCAGAGCGATGCCTATGTCGCTAAGCTGGAAGAGGGGCACAGCGCTGAAGTAAACGATGAAGTGCACGCCGCGCTGCTGGAAGTGATCGACATGCGCCGGGAGCTGCTCGACCAGTTCAATAAACAGCTGGGGAATCAGCTGATGATGGCCATCAACCTGCAGATCAACCAGCAGCAGCTGATGAGCGTCTCGAGCAGCTTGAAAGAAATTCTGACCCAGCAAATTTTCTGGGTGAACAGCAATAAACCGATGGACTGGGAGTGGATTAAGGCCTTCCCGGAAGCGCTGAAAGGTCAGTTTAAGGCGATGAAAATCACCGTGAACTGGGAAAAAGCGTGGCCGGCGGTGTTTGTCGCTTTTCTTGCCGGATTACCGCTGCTGCTGATTGCCGGCCTGATCCGCTGGCGTTTGCAGTGGCTCAAGGATTATCAGGCAAAGCTTGCCTCCCAGGTAGGCCAGCTGCGGAATGATACCCAACTGCATACGCCGAAGGCGATCCTTATCGACCTGATCCGCGCCTTACCGGTGGTGCTGGTGATTCTGGCGATTGGCCTGATCTTACTCACCATGCAGCTCAATATCAGTGCTCTACTGTGGGCATACAGTAAAAAGCTGGCGATGTTCTGGCTGGTGTTTGGCCTGTGCTGGAAAGTGCTGGAAAAGAACGGCGTAGCGGTCAGCCACTTTAATATGCCGGCGCAATTGACCAGCCACTGGCGGCGGCAGATTGTTCGCGTCAGCCTGGCGCTGCTGCCGCTGAATTTCTGGTCGGTGATTTCCGAGCTGTCGCCGCTGAACCTGATGGACGACGTGCTGGGGCAGCTGGTGATTTTCTTCAACTTACTGCTGATAGCGGTGCTGGTCTGGCCGATGTGCCGGGAAAGCTGGCGCGATAAAGAGTCGCACAGCCTGCGCCTGCTGACGATCACAGTGCTGTCTATCGTTCCGGTGGCCCTGATGGTGCTAACGGCGACCGGCTACTTCTACACCACGCTGCGCCTGGCGGGACGCTGGATCGAGACCGTCTATCTGGTCATGATCTGGAACCTGCTGTACCAGACTGTGCTGCGCGGCCTGAGCGTGGCGGCGCGGCGCATCGCCTGGCGCCGGGCGCTGGCGCGCCGTCAGCATCTGGTGAAGGAGGGCGCGGAAGGCGCCGAGCCGCAGGAGGAGCCGACTATCGCCCTCGAGCAGGTCAACCAGCAGACGTTACGCATCACCATGCTGGTGATGATCGCGCTGTTCGCGGTCATGTTCTGGGCGATTTGGTCGGATTTGATCACCGTTTTCGCCTATCTCGACAGCATTACCCTCTGGCATTACAACGGCACCGAGGCAGGGGCCAGCGTGGTGCGCAGCGTCACGATGGGCAGCCTGCTGTTTGCCATTGTGGCGTCGATGGTTGCCTGGGCGCTGATCCGCAACCTGCCGGGGCTGCTGGAGGTGCTGGTCCTGTCGCGTCTCAACATGCGCCAGGGGACTTCCTACGCCATCACCACCATTCTTAACTATGCGATTATCGCCATCGGGGCGATGACGGTATTCGGGTCGCTGGGCGTCTCATGGGATAAACTGCAGTGGCTGGCGGCCGCGCTGTCGGTTGGTTTAGGTTTTGGTCTGCAGGAGATCTTCGGTAACTTCGTCTCCGGCCTGATTATTCTGTTCGAACGTCCGGTGCGCATTGGGGATACGGTGACTATCGGCACTTTCTCCGGTACGGTAAGCAAAATCCGTATTCGCGCCACCACCATCACCGATTTCGATCGCAAAGAGGTGATCATCCCGAACAAGGCGTTCGTTACCGAGCGCTTGATCAACTGGTCGCTCTCCGACACCGTGACCCGCGTGGTGATCCGCCTCGGCGTCGCCTACGGTTCCGATCTGGATAAGGTGAAGGAGGTGCTGCTGAAGGTCGCGCACGATCATCCGAAAGTGATGCAGGAGCCAGCGCCAGCGGTCTTCTTCACCACCTTCGGGGCCAGTACCCTGGATCATGAACTGCGTCTGTATGTCCGTGAACTGCGCGATCGCAGCTACACGGTGGATGAGCTCAACCGCGCCATCGACCGTCTGTGCCGGGAGAATGACATCAACATTGCCTTTAACCAGCTGGAAGTCCATCTGCGAAATGAAAAGGGCGACGAGGTCACGGAAGTGAAGCGGGACGGAAAGGGTGACGATTTAGCGCCCTCCGTCGCGTCTTAACTGAAAAGGGGCGGCGCAAAGCCGCCCCTGCTGCATCAGGGCGTCAGCGCGGCGAGCTCTTCGTCGCTAAGCCCGGTGAGTTCCCGCACGATTTGACGTTCGAGGCCGCGCGCCAGCATTCTGACGGCGATGCTGCGAGTGGCTTCCTGTTCGCCCTCCTGCTGCCCCTGTTTACGGCCTTTCTCTTCCAGCCATTCGGCAATGGTCATCATCAGCTCCTTATGTCTGGGCGACTGCGCCGCCAGCGCGCGGATCAGCGCCCCCGGATGTTCCGTGGTACCCGCCTGCAACATATAGCGCAGCAGCGTATTTAACTGCGCTTCTGTCAGATAGCCTTGCGTCATCAGCGCAATCAGCGGCACCTGCAGCTCGGCCAGATCGCGATGGCGGATATGCTTTTGCAACAGCTCCAGCATGGCCATACGCCGATGACGGACGATCTGATTATCTGGCATAACGGTGAGGTCCACCAGCGGAAAATCACCGCTATAGAGCGCCTTCGCCAGCGCCGGTTCGGCGAATAGCTGTTGCCAGTTGCGGGGCCAGGGCCAGGGGCTGACCTTGCCGTGATAAAACAGAATTGGCACCACCAGCGGCAGCGTGTCGTGGCCAGCGTCCAGATGACGCTGCATGGCGGCCAGCGCGTAGCGCAGCAGGCGAAACGCCATCAGCTTGTCCGGGGTACTCTGGTGCTCAATCAGCGCGTAAACATAGCCCGGTCCGTGGCGGGTGCGCAGTGAGTAAAGGATATCGGAATAGCTGGCGCGCAGGTCCTCTTCAACAAAGCTACCGGAGACCAGCTGCAGTGAATCCAGCTCGCAAATTGCCAGAAACGGCGCGGGCAGATACAGCTGCAGGAAATCCTTCGCCACCGCCTGATGCATCAGCATCTGGCGAAAAACCGCATCGTGCGGGGTTTGACTGACCTTTTCCATCAATATTGCCTCCATCGGCGTCATGCGCAGAGGACCACTCTGCCAGCACTTCGTCGTGGGCAACATCTTACTTCTGCGGCGTTTGCGAGGCGCTTTCCGCGTTTTTTAACTTGTTTGCATAATCCCGCCTGACAATTTCCAGCGCGTCCAGCACCGTTTGCGCCGGGATCTGATGCGACTCCAGCAACATGATTAAATCGACGGCCAGTTTGACCTCATCGGGGGCATTTTCCAGCGACATCAGACTCTCCTGTTAGCGCGTCAGCCGCGCCAGTACGTTTTCAATCTTGTCCAGCGCCTGTCGACAGCGCGCCAGCCGTCCGCTGTAGACCTCGACTTCGCTGGCCAGCCGCTGCTGCTCGTCAAGGCTGGTAGCCTGCGTCAGCTGGCGCTGGCGTTGGTCGCGCATCGCCAGCAGGCGGCGCTCATACTCCTGATGCTGCAGGCGACGGCGCTGCCAGCGGCTCAGCGTTGGCGAGGCATGGTCCCAACTGCGCAGCGACCAGGTGGCGGTTTCGCGACGCAGCGCGGCGATTTGCGCCGCCAGCCGCTCGGCGATCCAGGCTACCTGCGGCAGCTGCTGGCGCTCGACGGCCTGGCGGAGCTGGCTGAAGTTGTGTTGGGCTTCCGCCAGATAGGCCTGCATCAGCGTGCTGCGGGTGTGGAAGAGCTGGCGGTCAAAGCGCGGGCTGAGGGTCGCGTGCTCCGCCAGCGGCGCCACCAGCGCGGCCAGCTCGCTGAGCTGATTGTTCAGCGTTTGTAAAAGTTGAGCTGTTTTCACCCGCCCCCTCCATTTTCCATCAGCCAACTGTGCTACAGTAGCCGTATCTGTTTGATAACGATTCGCATTATGCCACCTGTTATTTTAACCATTATCGGCTGGCTGGCGGTAGCGCTGGGTACGCTGGGCGTTTTCTTACCGTTGCTGCCGACGACGCCGTTTATTCTGCTCGCCGCCTGGTGCTTTGCCCGCTCATCGCCGCGCTTTCACCAGTGGCTGCTGTATCGCTCATGGTTCGGCGGCTATCTTCGCCACTGGCAGCAGTACCGCGCCATGCCCCGCGGCGCCAAACCGCGTGCCATTGCCATGATCGTAGCGACTTTTGCTATTTCACTGTGGCTGGTTAAGCTTACGTGGGTGCGCATCATGCTGTTGGTCATTCTGGCCTGTCTGCTGATCTTTATGTGGCGCATTCCGGTGGTTGACGCAAAGCAACAAAAGCACTGATGCGCAATAATGCCTGTTGCAATTGTTGCTGACAGCCAGTAAATTCTGGCGTTTTCGAGCGCGGGTAAGCCTGGTCAAAGGTTAAACAAATGTTTCTTTGGCCCCTTTTGCACGCCCGTGGGTAACACCGTTTCAATCAGGCATACACTTATGACCGCAACTGCACAGCAGCTTGAATATCTGAAGAACAGCATCCAGAGTATCGAGGATTATCCAAAACCTGGCATTCTTTTCCGCGATGTCACCAGTTTACTGGAAGACCCGAAAGCTTACGCGCTCAGCATTGAACTGCTGACCGAGCGCTACAAAGACGCGGGAATTACCAAAGTGGTAGGGACTGAGGCGCGTGGCTTCCTTTTCGGCGCACCGGTTGCGCTGGCGCTGGGCGTGGGCTTTGTTCCGGTACGCAAGCCGCGTAAGTTGCCGCGTGAAACCATCGCTGAGAGCTATGAGCTGGAGTACGGCACCGATCAGCTGGAGATCCACGTTGACGCCATCAAACCGGGCGACAAAGTGCTGGTGGTGGACGATCTGCTGGCGACCGGCGGAACCATCGACGCGACGGTCAAACTGATCCGCCGTCTCGGCGGCGAAGTACAGGATGCCGCTTTCATTATCAATCTCTTCGATCTGGGCGGCGAACAGCGCCTGGAGAAGCTGGGGGTCCACTGCTACAGTCTGGTGCCGTTCCCGGGCCACTAAGCAAATCCCTCCACATAGCCTCGCCGATCGGGCGGGGCTGTGATAGCATGACCCCTTCGTGATTTCACCTTCCAGCGTTTCAGAGCCAGCCCATGAGTTATCAGGTCTTAGCCCGTAAATGGCGCCCACAAACCTTTGCTGACGTCGTCGGCCAGGAACATGTGCTGACCGCACTGGCGAACGGCTTGTCGTTAGGGCGCATTCATCACGCTTATCTCTTTTCCGGTACCCGCGGTGTCGGTAAGACTTCCATCGCCCGCCTGCTGGCGAAAGGGTTAAACTGTGAAACCGGCATCACCGCCACCCCCTGCGGCGTGTGCGATAACTGCCGGGAAATAGAACAGGGGCGCTTTGTCGATCTGATTGAGATTGACGCCGCCTCGCGAACCAAAGTCGAAGATACTCGCGACCTGCTGGATAACGTCCAGTACGCGCCGGCCCGCGGCCGCTTTAAGGTCTATCTCATCGACGAAGTCCATATGCTGTCGCGCCACAGCTTCAACGCGTTATTAAAGACGCTGGAGGAGCCGCCGGCGCACGTCAAATTCCTGCTGGCGACGACGGATCCGCAGAAGCTGCCGGTGACGATCTTATCCCGCTGCCTGCAGTTCCACCTGAAGGCGCTGGACGTTGAACAGATCCGCCATCAGCTGGAGCATATTCTTGGCGAAGAGCAGATTGCCTTCGAGCCCCGCGCGCTGCAGCTTCTGTCGCGCGCCGCCGACGGCAGTCTGCGTGATGCATTAAGTCTGACCGATCAGGCTATTGCCAGTGGAGAAGGGCAACTGACGGCGGCGTCGGTGAGCGCCATGCTCGGCACCCTCGATGACGATCAGGCGCTGTCGCTGATTGAAGCCCTGGTCGCCGCCGATGGCGAGCGGGTCATGGCGGGCGTCAATGACGCCGCCGCGCGCGGCGTTGAATGGGAGGCGCTGCTGGTGGAGATGCAGAGCCTGCTGCACCGCATCGCCATGGTTCAGCTGTCCCCTTCGGCGCTGGGCGCCGACATGGCCGCGGTCGAAGTGCGAATGCGCGAACTGGCGCGCACCGTACCGCCGGGCGACGTTCAGCTCTACTACCAAACGCTGCTGATTGGCCGCAAAGAGCTGCCCTATGCCCCGGACCGGCGGATGGGCGTCGAAATGACGCTGCTGCGCGCCCTGGCGTTTCATCCGCGTAAGCCGCTGCCCGAGCCGGAGGTGCAGCCGGCACTGGCCGCCGCGCCCGCGCCGCGCCAGCCGGTTTCCCCCGCAGCGATGCCGCCGCAGCCGTCGCAGAGTTTGCCGCCGACCACCAGCCAGGTGCTGGCGGCCCGCAGCCACCTGCAGCGCAGCCAGGGAGCAACCACCCCAAAAAAGAGTGAACCGGCAGCCGCTTCCCGCGCGCGGCCGGTGAATAACGCTGCGCTGGAGCGACTGAGTTCGATTACCGAGCGCGTCCAGGCTCGTCCGGCCGCGGCGGCGCTGGAGCAGGCCCCGGCGAAGAAAGAGGCCTATCGCTGGAAGGCGACGACGGTGGTTGAAGAGACCAAAGTCGAAGTCGCCACGCCTAAAGCGCTGAAAAAAGCGCTGGAGCATGAAAAAACGCCGGAGCTGGCGGCTAAGCTTGCCGTTGAAGCGGTCGAGCGCGACAGCTGGGCGGCGGAAGTGAGCCAGCTGGCGGTACCGAAGCTGGTCGAGCAGGTGGCGCTCAACGCGTGGAAAGAGCAGGAGGGCAATCGCGTCTGTCTGCATCTGCGCCCCAGTCAGCGCCACCTCAATTCCGCCGGCGCGCAGCAAAAGCTGGCTGAAGCGCTGGGGGTGTTGTACGGTACGCCGGTTGAATTGACCATCGTGGAAGACGATAATCCCGCGATGCGCACGCCGCTGGAGTGGCGGCAGGCTATTTATGAAGAGAAGCTCGCGCAGGCGCGCGACGCGATTATTGCGGATAATAACATCCAGACCCTGCGTCGTTTCTTCGACGCCGATCTGGATGAAGAGAGTATCCGCCCCATTTGACTGCAAGTTTGACTTGCAGTCAGTACCTTTAATGATGACTGACTGAGAGAGAAGCCTATGTTTGGTGGAAAAGGCGGCCTGGGTAACCTGATGAAGCAGGCCCAGCAGATGCAAGACAAAATGCAGAAGATGCAGGAAGAGATCGCTCAGCTGGAAGTGACCGGCGAGTCCGGTGCAGGTCTGGTGAAAGTGACCATCAACGGCGCGCACAACTGCCGCCGCGTGGAGATCGACCCAAGCCTGCTGGAAGATGACAAAGAGATGCTGGAAGATCTGGTGGCTGCCGCGTTCAACGACGCCGCGCGCCGTATCGAAGAGACCCAGAAAGAGAAGATGGCTTCCGTCTCTGCCGGTATGCAGCTGCCGCCAGGCTTCAAGATGCCGTTCTGATGCAAACCAGCCCGCTGTTAACTCAGCTTATGGAAGCGCTGCGCTGTCTGCCGGGCGTCGGCCCGAAGTCCGCGCAGCGCATGGCGTTTACCCTGCTGCAGCGCGATCGCAGCGGCGGGATGCGTCTGGCGCAGGCGCTGACGCGCGCGATGTCGGAGATCGGCCACTGCGCCGATTGCCGCACCTTCACCGAGCAGGAGGTGTGCAATATCTGCAGCAACCCGCGTCGCCAGGAAAACGGCCAAATCTGCGTGGTGGAGAGTCCGGCGGACATCTACGCCATTGAGCAGACCGGGCAGTATTCCGGCCGCTACTTCGTGCTGATGGGGCACCTGTCGCCGCTCGACGGCATCGGGCCTGACGACATCGGGCTCGATCGCCTGGAACAACGGCTGGAGGCGGAGTCGATCACCGAGGTGATCCTTGCCACTAACCCGACCGTTGAGGGCGAGGCGACGGCCAACTACATCGCAGAGCTGTGCGCGCAGTATGGCGTCGACGCCAGCCGAATCGCCCACGGCGTGCCGGTGGGCGGCGAGCTGGAGATGGTCGACGGCACTACGCTGTCCCACTCGCTGGCCGGTCGCCACAAGATTACTTTCTGAACAAATGGAGGCGGCCATCGCCGCCTCCGCTTGAAAAATTTCCCCGCTGTCCCCATCTCCCACTCAACGGTTTTTTACCCATTTAAAATGGCATTGTTGAGGTTGAATCAGATGAAAGGACAAGAAACTCGTGGTTTTCAGTCAGAAGTAAAACAGCTTCTGCACCTGATGATCCATTCCCTCTATTCCAACAAAGAAATCTTTCTGCGTGAGCTGATTTCCAACGCCTCTGATGCGGCCGATAAGCTGCGTTTCCGCGCGCTGTCGCAGCCGGATTTGTATGAGGGAGACGGCGAGCTGCGCGTGCGGGTTTCGTTTGATAAAGACAACCGTACCCTGACCATCGCCGATAACGGTATCGGCATGAACCGGGAAGAGGTTATCGACCATCTCGGCACCATCGCCAAATCCGGCACCAAAGCGTTCCTGGAATCCATGGGTTCCGACCAGGCAAAAGATAGCCAGCTGATTGGCCAGTTCGGCGTCGGCTTCTATTCGGCCTTCATCGTGGCGGACAAAGTGACCGTGCGCACCCGTGCGGCAGGCGATAAACCTGAAAACGGCGTGTTCTGGGAATCCGCCGGCGAAGGGGAATATACCGTGGCCGACATCACCAAAGCCGATCGCGGGACCGAAATCACCCTGCATCTGCGCGAAGGTGAGGACGATTTCCTCAACGACTGGCGCGTGCGCTCCATCATCAGCAAGTATTCCGACCACATCGCGCTGCCGGTTGAGATTGAAAAACAGGAAGAGAAAGACGGCGAAACCGTTATCAGCTGGGAAAAAATCAACAAGGCGCAGGCCCTGTGGACCCGCAGCAAGTCTGAAGTTAACGACGACGAGTACAAAGAGTTCTACAAGCACATTGCCCATGACTACAGCGACCCGCTGACCTGGAGCCACAACCGCGTGGAAGGTAAGCAGGAGTACACCAGCCTGCTGTATATCCCGTCGCAGGCGCCGTGGGATATGTGGAACCGCGATCATAAACACGGCCTGAAGCTGTACGTCCAGCGTGTGTTCATTATGGATGACGCCGAGCAGTTTATGCCGAACTACCTGCGCTTCGTACGCGGCCTGATAGACTCCAACGATCTGCCGCTGAACGTCTCCCGTGAAATCCTGCAGGACAGCAGCGTGACCCGTAACCTGCGCACCGCGCTGACCAAACGCGCGCTGCAGATGCTGGATAAGCTGGCGAAAGACGACGCCGAAAAATATCAGACTTTCTGGAAACAGTTCGGCCTGGTGCTGAAAGAGGGCCCGGCGGAAGATCCGAGCAACCAGGAGGCGATCGCCAAACTGCTGCGCTTCGCGACCACCCATACCGACTCCTCCGCGCAGACCGTGTCGCTGGAAGAGTACGTCTCGCGTATGAAAGACGGTCAGGAGAAGATCTACTACATCACTGCCGACAGCTATGCGGCGGCGAAAAGCAGCCCACACCTCGAACTGCTGCGTAAGAAAGGGATCGAAGTGCTGCTGCTCTCCGATCGCATCGACGAGTGGATGATGAGCTACCTGACCGAATTCGACGGCAAAGCGCTCCAGTCTGTCGCTAAAGCCGACGAGTCGCTGGACAAACTGGCGGACGAAGTGGACGAGTCCACCAAAGAAGCCGAAAAAGCGCTGGAGCCGTTCGTTGAGCGTGTGAAAAACCTGCTTGGCGACCGGGTCAAAGAGGTGCGTCTGACCCATCGTCTGACCGATACCCCGGCGATTGTCACCACCGATGCCGACGAGATGAGCACCCAGATGGCGAAGCTGTTCGCGGCTGCGGGCCAGGCGGCGCCGGAAGTGAAATACATCTTCGAACTGAACCCGGCTCATCAGCTGGTGAAACGCGCAGCCGATACCCAGGATGACGCGCAGTTCGGCGAATGGGTGGAACTGCTGCTGGATCAGGCGCTGCTGGCCGAGCGCGGCACGCTGGAAGATCCGAACCAGTTTATCCGCCGTATGAACCAGCTGCTGGCTTCCTGACGCGAACCTGAACGAGTAGCCCGGCCGAGCGACGCGACGCCGGGAACGGGATAAATGCCCCGTCTGAGCGATTTGCTCCGGCGGGGCATTTCACATTGGATGGCATAAAATATCTCACCATTAACCGTTTCAGCCGCACCGCCTTCCTTGAGCCATCGCCGTTCTGGTGGTATGGTTTAGCGTTTTTGAAAAATTAAATCGACTTTTGAGGGGATTTTCGTAATGCGTATTATTCTGCTTGGCGCTCCGGGCGCGGGTAAAGGAACTCAGGCTCAGTTCATCATGGAGAAATACGGTATTCCGCAAATCTCCACCGGCGATATGCTGCGCGCTGCGGTAAAATCCGGCTCCGAGCTCGGTAAGCAAGCGAAAGACATCATGGACGCCGGCAAGCTGGTGACCGATGAGCTGGTTATCGCGCTGGTCAAAGAGCGTATCGCCCAGGAAGATTGCCGTAACGGCTTTCTGCTGGACGGCTTCCCGCGCACTATTCCGCAGGCTGACGCCATGAAAGAAGCGGGCATTACCGTTGATTACGTGCTGGAATTCGATGTGCCGGACGAACTGATCGTCGACCGCATCGTTGGCCGTCGCGTTCACGCGGCATCCGGTCGCGTATACCACATCAAATTTAATCCGCCGAAGGTGGAAGGCAAAGACGACGTGACCGGCGAAGAGCTGACCACCCGTAAAGACGACCAGGAAGAGACCGTGCGTAAGCGTCTGGTGGAATATCATCAGATGACGGCGCCGCTGATCGGCT
Source organism: Klebsiella sp. TF21-TM (assembly GCF_019753495.1). Taxonomy (NCBI): domain Bacteria; kingdom Pseudomonadati; phylum Pseudomonadota; class Gammaproteobacteria; order Enterobacterales; family Enterobacteriaceae; genus Klebsiella; species Klebsiella sp. TF21-TM. The sequence goes on along the minus strand of NZ_JAIJYL010000005.1, from coordinate 80,554 downwards.
ACTACACCAAAGAAGCGCAGGCGGGCAACACCAAATACGCCAAAGTCGACGGCACCAAAGCGGTGGCTGACGTGCGCGCCGAACTGGAAAAAATTCTCGGCTGATAAAGCCTTTTCTCATCCTGCTGCGGCAGGATGAGAACTCCTCTCATTCCTACCTTTTGCTATGATTGGTTCCGTTTAGCGCCATTTCAGCTACAATTGGCTGCGATTCAAATGGTTAAGAGGCGGTAATGCATCAGACGAAAACAGGTATCTTGCTGGCCAATTTAGGCACTCCCGATGCGCCCACCCCCGGTGCGGTGAAGCGCTATCTGCGACAATTCCTCAGCGACAAACGGGTGGTGGATACGTCTCGTCTGCTATGGTGGCCGCTGCTGCGCGGCGTCATACTGCCGATTCGCTCTCCCCGCGTGGCTAAACTCTATCAGTCCGTCTGGATGGAAGAGGGGTCGCCGCTGATGGTATACAGCCGTCGCCAGCAGCAGGCGCTGGCCGCCAGACTGCCGGATATCCCGGTGGCGCTGGGCATGAGCTATGGATCGCCGTCGCTGGCCAGCGCGGTGGATGATTTACTGGCGCAGGGGGTGGGGCACATCGTAGTGCTGCCGCTGTATCCGCAATATTCCTGCTCGACGGTGGCTGCCGTCTGGGATGAGCTGGCGCGGATCCTCGCGAAGAAACGCGCCATTCCCGGTATCTCGTTTATTCGCGATTACGCCGGGCACCCGGACTATATCCATGCCCTGGCGGCCAGCGTGCGCGCCTCGTTTGCCGTTCATGGGGAACCGGATCTGCTGCTGCTCTCCTATCATGGGATCCCGCAGCGCTATGCCAATCAGGGGGATGATTATCCTCAGCGCTGTCGCGATACCACTCGGGAACTGGTCTCCGCGCTGGGGCTGCCGCCGGAGCGGGTGATGATGACCTTCCAGTCGCGCTTTGGTCGGGAACCCTGGCTGACGCCGTACACCGATGAGACGCTGAAGATGCTCGGCGAGAAAGGGACGAAGCATATTCAGGTGCTGTGCCCGGGGTTTGCCGCCGACTGTCTCGAAACGCTGGAAGAGATCGCCGTCCAGAACCGGGAAATATTCCTCGAAGCGGGCGGAAAGCAATATGAATACATTCCAGCGCTTAACGCGGACGCCGCGCATATTGAGATGATGGTCAACCTGACGGCGCCTTATCGCTGATCGCGCGCAGGGCGGGGAATATGCTACTATTTCCCGCTTGTTCCCTGTTATTTAAGCGCCACTATGAAATTTCCCGGTAAACGCAAATCCAAACACTATTTTCCCGTTAACGCCCGCGACCCGCTGCTGCAGCAAATTCAGCCGGAGAATGAATCCAGCGTCTCCTGGGTGGTGGGTATCGACCAGACGCTGGTGGATATCGAAGCGAAAGTGGATGAGGCGTTTATCGTGCGCTACGGCCTGAGCGCGGGCCACTCGCTGGTGATTGAAGATGACGTCGCCGAGGCGCTGTACCAGGAGCTGGTGCGCAATAATCTTATTACCCATCAGTTTGCCGGCGGCACGATCGGCAATACCATGCACAACTACTCGGTGCTGGCGGACGATCGCTCGGTGCTGCTTGGCGTCATGTGCAGCAATATCGAAATCGGCGGCTATGCCTATCGCTACCTGTGCAATACCTCCAGCCGTACCGATCTGAACTATCTGCAGGGCGTGGACGGCGCCATTGGCCGCTGCTTCACCCTGATCAGCGACAGCGGCGAGCGCACCTTCGCCATCAGCCCGGGTCATATGAACAAGCTGCGCCCGGAAAGCATTCCGGAAGCGGTGATCGCCGGCGCCTCGGCGCTGGTGCTGACCTCCTACCTGGTTCGCTGCAAGCCGGGCGAGCCGATGCCGGACGCGACGATGAAAGCCATCGAGTATGCCAAAAAGCATGATGTGCCGGTGGTGTTGACTCTTGGAACCAAATACGTGATTGCCGATAACCCGGCGTGGTGGCAGCAGTTCCTGCAGGAGCATGTCTCGATTCTGGCAATGAATGAAGAGGAAGGGGAAGCGCTGACCGGCTTTGCCGATCCGCTGTCGGCGGCGGATAAAGCGCTGGACTGGGTCGACCTGGTGCTGTGCACCGCCGGACCGGCGGGGCTGTATATGGCGGGCTTCACTGAAGAAGAGGCGAAGCGTAAGACCCAGCATCCGCTGCTGCCGGGGGCGATCCCGGAATTTAACCAGTTCGAATTCAGTCGCGCGATGCGTCACCAGGACTGCGTCAATCCGCTGCGGATTTATTCGCATATTGCGCCGTATATGGGCGGCCCGGAGAAGATCATGAACACCAACGGCGCAGGGGACGGCGCGCTGGCGGCGCTGCTGCATGACATCACCGCCAATAACTACCATCGCAATAACGTCCCCAACTCCAGCAAACACAAATGCAAATGGCTGACCTACTCCTCGCTGGCGCAGGTGTGTAAATATGCCAACCGCGTGAGCTATCAGGTGCTGAACCAGCACTCGCCGCGCTTAACCCGCGGCCTGCCGGAACGTGAGGACAGCCTGGAAGAGGCGTACTGGGATCGGTAAGCGAGTCCCTCTCCCGACGGGAGAGGGCAGAACATCAGCCGGTGACCACTTCACCGGCGGGTGGCGTTTCCAGAAGCTGCAGCATGGCGCGGGCAATTTCCCGCTCGCCCATCACCACCTGATTGGCCCCACGGTCGATAATGTAATCCACTTCGTCATCATAATGGGCGCGGGCGATAATCTCGATATGCGGACATTTTTCTCGTGCGGAAGCGACAATCTCGCCGGCCTCATAGCCGTTGGGAATGGTCAGCAGCAGCCAGCGGGCGCAGTCGAGATGCGCCAGCTCCATGATCTCTTCATTGGCGGCATTGCCCAGCACCGCGCTGATCCCGCGCTCGCGTAGCTCATCCACGCGGGTGCGCGAGGTTTCAACCACCACCAGCGGGATCCCCTGGGCCATCAGCTTCTCGCCCAGCAGGCTGCCGACGCGGCCGAAACCGACCAGCAGCGCGTGGTTGCAGATATCGACCGGCACCTGCTTCTCGTCTTCCAGCACCTCTTCCAGGGTCTGCTCGTCGAGGGTTTCGGTTTTATCGAGATATTTCTCCAGCAGAGTGAACAGTACCGGGTTGAGCATAATCGAGATGATCGCTCCGGCCAGCACCAGGTTTTGCCCGGCCTGCGGCAGCAGGTTAAGCGCCATCCCCAGGCCGGCGAGAATAAAGGCAAATTCACCTATCTGCGCCAGGCTGGCGGCAATGGTCAGTGCGGTACGCGGCGAGTGGCCAAACATACGCACGAGGAAAAAGGCGGCTGCGGATTTACCAAAGATAATGATCGCCAGCGTCGCCAGCACCGCCAGCGGCTGCTGGACCAGCACCATCGGGTCAAACAGCATGCCGACGGAGACAAAGAACAGCACCGCGAAGGCGTCGCGCAGCGGCAGGGTGTCATGAGCGGCACGGTGGCTCAGCTCGGATTCGTTAAGCACCATGCCGGCAAAGAAGGCGCCGAGGGCGAAGGAGACATCAAACAGCTCCACGGCGCCGAAGGCGATGCCCAGCGCCAGGGCCAGCACCGACAGGGTGAACAGCTCGCGCGAGCCGGTGGCCGCGCTGCGCGACATGATCCACGGCACCAGCCGACGGCCGACCAGCATCATGATGGCGATAAAGGCCACCACTTTGCCAATGGTGATCCCGAGGTCGAGGGCCAGGGAAGCGAAGCCGAGGTTGCCTTTCTCCGCCATACCGGCCACCGCCGGCAGCAGGACCAGCGTCAGGACCATCACCAGGTCTTCCACAATCAGCCAGCCGATGGCGATCTGCCCGCGCTGACTGTCAATCAGCTGTCGTTCCTCCAGGGCGCGCAGCAGCACCACGGTACTGGCGGTGGAGAGGCACAGACCAAAGACGATGCCGGTCATCAGCGACCAGCCAAGGGCGGCGGAGAGCGCCATACCCAACAGCGTCGCCACGGCTATCTGGGCGATGGCCCCGGGAATGGCGATCGACTTTACCGCCATCAGATCCTTGAGGGAGAAATGCAGGCCGACGCCGAACATCAGCAGGATCACGCCGAGCTCCGCCAGTTCCGGAGCCAGTTTGGTGTCAGCAACAAAGCCAGGGGTGAAAGGGCCGGACAGCACGCCCGCTAAGAGATATCCCACCAGAGGAGAAATACGTAGCTTATTGGCAATCATGCCGAGAATAAAGGCGAGCACGAGGCCGCCGACAATGGTGGTGATTAGCGGTGTTGCGTGGTGCATTCCGTCTCCTTTCCAGTGGTGAATCGGTCCATTTTGCTACCCTGTCCGCGTAATAGTTTATGACAAAAACGTTCACTTTGTTTATGAATAATTCTTGAATTGTGCAAAAAAATACAATTGGACGCTGAAAAGGCACAGAAGGAAAAATCGAGAGAGGAATGCGCGCATCAGGCCGATGGCGCAAGGGGTAACGGCGGCCAGCGTTACACTTTGGCCGCCGGATAATCAGGCTTTTTGCCGGTTATCAGGAAGAAATATCGTCAGGAATCCCAGCAGCGGCAGGAAGGCGCAGATTTTATACACCAGGTCGATGCTGGTATGGTCCGCCAGCAGGCCCAGCACCGCGGCGCCAAGGCCGCCCATACCAAAGGCGAAGCCGAAAAACAGGCCTGAAACCATGCCGATACGTCCCGGCAGCAGCTCCTGGGCATAGACCAGAATAGCGGAGAAGGCCGAGGCGAGGATAAAACCAATGATCACCGTTAAAATCCCGGTCCATTCAAGGCTGGCATAGGGTAAAACAAGGGTGAAAGGCGCCACGCCGAGGATAGAGCCCCAAATAACATATTTTCGTCCAATCTTATCGCCAACGGGCCCGCCAATCACCGTCCCGGCGGCCACCGCGAACAGGAAGGCAAACAGATGCAGCTGGGCATTTTGCACCGATAAGCCGAACTTATGCATCAGATAAAAGGTGTAATAGCTGCTGATGCTCGCCATATAGAAGTATTTCGAGAAAATCAGCATCAGCAGAATACCTACCGCCAGAATCACCTTATTGCGCGGCAGCGGATTGACGATCGCCGGCTTCGGTTTGCCCTTATTCATCCGGTGCTGCGCGGCGTACCAGCGGCTGATTTGCGACAGCACGACGATAGCCAGCAGGGCGGCCAGCACGAACCAGGCGACGTTGCCTTTACCATACGGGGCGATGATCACCGCCGCCAGCAGCGGGCCAAGCGAACTGCCGAAGTTGCCGCCGACCTGGAACAGCGACTGGGCCAGGCCGTGACGGCCACCGGAGGCCATTCGCGCCACGCGGGATGATTCCGGATGGAAAACCGAGGAGCCGGTACCCACCAGCGCGGCGGCCAGCAGCACCATACCGAAGCTACCGGCCAGCGCCAGCAGGATCAAACCGCAGAGGGTAAAGCACATGCCCACCGGCAGCGACCACGGCATCGATCGTTTATCGGTGATGTAGCCAATCACCGGCTGGAACAGCGATGAGGTGAGCTGGAAGGTGAGGGTGATCATCCCAATCTGCACGAAGGTAAGGGAGAACTCGGCCTGCAGCAGCGGGTAGATAGCGAGTATGAGCGACTGGATCATATCGTTAAGCAAATGGGACAGGCTGATCGCGCCTAAGATGCCAAACGAGGTGCGCGCTTTTTGCGGCGGCGCGTCGGTACTGGGTAAGGTCTGAGCGGATTGGTTGGTTGTCATAGGTTCACTTCAGCGAGTTCGATTTGTTGTAGAGAATGCAGGTTGTTACCCTAAATAATTCGAGTTGCAGGCAGGCGGCGACGCAGCGAATCCCCAGGAGCTTACTCTCGTAAGTGACTGGGGTGAGCGAGGACAAATTCGTCAGGAACGAATTTGAACGCAGTTCACTGCGCCCGTAAGGGCGAGGCCCAGGGATGGGCCGAGTTATTGCCAACGCACATGCAACTTGAAGTATGACGGGTAGAATTATTATCCGACTAACATACCTGCAGATAAGGTTTGAAGGAAGTCGCAATTCTGAAAACATATTTGTCAACGCGGCTAACTCGCTATACTTTCGGCACTTGGGATTAAGTCAGGGAGTGAAGCATGCATTATTTCAAACACAGCGTGGCGCTGGCGTTATTCGCCGCTTTATCGCTGGGCAGCCTGTCCGCGCAGGCCTATGAGCAGGATAAAACCTATAAAATTACCATCCTGCACACCAACGATCACCACGGCCATTTCTGGCGCAATGACTACGGCGAATATGGCCTGGCGGCGCAGAAAACGCTGGTGGACGGTATTCGTAAAGAGGTGGCGGCCGAAGGCGGTAGCGTTCTGCTGCTGTCCGGCGGGGATATCAATACCGGGGTGCCGGAGTCTGATTTACAGGATGCAGAGCCCGATTTTCGCGGCATGAACTTGATCGGCTACGACGCGATGGCGGTGGGGAACCATGAGTTTGATAATCCGCTGAGCGTGCTGCGCCAGCAGGAAAAGTGGGCGAAGTTCCCGTTCCTGTCGGCCAATATTTATCAGAAAAGCACCGGCGAACGGCTGTTCAAACCCTGGGCGCTGTTTAAACGCGGCGGGTTAAAAATCGCGGTAATTGGCTTAACCACTGACGATACGGCCAAGATTGGCAATCCGGAATATTTCACCGATATCGAATTCCGCAAACCGGCGGAAGAGGCGAAGCTGGTGATCCAGGAGCTGCAGCAGAATGAAAAGCCGGACGTGATCCTGGCCACCACCCATATGGGCCACTATGACAACGGCAACCACGGCTCTAACGCGCCGGGGGATGTCGAGATGGCACGCAGTTTACCCGCGGGCTCGCTGGCGATGATCGTCGGCGGTCACTCGCAGGATCCGGTGTGCATGGCGTCGGAAAATAAAAAACAGGTCGACTATGTGCCAGGGACGCCGTGCGCCCCGGATCGTCAGAACGGTATCTGGATCGTCCAGGCGCATGAGTGGGGCAAATACGTCGGCCGCGCCGATTTTGAGTTCCGCAACGGCGAGATGAAACTGGTGCACTATCAGCTGATCCCGGTCAACCTGAAGAAAAAAGTGACATACGATAACGGCCAAAGCGAGCGGGTGCTGTATACGCCGCAGATCGCGGAGAACCCGCAGATGATGTCGCTGCTGACGCCGTTCCAGAACAAAGGTAAGGCGCAACTGCAGGTCAAGATCGGCAGCGTGAATGGTCATCTGGAGGGCGATCGCAGTAAAGTGCGCTTCGTACAGACCAATATGGGCCACCTGCTGCTGGCGGCGCAGATGGCGCGCAGTAACGCGGATTTCGCGGTGATGAGCGGCGGCGGGATCCGCGACTCCATCGAGGCGGGCGATATCACCTACAAGGATGTGATGAAGGTCCAGCCGTTCGGCAATGTGCTGACCTATGTCGATATGAGCGGCAAAGAGGTGGTGGATTACCTGACCGCCGTCGCGCAGATGAAGCCGGATTCCGGCGCCTATCCGCAGTTTGCGAACGTCAGCTTTGTGGCCAAAGACGGCAAGTTGAACGATCTGAAAATCAAAGGCGAACCGGTGGATCCGGCGAAGACCTACCGGATGGCGACGCTGAGCTTTAACGCCACCGGCGGCGATGGCTATCCGAACATCGCCGATAAACCCGGGTATGTGAATACCGGCTTTATCGATGCCGAAGTGCTGAAAGAGTATATCGAGAAGAACTCGCCGCTGGATGCCGCCGCCTATGAGCCGAAAGGCGAGGTGAGCTGGCAGTAACCCTGAGGGGAAGCCCGGATAAAGCGCGCTGCGTCGCTATCCGGGCGCTTTCCCGGTGGCGCTGCGCTTACCGGGCACGGGGCGCGTCATCAATCGCGGCGGGCGATATCGGCGAACTTCGCATCCAGCAGCTGCGCCAGATCGCTGGCCGCCAGCTCAATATCCAGCCCGCGTTTGCCGCCGGAAATGTAAATGGTGGCAAATTCCTGCGCCGGGGCGTCAATCACCGTCGGCAGGCGCTTCTTCTGCCCCAGCGGACTGATACCGCCCACCAGATAGCCGGTGATACGCTGCGCCACCATCGGGTCGGCCATGTCGACTTTCTTGGCGCCCAGCGCTTTCGCCACTTTCTTCAAATCCAGCTGCCCGGCGACCGGGGTGACGGCGACCGCCAGATGCTTCATATCGCCATTTATGGCGACCAGCAGGGTCTTGTAAACCTGGTCGGCATTGAGGCCGAGCTTGCGCACCACTTCATCACCGAAGTTGGTCTCATTGGGATCGTGATCGTAACTGTGGATCTGAAAGGGGATTTTGTTTTTTTCGAGTAATTTAACGGCGGGAGTCATAGCTATCCTTCTTACCAACCGGTTTTGCGTGACGTCAGAATACGCCCGCAGGTTGTCTAAAAAATAGTACCATCTTGCGCAATAGTGTTGGCAGTGATGGTCACTTTGAGCGACAATCAGACGATCCGGGATGCAAATCCCGGGATAATAATAATGATGAAATTCCTCTTTGACGGGCCAATAGCAATATTGGCCATTTTTTTATGTCAGCATATCCGGCAGATTCCCTTCGCCATACAGATGCAGCGCGCCGACGGCGACCACGTAGCGCCCCGGCGGCAGGGCCAGCAGCGTCTCGCGCCAGGCGAGATTGCGCTGGTGCATCAGCACATCATATAACGACTGGCTGAAGGTCGTCGGCAGCGATACCGCGCCGCGCGACGGCGGTTGCTCCAGCCACCAGCCGATCATGACCTGCAGTAAACGGGCGTTGGTGCGCCAGTGGGTCAGCGTATCCTCCAGCAGCGCCATTCCGCCATCGGGCAGGTCGCGCAGCAGCGCGATCTGGCTGTCGGCGCCTTCCAGCTCCATCACCGCTATGTTGCTCTCGCGGGCGGCCATCAGCAACTGATAATCGATACCGTAATCCGGCCGCAGCCCCAGCTTCTGCGCCTGGGTGGCCTGCAGAACCATCGCCACCTGCCACAGCGGCTGGCTGTCGAATAGCGCGACCGACAGGCCGAGTTCACCGGCTCGCGTCTGTAGCTCGCTCAGCTGCGCGTCGCTCAGGCGCTCCGCCAGCGGCGGATAAGCGGGGAGATGGCTAAACGGGGTTTCATTGCCGCTGATATCGGCCTCAACGATTAACGCATCGGCCTGGCGTATTTTTTTCAGCAGCTTCGCTGGCGGCGGCGCCATATCGCGGGTGCCCATATGGATGCTGCCGACGAGGTGCAGATAGCGTTCGCCGGGCAGGACGATATCCATCGCAGGCCAGGAATAAGACGAGCCGACGGCGGCTCGCCACAGCATTTTTATCCGGTTTAACAGGCCCATACGCGCTCCGAAGTGTGAGGCATTCATGCTAGCGCATATGGTGATACACGTCACCCTTCCGGCGGGCTTTTCTTGTCCCGGTAAAAAAGCGGGCGCCGACCCTGTCAGCGCCCGCTTTCCTGGACAGCGCTTACGCTTTTGGTTTAAAGCGCAGCAGGCGGTTAGCGTTACTCACCACGGTAATCGACGACAGCGCCATCGCCGCGCCGGCGACCACCGGATTGAGCAACGTGCCGGTCAGCGGCCAGAGGATCCCGGCGGCAATCGGGATGCCCAGCGAGTTGTAAACAAAGGCCCCCAGCAGGTTCTGCTTCATATTGCGTAAGGTCGCCTTCGAAATCGCCAGCGCATCGGCCACGCCGTGAAGACTATGGCGCATCAGGGTGATCGCCGCCGTTTCAATGGCGACATCGCTGCCGCCGCCCATGGCGATCCCGACATCCGCCTGCGCCAGCGCCGGGGCGTCGTTAATCCCATCGCCCACCATCGCCACTTTGTGCCCCTGGCTCTGCAGACGCTTAATGGCGTCGGCTTTACCGTCCGGCAGCACGCCGGCAATCACCTCATCAATGCCGGCTTCTTTGGCGATAGCATTCGCGGTAGTGGGGTTATCCCCGGTGAGCATCACCAGGCGGTAGCCCTGACGATGCAGGCGCGCCAGAGCGTCGACGCTGTCTTCGCGTAGCGGGTCACGGATGGCGAACAGCGCGGCCGCCTGACCATCTACCGCCAGCAGCACCGGCGTAGCCCCGCGCGAGGCCTGCGCCATCATCTCGCTTTCTATATCGCCGGTGGCGATATGTTGCTCGTTGAGCAGCGCCTGGTTACCGAGCAGCAGGCGATGGCCTTCCGCTTCGCCGCTGACGCCCAGGCCGCGCAGGGTGCGGAAGCCGCTCACTTCCGGCAACGGGCTGTCTCCGGCTTTATCAAGGATCGCTCGCGCCAGCGGATGGCTTGAACCCTGCTCGAGCGCGGCGGCAAGACGCAGCGCGGTCATCTCATCAACGTCTGCGAAAGTTTTCACCGCCACCACCTGCGGCTTGCCTTCGGTCAGGGTGCCGGTTTTATCGAATACCAGGGTGTCGAGTTCACTGGCGCGCTGCAGAGCATCGGCGTCGCGCACCAGTACGCCGTACTCCGCCGCCCGGCCAACGCCGGAGATAATCGACATCGGCGTCGCCAGGCCTAAGGCGCACGGACAGGCGATAATCAGTACCGTGGTGGCGATCACCAGGGTATAGACGATCTGCGGCGCCGGGCCGAAGAAGTACCAGATCGCAGCGCTAATCAGCGCAATGGCGACCACCGCCTGGACAAACACCGCGGAGATTTTATCCGCCAGCTGGCCGATCTCCGGCTTGCTGCTCTGCGCCTGGCGCACCATGCGGATAATACGCGCCAGCGTGGTCTGGCTGCCGACGGCGCTGGCGGTGAACAGCACGCTGCCGTCCTGCACTACGGTGCCGGCGTGAATGGCGTCGCCATCGCCTTTTTGCTGCGGTACCGGTTCGCCGGTGAGCATCGCTTCATCAAACCAGGCTTCCCCCTGGCTTATCACGCCGTCGACCGGGACGCGGTCGCCGGTCGTCAGGCGCAGCGTCATGCCGGCCTGAACTTCAGCGAGCGGCAGATCTTTCTCGCCCTCGGGCGTGACGACCCGCGCCGAAGGCGGCGTCAGGTCGAGCAGTTTCTCCAGTGCTTTTGAGGAGCGCTGGCGGGCGCGGGCCTCCAGCATATGGCCGAGGTTAATCAGGCCGATAATCATTGCGCTGGCTTCGTAATAGAGATGGCGGGCTTCCATCGGGAACCACTGTGGCCACAGGTTGACGCTCATCGAGTACAGCCAGGCGACGCCGGTACCGAGCGCCACCAGCGTATCCATGGTGGCAGTGCCGTTTTTCAGGCTTTTCCACGCGCTACGGTAGAAGTGGCCGCCGGCGAAGACCATTACCGCCAGGGTGACGAGGCCGATGACCAGCCACAGCGAACGGTTGTCGTCGCTGACCATCATGTTATCGCCGATCATGCCCCAGACCATCACCGGCACGCCGACCAGCAGGGCGACAATCGCCTGCCAGCGAAAACGTTTCATGGTGGCGATGGCGGTTTCCTGCTGCCGTTCGCGGCGTTCCAGATCGTCCTCGATCGCCTCCGCGCCGTAGCCCGCTTTCTCCACCGCCTGCACTAATTCTGCGGCGGACGCACTGCCCATCACCAGCGCCGTGCGTTCCGCCAGGTTAACCCGTGCCTGTGAGACGCCCGGCACCGCGGCAAGCGCGTTCTGTACCCGGGAGACGCAGCTGGCGCAGCTCATGCCGTTGATCAGCAGCTGTTGACTGTCATCTTCGTCATGGGCTGCCGGAAGCTCAGGAGTGGCCGCTGTCAGTGCTTCCGACGGGATTGATGATTCTGCCAGCGGTTTAGCCTTTGGGTGGCTGAGCTCCGCGCCGTATCCGGCTTGTTTAACGGTTTCAATCAGCGCTTGTGCGCTGGCGCTGCCCGTCACATGGGCTTCAGTGAGGGTGACTTCCGCTTGCTCAACGTCAGGACGCTGCTCCAGACTCTCTTTCACGCGTTTAACGCAGTGGCCACAGGAGAGGCCATCCAGCGTCAGGTCGATAGTGTTAGACATAAATAACTCCTGAATAATTTTCCGGTCAACGATTGACCAGAACCACTCTTTCATCGAGTATTAAGAAGGTTAAACCTTCCAGCAAGGGGAAGGTCAAGGAGAAAAAATGAATATCAGCGATGTGGCGAAAAAAACCGGCTTAACCAGCAAAGCGATTCGTTTTTACGAAGAGAAGGGGCTGGTGACGCCGCCGTTGCGGAGCGAAAACGGCTACCGCACCTACGGTCAGCAGCATCTCGATGAGCTGACGCTGCTGCGCCAGGCGCGGCAGGTGGGGTTTAATCTGGAAGAGTGCCGCGAGCTGGTGGCGCTATTCAACGACCCGTCACGGCACAGCGCCGATGTGAAAAAACGCACGCTGGAGAAAGTGGCGGATATCGAGAACCATATCCGCGAGCTGCAAAATATGCGCGCGCACCTGCTGGCGCTGGCTGAATCCTGCCCCGGCGACGACAGCGCGGAGTGCCCGATTATCGATAATCTTTCCGGCTGTTGTCATCGCAAGGCGCAGGCTTAACGAACAACGGGTCTGATCCGCAGCGTAATCCCTTCCACGGCGACCACTTCGACCTTGCTGCCCGCCGCGAGGTCTTCGTCAGCCATCACCGGCCAGGAGCTGTCGCCCACGCGCACGTGGCCGCGGCCGTTTACCAGCGGGGTATCCAGCGTCAGACGGCGGCCAATCAGCTGTAGCCCGCGCTGGTTGAGTTGAGCATCGGCAGGACGCTGCAGTTTGACGCGCTTGCGCAGCCACTTCGACCACAGCCACGCCGCCAGCAGAGTGAGGACGGCAAACAGCGTGCCTTGCCATTCCCAGCTCAGCGGCAGGAGCCAGGTCAGGGCGCCGGTCACCACGCCGGCGACGCCGCTCCATAGCAGGTATCCGCTGCCGCCCAGCATCTCGGCCGCCAGCAGCAGCCCGCCGAGGCTTAGCCAGAACATATGGGGGTGGGCGAGGATCAGGTCGATCATGATTTTTTCCGATCGCCAGCGCCTTCTTTGATCAGCTCGCTGATCCCGGCGATCGATCCCATCAGGCTGCTGGCGTCCAGCGGCATCAGCACCACTTTACTGTTGTTGGCGGCGCCAATCTGCTGCAGCGCATCGGTGTATTTCTGCGCCACGAAGTAGTTGATCGCCTGAATATCGCCTGAGGCGATCGCCGAGGAGACCATCTGGGTGGCGCGGGCTTCCGCTTCAGCGGAACGCTCGCGGGCCTCCGCCTGCAGGAACGCGGACTGCCGCTCGCCCTCCGCCTTGAGGATCTGCGACTGCTTTTCCCCTTCCGCTTTCAGTATTTCCGCCTGACGCACCCCTTCGGCCTCGAGAATATAAGCGCGCTTGGTTCGTTCGGCTTTCATCTGGGCGTTCATCGAGGCGATAAGTTCCGCCGGTGGGCGAACGTCGCGAATTTCGACGCGGGTGATTTTCACCCCCCACGGGTTGGTGGCGTCGTCAACGATATGCAGCAGGCGGGTGTTAATGCTGTCACGCTGGGAGAGCATTTCGTCCAGCTCCATCGAGCCGAGCACGGTACGGATGTTGGTCATCGTCAGGTTGACGATCGCCTGCTCAAGATTGCTGACCTCGTAGGCGGCCTTCGGCGCGTCAACCACCTGAATAAAGCAAACGGCGTCGATAGTGACGTTGGCGTTATCCCGGGAGATCACCTCCTGTGACGGGATGTCGAGCACCTGCTCCATCATGTTCACTTTGCGGCCGATGCGGTCCATAAACGGCACGACTAAGCTTAATCCCGGCTGCAGCGTCTGGGTAAAACGCCCGAAGCGCTCCACCGTCCACTGGTAGCCCTGCGGGACGATTTTCACCGCCGCGGCCACAATGACCAGCGCGACGAAAATAAGGATAGGAATAAAAATCAGCATCAAAAACCTCCTGTCTTGTTGCCTGGTGGGGCGCTACAAGGAAATAGCGCATGTTTAAATTGAGTATATCTTTCTCCTCATCCTGGAGAAAGGAAAGTGGGGTAAACTAGCGGTGTTTCAGAAAATAATCAGGAAGACTCATGAAGGAAAATAACGCGCTTTTGCGTCTCGAGGATGTGGGATTTAAGACCGACGACGCAGTTATTTTACATAATATCAACCTTCAGCTCAGACCCGGGGAATTCAAGTTGATTACCGGGCCTTCCGGCTGCGGGAAAAGCACCTTGCTGAAAATTATCGCCTCGCTGCTCAGCCCGACCTCCGGACGTCTGTTTTTCGACGATGCCGATGTCGCGACGCTGTCGCCGGAAAGGTATCGCCAGCAGGTCTCTTATTGTGCGCAGACGCCGGCGCTGTTCGGGGATTCGGTTTACGATAACCTGATTTTTCCGTGGCAGATCCGTAATAAACAACCGGATCCGCAGGCGCTGGTGGCCGATCTGCAGCGCTTTGGTCTTGGCGAAAATATGCTGGAAAAATCGATTAACGAACTGTCGGGCGGTGAAAAGCAGCGCGTATCGCTGATCCGCAATTTACAATTTCTGCCGCGCGTGCTGCTGCTGGACGAAATTACCAGCGCGCTGGATGACAGTAATAAACAGAATGTGAATGACATTATTCATGGCTACGCGACGGAAAAACAGGTCGCTGTTCTATGGGTCACCCACGATCGCAATGAAATTTCGCATGCCGATGAAGTAATTACGCTGCAACCTGCCGGCGGAAACATGCAGGAGGCACAGCATGAACGGGCATAACATTACGAACGAATCGCTGGCGCTGTCGATGGTGCTGGTGCTGATCGCTATTCTGGTGAGCTATCGGGAAAAGCTGGCGCTGGAAAAAGATATTCTCTGGAGCATCTGCCGGGCGATCGTGCAGCTGATTATCGTCGGCTATGTGCTGAAATATATCTTTAACGTCAACCATGCGGTTCTGACGCTGTTGATGGTGCTGTTTATCTGCTTTAACGCGGCGTGGAATGCCAAAAAGCGCAGTAAATATATCGATAAGGCGTTTGTCTCGTCATTTATCGCCATCACCACCGGCGCCGGGCTGACGCTGGCGGTGCTGGTGTTCTCTGGATCGATAGCCTTCGTGCCGATGCAGGTGATTCCGATTGCCGGGATGGTGGCCGGGAACGCCATGGTGGCGGTGGGGCTGTGCTACAACAATATGGGCCAGCGCTTCAGCAGCGAGCAGCAGCAGATTCAGGAGAAGCTCAGCCTCGGCGCGACGCCGAAGATGGCCTCGGCGCGGCTGATCCGCGACAGCATCCGCGCGTCATTGATTCCCACCGTCGATTCAGCGAAAACGGTCGGCCTGGTGAGTTTGCCAGGGATGATGTCGGGACTAATTTTTGCCGGTATTGACCCGGTGAAGGCGATTAAGTACCAGATCATGGTAACTTTTATGCTGCTGTCGACCGCCAGCCTGTCGACGATTATCGCCGGCTATCTGACCTACCGGAAGTTCTTCAACGCCCGCCATCAGCTGGTGGTGACGCAGCTGAAAAAACGCCCGTGAACGATCCCGGGTTACTAAGGCTGCGTTGCGCCTCGTTCGCATAGCCCGGATAGCGCAGCGCTATCCGGGGCAGGCAACGAATTAGTACAGCAGCGAATAGAGCTGACGGCGGTATTTGGCGGCCAGCGCATCGCCGGTACCGAGGGCGGCGAGGATCTCCTGCAGCATCTTGCGCGCCTGGCCGTCGCCGGCGCCTAAATCCTTCTGCAGATGGCTGAACAGCAGCGCCAGCGCTTCTTCGTTACGCCCGACCTGATGCAGCTGTAGTGCCAGCTGGGAGGCCAGCAGCGCATCCTCCGGATTCTGTTCCACCTGCTGCTGCAGCTGCTGGATTTCCGGCGTGTCGGCGGCCTGTTTGAGCAGCTCAATCTGCGCCACCAGACCCTGATAGTGGGTATCCTGATCCTGCAGCGGGATGGTTTTCAGCACGCTTTCCGCTTCATCGGAACGGTGCAGGGCAATCAGCGTTTCCGCCAGCAGCAGGCCAATCTGGCTCTCCTGATTCGACAGCTGCCAGGCTTCCTTCAGCAGCGGCAGGGCATCGGCGTATTTTTCTTCCTGCATCAGGGCCAGCGCCTGCTGAGCTTTCAGCTCCTCTTCGCGGGGCAGGACTTTATCCAGCAGGGCGCGGATCGCTTCTTCCGGCTGCGGGCCTTCAAAACCGTCCACCGGCTGGCCGTTCTGGAACAGATAAACCGTAGGGATGGCGCGCAGACCAAACTGTGAAGCGAGCATCTGCTCAGCGTCGCAATCGACCTTCGCCAGCGTAAACTGGCCATTGTATTGCGCGGCCAGACGCTCAAGAACCGGGGTCAGCTGTTCGCAGTGCTGGCTGCGGGCAGACCAGAAGTAAAACAGCACCGGGACGTTCATAGACTGCTGTAGCGTCTGCTGCAGGTTCGCTTCGCTAATGTTGACAATATTCTGTTCGGACATGGGCATTTCTCGTTAGTCGATTTCTGTTTTACATGGGGGCGGCATTCCGCGCTTCAACTCAGCCGTGGATAATTTTGTCCATCGCGCGGGCTGGCAGCAGGCGTTTGAGCAGCGCCACCGCGTGGGTGACCAGGGTGACCGGGTAGCGCAACTTCGGCTTATCGCTGGTAAAAGCGTGGCGCACTTTTTCCACCACCGCCTCCGGCCCGAGGGTAAAACGGGCGGCGATGCCCGGGTTTTCAACGGGCTTGTCGCTTTGCGTCTGATTGACGTTATCGGTAAAGCGGGTGCGGATCGGGCCCGGTTCAATCAGGCTGACCTGAATACCGCTGTGGCGCAGCTCCATGCGCAGCGCATCGGACCATGCCTCAAGGGCATATTTGCTGGCGGCGTAGGCCCCACGGCCGGGGCTGGCGATAAGCCCCATCACCGAGGAGGTCATCACGATGCGCCCTTCGCCGTGCGGGGTCATCGCCGGCAGCAGCAGCATGGTGAGCTGATGGGCGCCAAAAAAGTTGGCGGAAAACTGCTGTTCCATCTGCTGGCGGCTGATGGTGTTCAGCGGGCCATAGACGCCGTATCCGGCGTTATTGAACAGGCCGTAGAGACGATTATCGGTCAGCGCAAGCACCTCCGCCGCCGCGCGCTCCACGCTCTGCGGGTCGTCCAGATCGAGCAAAATACCGGTTAGCCCCAGCTCCTGCATTCGCGCCACGTCCTCCGCTTTGCGGCAGGCCGCCAGCACGCGAAAGCCCTCGCGGGTTAAATCCAGCGCGCTTTCCAGACCAATTCCGCTGGAACAGCCTGTCACTAAAACCGTTTTTTGCATAACTTTACCTGTCAGCGACCCCTGGCGTTCAGGAGTCATGATTAACTAAGGGAGCCAGCCGGTTCGCCATCCAGTCGGCGATAAACGGCTGCGCGTCGCGATTCGGGTGAATGCCGTCGTCCTGCATCCACTGGGGTTTCAGATACACCTCCTCCATAAAAAAGGGCAGGAGAGGAATAGCGAACTCTTTGGCCAGGGCCGGGTAAATCGCGCCGAAGGCTTCATTATAGCGGCGGCCATAGTTCGCCGGCAGGTGAATTTGCATCAGCAGCGGTTCGGCGTTGGCCGCTTTGATCGTCTGAATGATGGTGCGCAGCGTCTGCTCGGTCTGCTGCGGCGGAAAGCCGCGCAGCCCGTCGTTGCCGCCGAGCTCAACCAGCACCCAGCGCGGCTGATGCTGCTTAAGCAGCGCTGGCAGACGGGACAGTCCCTGCTGGGAGGTATCGCCGCTGATGCTGGCGTTCACCACCGGCGTTTTCGCCTGCCACTTCTCATTGAGCAGCGCAGGCCACGCGGCGTTGGCCGCCATCCGATAGCCAGCGCTCAGGCTGTCGCCGAGGATCAGCAGCGTGTCCGCCGCCATCGCGCGGCAGGTAAACAGGAACAAAAACAGGAAAGGCACATGCCAGCGGAAAACATACTTGAAGTTCATCATCTTAAGAAGTCCGTCGGTCAGGGGGAGCATCAGCTCACCATCCTTACCGGAGTTGAGCTGGTTGTCAAACCGCGGCAGACCATCGCCCTGATCGGCGAGTCGGGCTCCGGTAAATCGACCCTGTTGGCGATCCTCGCCGGCCTGGACGATGGCAGCAGCGGGGAAGTATCGATGCTGGGCAAACCGCTGCATCGGATGGATGAGGAGGCGCGGGCGGCGCTGCGGGCGCAGCACGTCGGTTTTGTATTTCAGTCGTTTATGCTGATCCCAACGCTCAACGCCCTGGAGAACGTCGAGCTGCCGGCGCTGCTGCGCGGCGCCAGCGATAGCCAGAGCCGGGGCGATGCCCGGGCGCTGCTTGAGCAGCTGGGGCTTGGCAAACGCCTGCACCACCTGCCGGCGCAGCTCTCCGGCGGCGAACAGCAGCGGGTGGCGCTGGCCCGGGCCTTCAATGGGCGTCCGGCCATTCTGTTCGCCGATGAGCCCACCGGCAACCTCGATCGCCAGACCGGGGACAAAATTGCCGATCTGCTGTTCTCGCTTAATCGCGAACACGGCACCACCCTGATCCTCGTCACTCACGATCCGCTGCTGGCGGCGCGCTGCGACCGCCGTCTGCGCCTGGTGGATGGCCAGCTGCGGGAGGAAGCATGATCGCCCGCTGGTTCTGGCGCGAATGGCGCTCGCCGTCGCTGCTGATCGTCTGGCTGGCGTTAAGCCTCGCCGTGGCCTGCGTGCTGGCCCTGGGGTCGATAAGCGATCGAATGGAGAAAGGCCTCAGCCAGCAAAGCCGTGAGTTTATGGCGGGCGACCGGACGCTGCGCAGTTCGCGCGAGGTGCCCGCTGAGTGGATCGCGCAAGCGCGGAAGTCAGGGCTGAGTGTCGGCGAACAGCTGAGCTTCGCCACCATGACCTTTGCGGGCGATACGCCGCAGCTGGCGGACGTCAAGGCAGTGGATGACCGCTATCCGCTGTATGGCACTCTCGAGACGCAGCCGCCGGGGCTGAAGCCCCGGGCGGGCAGCGTCCTGCTGGCGCCAAGGCTGATGGCGCTGCTGAACCTGAAAACCGGCGATACGATTGACGTTGGCGACGCCACGCTGCGCATTGCCGGGGAAGTGATTCAGGAGCCGGATGCGGGGTTTAACCCCTTCCAGATGGCGCCGCGGCTGATGATGAATATGGCCGACGTGGCAAAGACCGGCGCCGTGCAGCCCGGCAGTCGCGTCGCATGGCGTTATAAGTTCGCCGGCGACGCTGAACAGCTGGCCCGTTATGAGCAGTGGCTGCTGCCGAAACTCGGCCCGGAGCATCGCTGGATTGGTCTTGAACAGGACGACAGCGCACTGGGCAAATCCCTCGAACGCTCGCAGCAATTCCTGTTGTTATCCGCGCTGTTGACGCTGCTGCTGGCCGTCGCGGCGGTGGCCGTGGCGATGGGCCACTACTGCCGCAGCCGCTACGATCTGGTCGCCATACTCAAGACGCTGGGCGCCGGACGGGCGCAGCTGCGCAAGCTGATTGTCGGTCAGTGGCTGCTGCTGCTGGCGCTGTCGGTGATAACCGGCGGGGTGGCGGGGCTGGCGCTGGAGCGCCTGCTGCTGCTGGTGCTCAAACCGGTTCTGCCCGCCGCGCTCCCGCCGGCCAGCGGCTGGCCGTGGCTGTGGGCGGTGGGCGCGACCGGCGTGATTTCCCTGCTGGTGGGCCTGCGGCCGTATCGGCTGCTGCTGGCGACCCTGCCGCTGCGAGTGCTGCGCCAGGACGTGGTGGCCAGCGTCTGGCCGTTAAAAATCTGGATCCCGACGGTCAGCGCCGTGGTGGTGGGCCTGCTGGCGTGGCTGATGGGCGGCAGTCCGCTGCTGTGGTCAGTGCTGGCCGGGGCGGTGGTGCTGGCGCTGCTGTGCGGCCTGGTGGGCTGGGGATTGCTGTGGCTGCTCAAACGCCTGACGCTCAGCGCCTTGCCGCTGCGTCTGGCGGTGAATCGCCTGCTGCGCCAGCCGTGGTCGACCCTCAGCCAGCTGGCGGCGTTTTCCCTGTCATTTATGCTGCTGGCGCTCCTGCTGGTGCTGCGCGGCGATCTGCTCGACCGCTGGCAGCAGCAGCTGCCCCCGGAGAGCCCGAACTACTTCCTGATCAATATCGCCCCTGAGCAGATAATGCCGGTGAAGACCTTCCTCGCCGAACATCAGACGCGGGCGGCGGAATTCTATCCGATCGTCCGGGCTCGTCTGACGCAGATCAACGGCCAGTCCACGGACGGGAATAAAGACGAAGCGCTGAATCGCGAGCTTAATCTCACCTGGAGCGAACAGCGTCCGGATCATAATCCGCTGGTGGCCGGCAGCTGGCCGCCGAAGCAGGGCGAGGTATCGATTGAGGAGGGGCTGGCGCAGCGATTGGGAGTGACAATCGGCGATACGGTGACCTTTAACGGCGATACGCAGGAGTTCAGCGCGAAGGTGAGCAGCGTGCGCAAAGTCGACTGGGAGAGCCTGCGGCCAAACTTCTTCTTTATTTTCCCCACCGGGGCGCTGGACGGGCAGCCGCAGAGCTGGCTCACCAGCTTCCGCTGGGATAACGGTCCCGCGATGTTGACCCAGCTGAACCGCGAGTTTCCCACCGTCAGTCTGCTGGATATTGGCGCTATCCTGCGCCAGGTCGGCCAGGTGCTCTCCCAGGTCAGCCGGGCGCTGGAGGTGATGGTAGGCCTGGTGACGGCCTGCGGCGTGCTGCTGTTGCTGGCGCAGGTGCAGGTCGGTATGCGTCAGCGTCATCAGGAGCTGGTGGTCTGGCGCACGCTGGGGGCCGGGAAATCGCTGCTGCGCGCCACGCTGTGGGCGGAGTTTGCCCTGTTGGGGCTGGTCTCCGGCCTGGTGGCGGCGATAGGCGCCGAAGTGGCGCTGGCGATGCTGCAGACCAAAGTCTTTGATTTTCCCTGGGCGCCGGACTGGCGGCTGTGGGTGATGCTGCCGCTGACGGGAGCGGTGTTGTTATCCCTGTGCGGCGGCGGGCTGGGGCTGCGTTTATTAAAAGGAAAAGCGCTATTCCGTCAGTTTAGCCAGTAAGAATATTACATGTTGATGATGCGCCGCCGTTTTTGGCGGCGCTTTTATTTTAAGCGCACAAATTGATAAATCATTGATTTTTAAGCGCACGAAACATTAAAAACCCAGCAACACGCTGTGCTGATTCGCGGTTAATATTCAACTGGAAAATATAAGGTTGCTTATTAATCAAGGAAAAACTATGGCACACACAATAAAAACGCTGGCGATCTCGATCGGCGCAGCATTAGCGTTAACGTCATTGGCTGCCCACGCGGAGATCACCCTGCTAAAACAGGATCCGCAGGCGGGGGATCCGTTAAGCCGGCTTAACTTTACCGTCGGCGGAAGTATCCGCCCGCAGTTCAATATGATGACCGGCGACGGGGATAAAGGCTCCTATAAGCGCAACGGTTTCGACGGCGGCACCCGCTTTCGTTTCGCCGCGGACTACTATCTGTTCGATGATATTAGCTGGATCAGCTACTACGAGCTGGGGGTGAATATTCCGGCGCTGTTCGACTGGGATAATCACTACGCGGAAGGGGCGAACAATACCACCCGCCGCATGCTGTATACCGGCCTGAAAAGCGATACCTGGGGGACGTTAACCTACGGTCAGCAAAACAGTATTTACTATGATGTGGTCGGGGTGAAAACCGATATCTGGGACTACGATATGATTGCCCAGGCGCCAGGCAACGGTATTAACGGCGATTACGATGGCTCTTATCGTTCACGTAATATGCTGAAATATAAGAAAACCGTTGGCGATGTCGATCTTTACGGCTCCTATCTGTTCGAAGACAGCGAATACCTGCCGGGTAATGGTCTGCGCTATAAACGTAAAGGCGGCGGTTCTGTTGGCGCGGACTACCACATCATGAAGGATCTGACCTGGGGGACCGCGTGGAACTACACCCGCGCCGAAATGCGCGACCCGTCAAGTTCCGACAGCAAAACCTATGACCAGAACATCGTCGGTACCGCGCTGAGCTGGACCCCGGATAACTGGACTTTCTCCTTTGGCGGCGGCTGGTATCAGAACTTCCTCACTACCAAAAAAACCGATGTCCATAATTACTTCGCCGGCGACGCCTGGGGGATTGAATATTTTGCGGGCTATAAATTCCCGATCAATCAATATGCCGTTAAATCTATTCAGCCGTACTTTATGGGCGACCGTCTGGAATATGTGAACGGCCGTAACTACCAGCGTATTGATAACGGTCTGGGGATCAGCTTCCAGCTGGATTATGGTTTCCGCGTTGACTACGAGCACGTGTTTACCTCCAGCACCGACAACCTGGGCGATATGAACCTGGTGCGTCTGCGCTACGACTTCTAAGCGGAAACCATTCCCCGGTGACGCTGCGCTTACCGGGGCTACAGGTTCACCGCCGTCTGCGGACCCGTAGCCCGGCTAAGGCGTTTACGCCGCAAGCCGGGACAAGAGAGGGTGTGATTACTCCGCCAGCCAGGCGGCGACCTCCTGCCAGTTGCCGCGAAAAATAATCTTCCCGGCTTTTTTCCCCAACTGATAGCGATACATCGGGTCGTAGTATTCTTCCAGCAGCGGCACCAGCCAGGCGAAGTGCGCCTCGGTGTCGGCGGTTCTCTGCTGTTCAAGCAGCGCTTCATCAAGCCTGGCGGTGAGCTGAGCAAAACGCTGCAGTCCCAGGCGACGGCGGATGGCGAACAGGCCGTGATGCAGATACTCGCCATATGCCTGCCAGCCTTTCTCTTCGCCATAGGCGGCGATAAAGTCGCGATACATGCGATCGAAATACTCCTCGCGCAGCCGTTCGAGGCGAACGTCAAACGGATCTTCCACCACCGCCAGCGGCGATTGCGCCATGCGGATGCGCAGGCACTCCGGCAGATGGTTGGCGCCGATCATGTGGCCTTCATCTTCCAGCACCCAGCGCGTCTGCTGTTCGGCTTTTTTGAGCAGGCTAACCGCCAGATGGTTTTCAAAGGTGGCCTGCGGATGCTGCGGCTGTAGCGTGCGGCCAAACGAAGAGCCGCGGTGGTGGGCATGGCCTTCCAGATCGATACCGTCCGGGCGCGAGCAAACCAGCTGGGTTTTGCCGTTGCCGGTGCAGCCGCCAATCAGCACGATCGGTCGCTGTACCAGCGCGTCGGTGGCCTGGATCGCCGCCTGGCGCAGCGCTTTATAGCCGCCGACGATCAGGGGGTAATCCACACCAGCTTCTTTCAGCCACTGCTGGACGATATGCGAGCGCTGGCCGCCGCGAGCGCAGCACAGGAAACCGTGCGGGTAATGAGCGCACGCTTCCAGCCAGGCCTGGATCCGGCTGGCGCGCAGGTCGCCCTGGACCAGCTTATGGCCGAGCGCCAGCGCCGCTTCCGGCCCCTGGCGCTTGTAGCAGGTGCCGACCGCGGCGCGTTCTTCATCATTCATCAGCGGCAGGTTGATCGCCGCCGGCATCGCGCTTTGGCTAAACTCCACCGGGGCGCGCACGTCAATCAGTGGCGTATCGCTGGCGAGAATGGCGCGATAATCCGTCCCATTGGTCATGGGGTATCCTCTGAAGTCAAAACAGAAATGGGCTTTACAGCAAGGGGGGGATTGTACGCGCCTCAAGGTGTGCCGGGGAAGGGGATAGATCAAATCCCCGGCACGAAGGGCTTAGCTGAGCTGCGCCTGCGCCCAGACGATACCGCTGGCGTATTCCGCTGGCAGCAGCGGCTTCAACGCTTCCAGCGTCGCGCTCAGACGGTCTGTATCGCTGTCGGTCAGGTTCAGGTGGCCGACTTTACGACCCTGGCGCACCTCTTTATCGTACCAGTGCAGGTGGACCAGCGGCAGCTTCAGCCAGTCGTAATTGAGATCGGTGCCGATCAGGTTGATCATCACCGACGGGCTGTTAACCACCGGCGGCGGCAGAGGAAGGTCGGTCATCGCTCGCAGATGCAGCTCAAACTGGCTGATGGAGGCGCCATTTTGCGTCCAGTGGCCGCTGTTGTGTACGCGCGGCGCCAGCTCGTTGATCAGCAGCCCCTCGGCGGTGACGAAGCACTCCATCGCCATCACGCCGACGTAGTTCAGCTCGTTCATGATCGCCGTCAGCATGCTTTCCGCTTGCTCCTGCTGGCGGGCATTGGCCTGCGGGAAGGCGACGCTGGCGCGCAGAATACCGTCCTGATGCAGGTTGCGGGTCAGCGGGTAGAAGACGGTGCTGCCGTCATGGGCGCGGGCGCCTACCAGCGACACTTCGCCGGAGAAGTTAATCCCCTGCTCGACGATGCACTCGCCGTAGTTATCGTCCGGTAGCTGATCGATCTCGTTTTCCCGCAGACGCCACTGGCCGCGGCCGTCGTAGCCGCCGACGCGACGCTTAACGATCGCCAGTTCGCCAAGGCGGGCAAACACCGCCGGCCACTCGCTTTTATCCGCCAGCAGCTGCCACGGGGCAGTGGCGAGGCCCAGCTTATCGAACAGCTGCTTTTGCGTCAGGCGATCGGCGATAATCGGGAAGACGTCGCGGTTGACGAACGCCGGGTGGCGGGCCAGCTCGCGGGTGAGGGCGGTTTCCGGCCAGCGTTCAATTTCTGCGGTGATGACGCTCTGCTGGAACGGCACCGCTTCCGGATCGGCTTCCAGCCCCACCGGCCAGACGGCGATACCCAGCGGCTCGCCGGCCTGGCGCAGCATACGGCCTAACTGGCCGTTACCGAGCACGCATACCTGTTTCATGCCGCACCCCGCGGGTCCGGGTTATCCAGCACTTCATCGGTTTGCGCCTGACGCCAGGCGCTCAGGCGCTGGTGGAGTTCAGCATCATGCTGGGCGAGGATCTGCGCGGCGAGCAGACCGGCGTTTGCAGCCCCGGCTTTGCCGATGGCCAGGGTACCGACCGGAATACCGCGCGGCATCTGCACAATGGAGTAGAGGCTGTCGACACCGCTTAAGGCCGCGCTCTGAACCGGTACGCCGAGCACCGGCACCAGGGTTTTCGCCGCAATCATGCCCGGCAGATGCGCCGCGCCGCCTGCCCCTGCAATAATCACCTGATAACCGTGGCTTTCGGCGCTTTCAGCGAAGCTGAACAGCTTATCGGGCGTGCGATGGGCGGAGACCACTTCGACATGGTACGGAACGTTCAGGGCATCAAGGATTTCTGCGGTAAACTGCATGGTAGCCCAGTCGCTTTTGGACCCCATCACGATGGCGATACGCGCCGAATTATTGCGGGAAGACATGCGTCTTAAAACTCCTGTGGGTGTGTTTCACACTGCTTTAGAGGCCACAGAGAATAGCATGAACTGCCGGCAAGGAAAACGGTTGCGTGCGCATGGTTAGCCGTCTTTTGTCTCGCTTATCGAGGACGGCGATCGCGGCTTATCGACACTTCTCTCATTCATGATACAGGTGATAAGCAGCACGAGCCCCCAGGGGAGCATCAGGGCGCCCATGATCAGTAAAAAGATCTGTACTGACCGGCTCTCGTGAGGGCGGGTGCAGAGCAAATAAATGGCATAGAAATAGATGGCCCACGCCAGCAGGGCGCACCAGACAAACGTCAGCGTGTTGCCGAGAGCGACGCCGATTAAGGCGATATAGCTTATCCCTAACGGATTGAGGAGCGCGAGGATCATTCCCCAGATCAGCGGCGGGCTCCACTTTTTCCTGTTCATGCTCGTTCCTTGAGAGTGATGTCGAGGAAGACTAGCATGCGGAATGCCGGGAGGCGCATACCTCCGCCCGGGCAAAAGGCGGTTTCGGAATTATGCTCGCGCAGGAATTAGAACGGAAAATAGAGCAGTTCGACGTCGTCCTGCGTCACCTTGACCATCGATCCTTCGCTGTGCCAGGCGCCAAGCACCACGCGCCATGCGGGCTGGCCGTTGGCCTGCAGGTCATGGACCGCCGGGCGATGGGTATGGCCGTGGATCAGCCACTGCACGTGATGCCGCTCCATCACGTCAACCACCGCCTGCGGATTCACATCCATAATTTCCATTGATTTGCTGCTGTTGGCGGCTTTGCTGTCGGCGCGCATGCGGGCGGCGATACGGCGGCGGATAAACAGCGGCAGGGCCAGGAACAGGCGCTGGATCCACGGGGTGTGGACTTTCGCGCGAAACGCCAGATAGCCCGGGTCATCGGTGCACAGCGTGTCGCCATGCATAATCAAGACTTCACGGCCATAGAGGTCCAGTCGCTCTTCTTCGGCGAGCAGGATCATCCCGCTCTGGCGGGCGAAGCGCTGGCCGACGAGAAAATCGCGGTTGCCGTGAATGAAGTAGCAGGGCACGCCGGCGTCGACGACGGCTTTGATTGCCGTAGCGATTTGCTGATGCAACGGGTTCGGATCGTCATCGCCGATCCATGCCTCGAACAGATCGCCAAGGATATACAGGGCGTCCGCCTGACGGGCTTCCCCCTGTAAAAAACGCAGAAAACCGGCGGTGATCGCCGGTTCTTCTGTTTGCAGGTGCAAATCTGCAATAAAAAGTGTCGCCACGAATTACTCGCTGACGGTGACGCTTTTGATGATCACATCGTCTTTCGGCACATCCTGGTGCATGCCGCTGCGGCCGGTGGCAACCGCTTTGATTTTATCAACCACGTCCATGCCTTCAACCACTTCCGCGAAGACGCAGTAGCCCCAGCCCTGCAGGCTTTCGCCGGAGAAGTTCAGGAAGTCGTTGTCAACCACGTTGATGAAGAACTGCGCGGTTGCAGAGTGCGGCGCCTGAGTACGGGCCATCGCCAGCGTGCCGCGGGTGTTTTTCAGACCGTTGTTCGCTTCGTTCTGAATCGGAGATTTGGTCGCTTTTTGTTTCATGCCAGGTTCAAAACCGCCGCCCTGAATCATGAAGCCGTTGATAACACGGTGGAAAATGGTGTTGTCGTAGAAATCTTCGCGGCAGTAGTCCAGGAAGTTTTTAACTGTTTCCGGCGCTTTGTCGTCAAACGTTTTGATTACGATATCGCCATGATTGGTGTGGAAAGTAACCATTTTTGCATCCTGTTCCGATGAGTGTGGTGCCAGCACCCGGTGTCGGGTGAGATATAGGGGGGTGTTATAGCATAACCGCGGGGGTCGATGCACCTTGCAATGTGTGCTGCTTCCTGTGTGAATTATGGGTATTATAGAGGCTTCATTACCCACACACGTCTACACGGAATCTTCGATGTTAAAAATTTTTAATACACTGACGCGCCAGAAAGAGGAATTTAAACCTATCCATGCCGGGGAAGTCGGCATGTACGTGTGTGGTATTACCGTTTACGATCTCTGTCACATCGGCCATGGGCGTACCTTCGTCTCCTTTGACGTTGTGGCGCGTTATCTGCGTTTTCTCGGCTATAAGCTGAAGTACGTGCGCAATATCACCGATATCGATGACAAAATCATTAAGCGCGCTAATGAAAACGGCGAAAGCTTTGTCGCGCTGGTCGATCGGATGATCGCCGAAATGCACAAGGATTTTGACGCCCTGAATATTTTGCGTCCCGACAGCGAGCCGCGCGCGACGCATCATATTGCGGAAATCATCGAGATTACCGAGCAGCTGATCGCCAAAGGCCATGCCTATGTGGCGGATAACGGCGACGTGATGTTCGATGTGCCGACGGACCCGAACTACGGTTTGCTGTCGCGTCAGGATCTTGATCAGCTGCAGGCGGGGGCGCGCGTCGACGTGGTTGACGTCAAGCGTAACCCGATGGACTTCGTTCTGTGGAAGATGTCGAAAGAGGGCGAGCCAAGCTGGCCGTCGCCGTGGGGCGCGGGCCGTCCGGGCTGGCATATCGAGTGCTCGGCGATGAACTGCAAACAGCTGGGCAACCATTTTGACATCCACGGCGGCGGTTCCGATCTGATGTTCCCGCATCACGAAAACGAAATCGCTCAGTCCACCTGCGCCCATGACGGCGAGTACGTTAACTACTGGATGCACTCCGGCATGGTGATGGTTGACCGCGAGAAGATGTCGAAATCGCTGGGCAACTTCTTTACCGTCCGCGACGTGCTGAAGTATTACGATGCGGAGACGATTCGCTACTTCCTGATGTCTGGCCACTATCGCAGCCAGCTGAACTACAGCGAAGAGAACCTCAAGCAGGCGCGCTCGGCGCTGGAGCGTCTGTACACCGCGCTGCGCGGGACGGACAAATCCGTCGACGCGGCGGGCGGCGAAGCCTTCGAAGCACGCTTTATCGAGGCGATGGACGATGACTTCAACACCCCGGAAGCCTACTCGGTGCTGTTCGATATGGCGCGCGAAGTAAACCGCCTGAAAACCGAGGACGCGGCCGCGGCGAACGCCATGGCGGCCCACCTGCGTAAGCTTGCGTCGGTGCTGGGGCTGCTGGAGCAGGAGCCGGACGCCTTCCTGCAGAGCGGCGCGCGGGCTGACGACGCGGAAGTGGCGGAAATTGAATCGCTTATCCAGCAGCGTCTGGACGCGCGTAAAGCGAAAGACTGGGCGGCGGCGGATGCGGCGCGCGATCGTCTTAACGAGATGGGGATCGTGCTGGAAGATGGCCCGCAGGGCACCACCTGGCGCCGGAAGTAAGTCATAAAAAAACGCCCGCTTAAGCGGGCGTTTTCCTTTTCGCGGTCAGGCCGTGACGGTTACGCTCTGGCCTTCAAAGCTCACCGTCTGACCGGCGACGATTTTGCAGCGTTTGCGGGTTTCCACCGCGCCGTCGACTTTTACCAGCCCGTCGGCGATGGCGATCTTCGCCTGGGCGCCGCTTTCGCTCCAGCCTTCCAGCTTCAGCAGGTCGCACAGCTCAACGTGCGGGTGTTTTCCTAAGGAAAATGTCGCCATCTCAGGCCTCCTCAACGTCGTGGTACTCTTCGCACGCCTGCAGCGTGTTCTGAATCAGGGTGGCGACGGTCATCGGGCCAACGCCGCCGGGCACCGGGGTGATGTAGGATGCGCGTTCAGCGGCATCTTCATACACCACGTCGCCGACCACTTTGCCGCTTTCCAGACGGTTAATGCCGACATCGACCACAATCGCCCCTTCTTTGATCCATTCGCCAGGAATAAAGCCCGGTTTACCCACCGCGACGATCAGCAGGTCGGCGTTTTCGACATGATGGCGCAGGTTTTTGGTAAAGCGGTGGGTGACGGTGGTGGTGCAGCCGGCCAGCAGCAGCTCCATGCTCATCGGGCGGCCGACGATATTGGACGCGCCAATGACCACCGCATTCAGGCCGTAGGTGTCGATATTGTAGCGCTCCAGCAGCGTCACGATACCGCGCGGGGTGCACGGCCGCAGGCGCGGCGCCCGCTGGCACAGGCGGCCAACGTTGTAAGGATGGAAGCCGTCGACGTCTTTATCCGGCGCGATGCGCTCGAGAACTTTGACGTTATCGATCCCTGCCGGCAGGGGCAGCTGAACCAGAATACCGTCGATGGTCTTATCGGCATTCAGGGTGTCGATAAGCTCCAGCAGCTCGGCTTCGCTGGTGGTTTCCGGGAGATCGTAAGAGCGGGAGACGAAGCCCACTTCTTCACATGCTTTGCGCTTGCTGCCGACATAAATCTGCGAGGCCGGGTTGCTGCCGACCAGCACGACGGCCAGCCCAGGGGCGCGTTTTCCGGCCGCAACGCGAGCCTTCACTTTTTCCGCAACCTCAGAGCGAACCTGCTGCGCAATCGTTTTACCGTCAATAATTTTTGCTGCCATCAGAGAGAGGATTCCATCTGTATCTTTACGAAAGGGGGATGAGGATATTTTGTCAGAAGCCGGCCTCGCTGTCAGTCCTCGTTTGATGTTTTATCCTGTCTGGGGCAAATTTAGCCGGTTTTTGACCCTTTTCATTGCATGGTTATTGGTGTATTGCGCCTGGCCACTCAGTCGATTTACTGGCGTAAGAGCCCCGGTGGTATGCTTCTTGTACAGTTGGCGGAGGATATTTCGCCAGCGTCGTATAAGCCCCGCAGTTTCCTGGCAAAATGGATTGACTCAACCGACGTGGACCGTATAATTCCAGGCGTTTCACTCCGCGAAGCACTCGCTTCTCAGGGCGCCCTTAGCTCAGCTGGATAGAGCAACGGCCTTCTAAGCCGTAGGTCACAGGTTCGAATCCTGTAGGGCGTGCCATTTTGAATCAAAACGTTATACCAATCTTCATCCAGACTATTTTCCTCTCTGTGTCGTCTTTGTGTCGCTGGCGGCAAAAATGGCGTCATTGTCATGGAGCTAGCGTCTCACACGTTACTATCCTGGATAGCGATTTTCCGTAATCTGGTCGCCTTATTGATTAATTTCATTTTCTGAAAAATATTTCCTCCTGCAATAAATGTTTGCAGGCAAATAATAAACAGGCTAACACTCTTCATAACTTTAATTTATGCTACCGGGGCTAGGTATCGCATTTTAAGCTGGCGCGAATGACAGTTGCTAAAGATCAATATTCAATGCTTTTTGAAAGCATACCCTCGATGTTCATCTTCGACCTGGAAAGATCCAAATGAACATCAAATTCGTCACCATCTCCGTATTCGCTGTTGTGTTTGTCTTTGCATCAGATATTTCTATCGCCAAATTGAATTCCTTAAGCGATGATCAGGTCAGGCAAAGAATTATTGATGACTCTGTCGCATCCTACCCCGGCACCTGTGCCTGTCCCTTCAATACCGCGCGGAACGGCAGCTCGTGCGGTGGCCGCAGTGCCTGGAGCAAAGCGGGTGGGTATTCACCCATTTGCTACAAGAAAGAGGTAACAAAGGAGATGGTGAAGGCGTGGCGACAAGAGAATCAATGATAACAATTAATATCTGCGCCAGGTGATTACTTCCACTGGAATAGTCGTTTAAATAATATTAAATGATTATTTCGAATACGGCAGGCCATTTTCAGTGAGCACTGTTTCTGTTAGAGGGGGGAGAGGCCACGGCGTATATTCTTTAACCTTGTGATATTTGACCCCAGCTACTCTATTTCCCCTCTCTGACAGTTTAAGTGCCCCGTATCCTGTTACGCAGAGCACGGGGTTACTTACACATAAGACACTTCCTCTTCTCACGACAAAACCGGTTTGGCGTGTTGTGTATGGAGACAGTCCCCATCACCGCAATCTGATAACAAAAAGTTTAATTTTTTTCCCCGCCGCGCTGACTATAGTTAGGGCACTTTCACTTGCCCAAAAGGTCACGATTATGAAATTAGTTATCGCCTCCGTAATTTCCCTGCTCAGCTTCAGCGCGCTGGCGGCGCCAGAGGGCACGCTCAGCGTACACATTCTTAATCAGCAAACCGGGCTCCCTTCGCCGGGGGTGCAGATTGAGCTGGATAAGCAGCAAGGGGAGAGCTGGCAGCATATCGCCACCGGCAAAACGGATGCCGATGGGCGGATTAAATCGCTCTATCCGCAGGCGGAAAATATGGAGCCGGGGGTGTATAAAGTGACGTTTAAAACCGGTGACTATTTTAAAAGCCAAAACATGAATACGTTCTTCCCGGTGGTTCCGGTTATTTTCAATGTCACAAAGCAAAATCAAAAACTGCATATCCCGCTGCTGCTCAGTCAGTACGGATACTCTACCTACCGCGGCAGCTGATGACCCAAGCCGTTATCCAGCCAACGCCTGCGCGTCTCCCGCAGGCGTCACCCTTTCCCCGCACAACGACGCCCACGCCTAACGCTTGGTCTCTTTCTCTTTAAAATGGTTAACGGCTTCGTCGTACATCGCCAGCAGGCCGGAAATATCGCCTTCATATTGCGGCACGCGCTGGGCGCGAACGAGCTCAATTATCAGCGCATAGGCTGCTTCTTCCGGGGCCGCATGTGGGTTGATCAGTCCAGACATATCACCTCCTTAACCGTGGGCCTTTAGCTTACCCCTCGCCGGGAAACCGCAACAGCCTGATATGCAACCAGCACCTCTTGTATGACTCTGTTGAAACTTCAGAGGCGAAGACCACGGCGGAAATCCATTGAATGAGGCGTTATCCAGGCCACTGGCGTGGCGGTTAGCGCTGCGTTTACACCGGCAGCAGGCTCATCATCAGCCAGGCGATAGCGATGCAGATGAGGGTCATCGACAGCACAAAATTCATGGTAGCTCCTCTTCATCCTTTCTTTACTCAGCGTAAATTTTGACAGCGCTGATCGCCTTTATCCTTGGCGATTTGTGCCGCTATCCAGCGGTGGGGGGGGGAAAGACGGCCTGTTTCCCCGGGAAGGCCAGCAAAATATCCTCTTTGTCAGCGTTATAGTGATGACATCAATGAATAAGCTGCATCACATTGGTTATGTTGGTCTTTCCGCCTGAAGAATGACTTCAGGTCGCTGATAAGCTGCTGGGGGAACTGACAGGATGAGCACCACACCGTTAACGCTTTCTATTGCCGGGCAACCGACGCCCATCACCCTGCCGCAGGTGCCGGGAAGCCGGGGCCACGTGGGGGTCGACATACGCGAGCTGAATCAGTCCGGATTCTGCAGCTACGACCCCGGCTTCGCCAACACCGCCGGATGCCAGTCGGCGATCTCGTGGATCGATACGGAAAACAGCGTGCTGCTGCACCGCGGCTATCCGGTGGACCAGCTGGCCCGCCAGTGTGATTTTCTCGAGGTGGCGTACATTATGCTGCGGGGCGACGCGCCGGATGAGGCCAGCTATCAAACGTTTCGCGAAACCATCACCCGCCATACCCTGGTGCATGAGCAGATAGCCCGCATGTGCAGCGGCTTTCGTCGCGATTCGCACCCGATGGCGCTGATGTGTGCCCTGGTGGGGGCGCTGGCGGCGTTCTATCATGATGTCCTGGATGTGGAAAATCCGGAGCACCGGGCGCTGGCCGCCACGCGGCTGCTGTCGAAAATGCCCACTATCGCCGCCATGAGCTACAAGTACACCATTGAACAACCCGCCGCGTATCCGCGCAACGATCTCTCCTATGCCGGCAATTTCCTACAGATGCTGTTTGCTATCCCGGCCGAGAAGTACGTCCTCAATCCGGTCATCGAACAGGCGATGAACCAGATCCTGGTCCTGCATGCCGATCACGGGCAGTGCGCCTCCACCACCACGGTGCGCGCGGCGGGTTCCTCCGGGGCGAACTTATTCGCCTGCGTCGCCGCCGGGCTAGCGTCGCTGTGGGGACCGATGCACGGCGGCGCCAATGAGTCGAGCATGCGGATGCTGGAAGAGATTGAAAGCGTCGATCAGGTTCCGGCGTTTCTGCGTCAGGCAAAACGCGACCCGCAGGCATTTCGCCGCCTCGGTTTTGGCAACTCACGCTACCGTCACCGCGACCCGCGCGCCGATATCCTGCGTGAAACCAGCCATCGGGTACTGGCGGAGGTAGGAATGTCCGACCGTCTGCTGCAGGTGGCGATGGCCCTTGAGGACGTGGCGCTGACCGACCCCTACTTTGTGGAAAATGGCCTGTCGCCGAGCGTGGATTTTTATACCGCGGTGATCCTCAAGGCGATGAATCTGCCTTCGTCGATGTTTGCGGTGGTCACCGCCGTCGGACGGACGGTCGGCTGGGTGGCGCACTGGAACGAGATGCACCAGGCGCCGCTGACCATCTACCGGCCACGGCAGATTTATGTTGGCGAGGACTATCGGAATTACGTCTCACGGCGCGGCGAGCCGTCTGCTAACCCAAGGTAATGCCTTACGGGCAGGAGGCGCGCGGCGTCTTCCTGCCCTGGCGGCATGTCACTCAGAGGTGCCGGGAGAGCAGGTAGTGCTCAACGGCGGTATATTCGGTGAGTCGGGTATACAGCGTTAGCAAGGCGCTTATAAATGCGTTTACCTCACCGACCTGCGGCCCGGCGGTGGTGAGTAACGGCTGCAGCG
Source organism: Klebsiella sp. TF21-TM (assembly GCF_019753495.1). Taxonomy (NCBI): domain Bacteria; kingdom Pseudomonadati; phylum Pseudomonadota; class Gammaproteobacteria; order Enterobacterales; family Enterobacteriaceae; genus Klebsiella; species Klebsiella sp. TF21-TM. The sequence continues at coordinate 46,871 of NZ_JAIJYL010000005.1, read as the reverse complement.
TAGCCCTTAGCTGTTCCAGGTCGGGCTTCAGCACATAGGGAATATGCAGCGTGCAGAGCAGGGCCTCGGCCTGATGATAATCGTGGCGAGACGGGAGCGTCTCGTCGGCGTTAAGCCAGCTCAGGATCATCAGCATGAGGCGATCTTTAGCGTAGAGATACGATTTCATGGCCAGTCTCCTGTCGATAGTGGCGCAATACCATTCCCTGAACTTTAGTGACCAATTCCACGTTATTTTTTACCGCCAGCTTGCTGAGCACGCGTGAACGATAATAGTAGATCCGTTTGATCGTGAGCTGCATGGTGCTGGCCACGTGGCACAACGGCATCCCCCCCATCAGCAGGCTGATTAAAAAGGTCTCCTTACGGGTCAGGTTATAGCTGTCCGGGATCGCGATATAAAGTTTGTTTGCCGGCGGGGATGACCGTAGCGGCCAGCGGGCCAGCGCCGCGCTGAGCCCGGCAAAGCAGGTAATAAACTCCGCGCCGACCACGATGGCCAGGCTGCTTTCCAGTTCGCTCAGCGTGTAGCCAGGCCTGGTAAAAAGAAAGATACGGAGCAGGGGATTAAATGCTTTAAGGCTCAGTGCGACCTGCAGCACTTCGATGCTGGCGCGGCTGTAATCGATCAGGATGGTGCTTAACCGGGCACCGGCATCGGTCGCAAAAAAAGTATAAAACATCTCACTCTGCCCGCTAAATGGGTAACAGATCAATTCTTTAATATCCAGAGGCTTGCTGTGGGGCTCATTAATATACGCCTTCAGCGCAATATTAAAATATTCTGAATCCGTAATGCAGATCAACATAATGACCTCCTGGCATAAATACAGCTGTGCATGCTGTCCTGCTTGATTCGACAATTTACTGTAGGTATTAAAGATCAAAAATAACATACTCCCTGCGGTGTGAATCCAGGGGGGAGGGTGCAGGAGGATAATGGCGATAATCAGGGTGAGATAGGTAGATCGCATTTTTTAGATGTTTTCAATGAAATAAAAAATAAAAATTTCTCTTAATTTTCAGGTTGTTGTGTTTTTATTTGTGTTTTTTGTTTTTATTTATTCGCATGACTTTAAGACTATTCTATAAAAATAAGAAACTGTCCTGGTGGTGAGTTTGAATAATAAATGACGAAATGAGTAGGATGTCAGTGCAAGGAAGGGGTTAAAAGATAACCGGCTAATCCAATAGGCTGAGTATTAATAAATTGTACGTAGAAAGTACGCCAGGGGTATTTCCTGAACGATCCTACCATAAGCGTGGTGATGAGGAGTGATTATGAAAAAATATAGCAAAGGAACGGCATCTTTCGTCGCGATGATGATGCTTTCTCCGGTAGCGGCGCAGGCTGCTGATGGCAAAGTCACCTTTAATGGTGAAGTCATCGAAAATACCTGTACGGTAGTGAATAAAGACAAGACGGTGACTCTGCCGACGGTCCAGCGTTCGGCGCTCAGCAGCGCGGGCGAGACGGCGGGCGTCGTTCCCTTCACCATCGATCTGATGAGCTGTACCCCGGGATCCGATGTCTCGGTGTACTTCGAGAAGGATCAATTCGTTTCCACGGAGGGGCGACTAAAAAACACTCTGTCTGACGGCACGGAAGCAGAAAATGTCGATGTGGAGCTGCTGAACACCCGGTTTACGGCGATTAACCTCGCGGAGAGCCCGACGATTGCTGCGGACGGCACCGTTGCCCGCCCTTCGGTGATCCCGGTGGCGGTCGCTGAGCAGGATGGTTCCGCTTCGCTGCCTTTCTACGCCCGCTACTATGCGACCGACGCCGCTACGGCTGGAAAAGTCGCGACCTACGTCAACTTTACGGTGGTCTATCCGTAAACCCAGTCCACGGCCCCGATCAGGGGCCGTTTATCCACCCGGCAAGGAGGAGGTGAATATGCGGCGTATGGTTCTGGCATGGCTGCTTTCCAGCATTTTACCCTCGGCGGACGCCAGCATGGTTATTGACGGCACACGGATCGTTTTTCCCGGCGACAAAAAAGAGATCGCGGTCAGGGCCACCAATGTGGGGGAGACGCCGTCGCTGACCCAGGTCTGGGTCGACGATGGCCGCGTGCAAAATCGACCGGAAAAAGATTCGGCGCCGTTTATTGTGCTGCCGCCGATTGTGCGCATTGAGCCGGGAAAAGGCCAAAGCTGGCGCCTGGTGTTCAACGGCAGCCGTCTGCCCCAGGATCGGGAATCGCTATTCTGGTTCAATCTGCTGGACATCCCGCCTGAGCCGAAAAACGGCACGGCAATCAATTATCTGCAACTCGCGATACGGTCGCGCATCAAGCTGTTTTACCGTCCGGCAGGCGTGGCGGCGGACAAAATAGCGCCGGACAAAGCGCTGAGCTGGGCGCTGGCTCCCGCAGGCGGTGGTCTGCGGGTGAGTAATGCCTCATCGCGCTATATCACCATCGACAGCATCACCCTTAACGGACAAAAACAGTCCGCTGGCATGGTCGCCCCTTTTTCCTCGCTGGTTATCACGCCTAAAGGGGGCGCGCTGCACATGCTGCCAGCGAGATTCAGCTTCACCACCATCAATGATTACGGCGCGGTAGTGAATCATAATTATCCTCAGTAAGGACATTATTATGAAACTCAGGGAGATCAAGTTTGGGTTAATGCTCCTCCTCCCCTGCCAAGAGGCATGGGCGGCAGAAGCGTTTAGTTTTAACCGTGCCCATTTGCACGGCGCCGCGCCGATTGATCTCCAGAAATATCAATACGGTAATCCGCTGCACCCCGGACAGTATCGCAGCCTCCTCTCGGTGAATGGCCGGGACATGGCGGAAGAGACGTTTGTTATCCAGGAATACGATGGCCAGCCCGAGCCCTGCATCTCGCCCTCGCTGTTCGACGCCCTGCAGCTGAAGGACGCTCAATGGCCAGCGGCGGCCACCTGCCTGCGCTTTGCGCAAATCGATAAGGCGATTGCCTGGGAGTATGACAGCGGAGAAAATGTCCTGCGGGTGAATATGCCCCAGGCGCTGCTGCAATCCCCTTATCGCGGGGCGGTGAATCTGAAGAAGGTAGACAGCGGCGTGCCCGCCGCGGTGCTGCGCTATCAGGCCAACAGCTATCAGAGCATCGTCGACGGGGATAGCAGCAGCCATCATTACCTCGGCCTGGATGCCAGCCTGCGCGCCTTTGGCTGGCGGTTACATCACCAGTCCAGCTACCAGGCTCAGGCCGGGGATAAGCATTGGGATAGCATCGCCACCTGGGCAGAGAGAAGTCTGGTGAACTGGGCTTCCACCTTACGGCTGGGTCAGGGGTGGACCGACGGGACCTTCTTTGACAGCGTCAGTTTTATCGGCGGCAGGCTGGCCACCGATGTCCGCATGCTGCCGGGCTCCCGTCGCGGCTTTGCGCCGTCGATCAGCGGGGTGGCGCGCACTAATGCTCGCGTGACGGTCACCCAGAACGGTGCCCTGTTGTACGAGGCAACGGTTCCGCCGGGTAAGTTCACCTTCGACGATCTCTATCCCACCAACGCCGGCGGCGATTTACAGGTGACGATCCATGAGGCGGACGGCAGTCAGGACACCTTTACCGTGCCTTACGCTGTGCTACCTGGTCTGGTGCGGGCCGGCGCCGTCTATTATGACCTGTCGCTGGGCTATCTGGATGAGAACGGGATCGCCGGGCGGCCGGGATTTGGCGAAGCAACGGTGCAGTACGGCTTCAATGATTATGTCAGCGGCTACACCGGGGCCAACGCGACGACGAATTATTACTCGACGCTGGTCGGCAGCGCCTTCAACACTTACTGGGGGGCGCTGGCGGTCGATCTTTCTCGTTCTGCGGCCAGGGGCAGGGAACGCGGCTGGCAGGAGGGCTATCGCTGGCGGGTGTCCGCATCAAAATCCTTCTCCTCTGACACGCGAATGCTGGTGTCGATGAGCCACAGCAACGACGGCAACTATCGATCCATTCGCGATGCCGCCTGGGAGCATGACAGTCATCCCAATGACTGGCGGGAGATGACGCGCTACAGCGCGACATTGTCCCAGCAGGCAGGTAGCGGCAGTCTGTCGTTTAACGGAATATGGAGTGAGGACGTCCGCCACCACCGCTGGCGCTCCTATCAGCTGGGGTACGCCAATCGTTATGGTCGGCTCAATTACTATCTGTACGCCCAGCAGAGTCAGGATATACATCACCGCAATAATCAGGTGGTGGGGGCCTCTTTCTCGCTGACGTTCGGCCCGGCGGGCAGCCTGACCACCCGCTTTAACCACGATAAGAACTACGGCAGCCAGCTGCAGTCCAGCTATACCGGCAGCGCTGGCGCTAAAAACGCCTTCAGCTACGGCCTGACAGCCAGCTACGACATGCCGCGGCAGAACCCGCATGAAGCCAGCGTGGGGGCCAACGGTAATCTGCGGACGGATTATGCGTACCTGAATGCCAGCGCCAGCGCAGGTCGACATCAGCAGCAGTATTCGCTGGGGGCATCGGGTGCCCTGGTGGCGCATCAGGGCGGAATGACCGCCACCCCCGAGCTGGGTGAGACCTTTGCGATTGTGGAAGCGCCCGGCGCGGCGGGGGCCAGGGTGGCGAACCGCCTCGGACAGCCGATTAATCGCCAGGGTTTCACGATTATCCCTTACCTCGATCCCTTTACCGATAACTGGCTCGATCTCGATCCGCAGGGCATGAACGACCATGTGGAGATCGTTTCCAGCAGCACGACGGTGGTGCCCGATTCGGGCGCTGCGGTGAAGGTAAAATTTGTCACGCGCACCGGCTACCCGTGGTTTGCCCACGTCACGCTGTCCGATGGCGCGGCGCCGCCACTGGGCGCGGAAGTATTAGACGACAGCGACCAGGCGATTGGCGCTGTCGGTCAGGGCGGGCTGCTGTATGCCCGGGTGCCGCAGGTCCGCGGTAGCGTCTCGGTAGTCTGGGGGGAACGCAGCGGGCAGCGCTGCCGGTTGGACTATGCCATCCACGGCGAGGCGGCGCAGCAGGATAGCAGCGGTACGCCGCACCAGGTCTGCCGTCCCGGATTAAAGGAGAAATAATATGAAAAAAATCATCGCATCAGGGGGAGCCCTCTTACTGGCCTGGGGCTATTGCGCCTCGCCGTCGGCGGCGTGCCAGATGGTGAGTGGTAAAACTATCGAGTATTCGGTCAACGTCAGCCAGGCCAGTATCAACCTTGACGTCAGCAATCGCCCCGTCGGCTCCCTGCTGTACAGTTACGGCGGGATGATAATCACCAATAATGAGCGCTGGGAGATCGCCTGCAGCGGCAGCGAGTCCGGCGGGTTTCAGAGCATAGGCGGCTCCCGGGTCGGCCCGGCGGGAAACGGCAAGCCGGGGGATATCTATAGCATCGACCGCCTGCCGGGCATCGGCTACAGCTTTCAGATGGGGGAACAGGATGGCATTAATTTCGATCCCCTGTTCACGGCCTGGCCTTCCGCGCCGGTATTTTCCGGCCAGCGCGCATTTCAGGCGGAAAATAAAAAACCGACCATCTATTTCTGGCGTATTGCCGACAACGGCGGCCTGCCACCGCCAGGCGAGTATTGTCTTAACGATTACCTCGGCGATATTTTTCTGGGCGGCGTGCAGGCGATGCGTTTTAGCGTCAGCGGGCTCTGTATCCATATCAAATCGCCCACCTGCAAGATTACAGACGACAGTAAAAATATTAACGTCTTCCTCGGGCGGCATAATAAAACGGCGTTTACCGGACTCAACAGCACTACCGCCCCGATCCCCTTTAACATCAACCTGACGGAGTGTGAAAATGTCGGCAGCGTGTTTATGCAGTTTAACGCGACGGCGGACAGCGCCATGGCAGCCAACGAGGTGATTAAAATCGATGACCAACCTGAAGGCGCATCCGGGCTCGGCGTGCAGATCCTCACCGCCGGCGGCGCTCTGGTGCCGCTAAACCAGGTGAGCCAGATCTGGTCCGGAAGCAAGGGTAGCCAGACGAATTACCGTTTTGCCTATCAGGCCCGTTATATCCAGACCCAACCTTCGGTGACAGCGGGCGAGGCGAACGCCAGCGCGACCTTCGTGGTGACCTATAACTGATCGGCCTGACGGTGCGGCGCCGTCAGGCATGCGCCAGTAAAGGAAACATCAACTTCCTGTCTTTAAACAGGTTTTCCTTGTGGTCGGAGACAAAGAGGATATCTTCTCCCTCAATCTTCTCGTACTCGCCGAGCCGGTCTTCATGGGGGGTAAAACCGAGGATGGCCTGGTAAACATGGTCATCGGCCAGCTCGTTGACCAGCGTCGACAGGCTTTTGCCCGTGTCGCAGAACAGGTCAAAGCAGATCAGCACCGGGCCGTTTTGCATGGCGATAACCACCGCCTCATTTTTTGCCGAATAGTAAACGAAATGCTTCATAAAGGCGGAGCAGTAAAACATCAGCAGGCCAAAGTTGTGCTCCACCCGCAGCGGTGAGAACGGGTTGGATTTTTCATAGTAATGGCGGAGCAGGGCGACATCGTCCGCGCGGTCCATATCCAGTTTGCGAAAATCACCGGCGCGCGGAGAGACCGGCATAATATATTGATGCTCTTCGCTGCGGGTGAAACCAAATTTGGGGTAAAAATCCACCGTAGTGGGATTGGCAAATAAAAAGAAGGCGTCTGCCTCCTGCTGCCAGTCCTGCAGGATGTGATGGATAAGCTGACCGGCTAGTCCCTTATTACGGTGGTCCGGTTCGGTCATCACGGTGCCAATCTGAATATAACGCCGGGGTTCGCCCTGCCAGCGCAGATCGATGATGTTGGCCGAGGCGTTAGCGATAATTTTATTACGTTCGACAAAGGCGTAGGGGATATAGGCGTCAGTCCAGTAACCTTGTTGATACCACTCTTCAAAAGACAGGTCGAAAGTCTTAACGGCAAGGTCAATGAAGCTTTTTCTTAATGTGTTATTTTCTCTGACTTGCTTCACTAATTGATAATTCATTGTCATAGTTCCTTCTCACTATGGCTTCTGAAAGCGACGACGTCGGCAAAGGCACTTGCGTCGAATGAGCGCTGTAAACGTAGCATATCTGGGAAAAGGATCCGCATTGGTGATGCTTAACCTTTGCCCGAGTCACAAATAACCGCATGCTGGCCATGTTAGACCGGGCGAAACGGCCTGTTTGCGTTCGCTATCGCCATAATAAAGCGTGAGTAAAAAAGCATTGGGCGAGAGGCTGAGGATAAGACACTGGCGATTTTATCGGCAATCGGCCGCGTCGTAGAGGTTAGGTTTATTTATTTATGCACAAATCAGGAAATTTTACGCTAAGTGTCTAATACGAGAGTAACCCCAGCGCAAGGGCTGAAATTATCATGGAATCGGCTTATAATAACGCGCTTTGTGACTGAGTATTACCGCACGAATTGGAAAAATATAACCTGCAGGATCCGCTACTTTATTTCGCGGTTTTTGCTCAGCTATTATTGAGTGAATTAACAGGATTACTATGTCAAATTTACCCAAATTTTCCCGCGCGCTATTGCACCCGCGTTACTGGCTATTATGGCTGGGAATTGGCTTGTTATGGCTGCTGGTGCAATTACCGTATCCGGTGATCTACCGACTGGGCACGGCGCTCGGGCGGCTGGCAATGCGGGTGATGAAAAGTCGCGCGCGGATTGCCAGACGTAATCTGGAACTCTGTTTTCCCGCGATGAGCGTCGCCGAGCGTGAGGCGCTGCTGGTGAAAAACTTTGAATCGTTGGGCATGGGGCTGATGGAGACCGGCATGGCCTGGTTCTGGCCGACGCACCGGGTGGCGCGCTGGACCGAGACCAGCGGCGTGAACGAGGTGGTCGACCTCCTCGAACAAAAGCAGGGCATCTTACTGATCGGCATTCATTTTCTCACCCTCGAGATGGGGGCGCGGATGTATGGCATGTTTACCCCGGGCATCGGCGTCTACCGGCCCAATGATAACCCGCTGATTGACTGGCTGCAGACCTGGGGACGCTTGCGCTCGAACAAGACCATGCTGGATCGAAAAAATCTGAAAGGGATGGTCAGGGCGCTGAAAGAGGGGGAGATCCTCTGGTACGCGCCGGATCATGATTACGGCCCGGCCAGCAGCGTTTTTGCGCCGCTGTTTGCCGTCGAGCAGGCGGCGACCACCACCGGCACCTGGATGCTGGCGAAAATGTCCGGGGCGACGATTGTGCCGTTTGTTCCCCGACGCAAGCCCAACGGTAGGGGATATGAATTGATCTCCCTGACGCCGGAGCGCACGCCGCCGCTGGCAAGCGCCGAGGTGACGGCGGCGTGGATGAACCAGATTATCGAACAGTGCATCCTGATGGCGCCCGAGCAATATATGTGGCTGCACCGGCGTTTTAAGACCCGCCCGGAAGGGGTGCCGCCGCGTTACTAAACGCTGCGGCCGAAAAATCAGCGCATCGGTAGCACGCTTAGTAAATCGCCGTCTATACTGAAAGGGCCTGACTGAAGGCCTATTCCAAGGAGATTTTAGGATGAAAAAAGTGATAGTCGCGTTAGCCCTTTCAGCCGTTGCATTTGGCGCCTCCGCCGCGCAGTTGATCACCAAAGAAGAAGTGAAACACTTCAAACTGACCAAGGTCGGACCGATCTCGGTAGGGCCGTCCGGCGGTGAGTTCTCTTCGCCCTCCGATCTGCACGATCAGCTCTCTAAGCTGGCCGATGAGAAAGGCGGAAAGTACTACGTGATTACTGCTGCGCGTGAGCATGGCCCTAACTTTGAAGCCACAGCGGAAGTGTATAAATAATCGATTGTGCCGCTGCCGTAACGGCACGCCACTGACTGAGCCTGGAGCGCGTTACGCCTCCGGGCTTATTTTTTTTCCGCCGCCCGCGTTCCACCGGCTAAGCGACAGCGAAAACGCATTTTTATCGCTATATATAGTTTTGATGATCACGATGTTAATGAAATATTGCTTTTTATTGTCGCTAAAAGGCGAATTCCAGCCTAATGCCTGAGGGAGTGACCCCTGGCAAAAATAGGTAGGACAAATGTGTTATCATCGCGCCTTTCCCTTTTTGTCTGGGGCTTTCTTGTATGCTACAACCTGTTGTTCGCGTCGGTGAATGGCTGGTAACCCCCTCTGTAAACCAAATCAGCAGGAAGGGGCGCCAGCTTACCCTTGAACCGCGTTTAATCGACCTCCTGGTCTTTTTTGCTCGCCATCCGGGGGAAGTGCTTAGCCGGGACGAGCTTATCGAAAACGTCTGGACCCGGAACGTTGTGACCAGCCACGTCGTCACGCAGAGTATTTCCGAACTGCGCAAGTCGCTCAAAGACGGCGACGACGTTAGCCTTGAGTACATCGCGACGGTACCCAAACGGGGGTATAAGCTCACGGTGCCGGTGATCTGGTGCACCGAAGAGGGGGAGGAACTCGCCCCGCAGATGGAGGCGCTGACGCCTTCGCCATCGGTCGCCGCTCCCGCGCCGCCGGCTGCCGGTGCGCCGCCGGACGCGCCCGTCTCCACCGCCGATCCCGCCGCGCCAGCTCCCGCGCCGACAGGTGCCAGCGCGCCGTCAGTGCGTAAACGGCTCACCACCGCCCTGGTGTGGGGGCTGTTTCTGCTGGCGCTGGGCACCTGCGTGGCGCTGGTGGCGCTGTCGAGCATGGAATCGCGGCCGCCGGTCAACAAGGCGCGCCTGCTACTCAACCCGCGCGATATCGATATCCACCTGGTCAATGGTAACTCCTGCGCCAACTGGTCTTCGCAGCACTCCTACGCGGTCGGCCTGGCCAGCCTGATCACCACCTCGCTGAACACCTTCTCGACCTTTATGGTGCATGACAAAACAGACTACAACATCAATGAGCCGAGCAGTTCCGGTAAAACGCTGACCATTGAATTCGTCAATCAGCGCCACTACCGGGCGCAGCAATGCTTTATGTCGGTCCAGCTGGTGGATAACGCCGACAGCTCGACGATGCTCGATAAGCGCTACTTTGTGACCAATGACAACCAGCTCACCATCCAGAACGATCTGATGAACAGCCTGTCGGACGCGCTGGCGCAGCCGTGGCCGGCGCGAATGCAGGCGATGCTCAGGCAATATCAGCCCTCGCAAAGCGTGGCGTTAACCTATTTCTACCAGTCGCATCAGCTGTTAATGAAGGGCGATGTTGACTCATTAAGCAAGGCCAGCAGCCTGCTGGATGATGTGATTAAGCGGGCGCCTGATTTTATTTACGCGTATGCCGAAAAAACACTGGTGGATGTATTACGCCATTCGCAACAGCCGCTGGATGATAAACAGCTGGCAGCCCTTTACAGCGAAGTTGAGCGGGTAGGGGAGATGCCGGGTATAAAAGATATGGCGATTTATTATCAAATAAACGCAGTGGATTTGCTGGGGAAGGGAAAAGTTGACGAAGCGAACACAGCGATTAACCACGCGATCGATTTAGAGATGTCGTGGCTGAATTATGTGCTGTTAGGCAAAGTCTATGAGATGAAAGGTGAGAACCGGCTAGCAGCGGATTCTTACATTACGGCGTTTAATTTACGACCCGGTGGAGACACATTGTACTGGATTGAAAACGGAGTTTTCCAGACGTCGGTCAACCGGGTTGTTCCGTATCTCGATAATTTCCTCTCTTCAGAATAAGTAAACCCTCATCATGCGAAAGGTTTTTGGCATGATGAGGTTAAATTTATGTTTCTCATGAAGCCTCCTGTTGTTATTTATATTTAGCATTCAGGAGGCTTTGAATAACAGTTCAGTAACACATCGTATCTCATCTAAGTTCATGTAAAACAACAATGTTTATCTTTTTCTGACACCCTGTTGTCATGTTTATATGTTAAGCGAAAAAGGTCAAAATATCATTTGTCTGATGTTTGTTGTTATTTCACTTTATCTTTAGGACTTATCTCGTACAAATCAGTAATCTTGTTGGCAGTTGGTCGGGTCAATTAATGGTTCTGTATCATGATCTGTACCTCCCAAATAAACTTAGGAGAAAAACAACCATGAGTTCTGCCAAGAAGATCGGGCTATTTGCCTGTACCGGTGTCGTCGCCGGTAATATGATGGGGAGCGGTATTGCATTATTACCTGCGAACCTGGCCAGCATCGGTGGTATTGCCATTTGGGGCTGGGTAATTTCAATTATTGGTGCGATGTCTCTGGCTTATGTTTATGCCCGACTGGCCACTAAAAACCCGCAGCAGGGTGGTCCCATTGCTTACGCAGGGGAAATATCTCCGGCATTCGGTTTCCAGACCGGTGTACTTTATTATCACGCAAACTGGATTGGTAACCTGGCTATCGGGATTACCGCAGTTTCTTATCTGTCTACGTTCTTCCCTATTTTAAATAACCCGGTGCCAGCAGGGATTGCCTGTATTGCCATCGTGTGGATCTTTACTTTCGTTAATATGCTCGGCGGGACCTGGGTCAGCCGTCTGACCACCATTGGTCTGGTGCTGGTGCTTATTCCGGTAGTCATGACCGCGGTCGTCGGCTGGCACTGGTTTGATGTCGCTACCTATCAGGCGAACTGGAACACCTCCAGCACCACCGATAGCCACGCGGTCATCAAAAGTATCCTGCTCTGCCTGTGGGCCTTCGTTGGCGTAGAATCTGCCGCCGTGAGTACCGGGATGGTGAAAAACCCGAAACGTACCGTGCCGCTGGCCACCATGCTGGGTACCGCGATGGCCGGTATCGTCTACATCGCCGCGACTCAGGTTATCGCCGGTATGTATCCTGCTTCTCAGATGGCAGCGTCCGGTGCGCCGTTCGCGATTAGCGCCTCCACCATCCTTGGCGGCTGGGCTGCGCCGATGGTATCCGCTTTCACCGCCTTCGCCTGCCTGACGTCTCTGGGCTCGTGGATGATGCTGGTTGGCCAGGCGGGTGTGCGTGCCGCCAACGATGGCAACTTCCCGAAAGTGTATGGCGAAGTCGATAGCAACGGTATCCCGAAAAAAGGCCTGCTGCTGGCCGCGGTGAAAATGACCGCGCTGATGGTGCTGATTACCCTGATGAACTCCGCCGGTGGTAAAGCCTCTGACCTGTTCGGTGAACTGACCGGTATCGCGGTACTGCTGACCATGCTGCCTTACTTCTACTCCTGTGTTGACCTGATTCGTTTCGAAGGCATCAACATCCGTAACTTCGTCAGCCTGATTTGTTCGGTACTGGGTTGCGTGTTCTGCTTCATCGCGCTGATGGGCGCAAGCTCCTTCGAACTGGCCGGCACCTTTATCGTTAGCCTGATTATCCTGATGTTCTACGGTCGCAAAATGCACCAGCGCCAGAGCAACGCATCGGATAGCAACAGCCCCGCTAACGCGCACTAATCAGTAACCCTTTTTCCTGAGGCTCCTTCCATCACCTGTCATAGCGCGACGGGAGGGGCTTTCTACATCTGGAGATTTGACTATGAACGTTATTGCAATCATGAATCACATGGGGGTTTACTTCAAAGAAGAACCCATCCGTGAACTGCATCGTGCTCTCGAACGCCTGGACTTCCGCATTGTCTACCCGAACGACCGTGACGACTTATTAAAACTGATCGAAAACAACTCTCGTCTGTGCGGCGTGATCTTCGACTGGGATAAATACAATCTCGAGCTGTGCGAAGAAATCAGCAAAATGAACGAGTACATGCCGCTGTATGCGTTTGCTAACACCTACTCCACGCTGGACGTTAGCCTGAACGATCTGCGCATGCAGGTTCGCTTCTTCGAATATGCGCTGGGCGCTGCGGAAGATATCGCGAACAAAATCAAACAGAACACTGACGAATACATCGACACCATTCTGCCGCCGCTGACCAAAGCGCTGTTCAAATATGTGCGTGAAGGCAAATACACCTTCTGTACCCCGGGCCACATGGGCGGTACCGCCTTCCAGAAAAGCCCGGTAGGCAGCATCTTCTACGATTTCTTTGGCTCCAACACCATGAAATCCGATATCTCGATTTCAGTTTCTGAACTCGGTTCCCTGCTGGACCACAGCGGCCCGCACAAAGAAGCGGAAGAGTATATCGCTCGCGTATTTAACGCCGAACGCAGCTACATGGTGACCAACGGCACCTCGACCGCCAACAAAATCGTCGGTATGTACTCCGCGCCGGCCGGCAGCACCGTGCTGATTGACCGTAACTGCCACAAATCGCTGACCCATCTGATGATGATGAGCGACATTACGCCGATCTACTTCCGTCCGACCCGTAACGCCTACGGCATCCTCGGCGGTATCCCGCAGAGCGAATTCCAGCACGCGACTATCGCCAAGCGTGTGAAAGAGACGCCGAACGCGACCTGGCCGGTACACGCCGTTATCACCAACTCGACTTACGATGGTCTGCTGTACAACACTGACTTCATCAAGAAAACCCTGGATGTGAAATCCATCCACTTTGACTCCGCATGGGTGCCTTACACCAACTTCTCGCCGATCTATGAAGGCAAATGCGGGATGAGCGGCGGCCGCGTCGAAGGGAAAGTGATTTACGAAACCCAGTCCACGCACAAACTGCTGGCGGCGTTCTCCCAGGCATCGATGATTCACGTGAAAGGCGATGTTAACGAAGAGACCTTTAACGAAGCCTACATGATGCACACCACCACCTCCCCGCACTACGGGATCGTGGCGTCCACCGAAACCGCGGCGGCGATGATGAAAGGCAACGCCGGTAAGCGCCTGATCGACGGCTCTATCGAACGTTCCATCAAGTTCCGTAAAGAGATCAAACGTCTGAAAGGCGAGTCTGAAGGCTGGTTCTTCGACGTATGGCAGCCGGAACATATCGACGGTCCTGAATGCTGGCCGCTGCGCTCCGACAGCGCATGGCACGGTTTCAAAAACATCGACAACGAGCACATGTATCTCGACCCGATCAAAGTCACTCTGCTGACCCCGGGGATGAAGAAAGACGGCACCATGGATGAGTTCGGTATTCCGGCCAGCATCGTGGCGAAGTATCTCGACGAACACGGCATCGTGGTGGAGAAAACCGGTCCGTACAACCTGCTGTTCCTGTTCAGCATCGGTATCGACAAAACCAAAGCGCTGAGCCTGCTGCGTGCGCTGACCGACTTCAAACGCGCGTTCGACCTGAACCTGCGGGTGAAAAACATGCTGCCGTCGCTGTACCGTGAAGATCCTGAATTCTATGAAAACATGCGTATTCAGGACCTGGCGCAGAACATTCACAAACTGGTTGAGCATCACAACCTGCCGGACCTGATGTTCCGCGCGTTTGAAGTGCTGCCATCCATGGTGATGACCCCGTATGCCGCGTTCCAGAAAGAGCTGCACGGTCAGACGGAAGAAGTGTACCTCGAAGAGATGGTCGGCCGCGTCAATGCCAACATGATCCTGCCGTATCCTCCGGGAGTGCCGCTGGTGATGCCGGGTGAAATGATCACCGAAGAGAGCCGTCCGGTGCTGGAGTTCCTGCAGATGCTGTGCGAAATCGGCGCCCACTATCCGGGCTTCGAAACCGATATCCACGGCGCCTATCGTCAGGCGGATGGTCGTTACACCGTTAAAGTGCTGAAAGAAGAGAATAACAAGTAATAGACGCACATCAGGGAAGTGGCTTGCCACTTCCCTTTTTCACGCTGCAAGGAGAACACATGAAAACACCCTCACAGCCGCGCGCGATTTACTACATCGTTGCGATCCAGATCTGGGAGTACTTCAGCTTTTACGGCATGCGCGCCTTACTCATCCTCTACCTCACCCACCAGCTTGGCTTCGACGACAGCCACGCCATCAGCCTGTTCAGCGCTTACGCCTCTCTGGTTTACGTTACCCCTATTCTTGGCGGCTGGCTTGCCGACCGCCTGCTCGGCAACCGCACGGCGGTGATTGCCGGGGCGCTGTTGATGACCCTCGGCCACGTGGTGCTGGGCGTTGAGTCGACCTCCGCATGGAGCCTGTACGTCGCGCTGGCGATCATTATCTGCGGCTACGGCCTGTTCAAATCCAATATCAGCTGCCTGCTTGGCGAACTTTACGCCCACGACGATCCGCGTCGCGACGGCGGCTTCTCGCTGCTGTACGCCGCCGGCAACGTCGGCTCCATCGCCGCGCCCATCGCCTGCGGGCTGGCGGCCCAGTGGTACGGCTGGCATATCGGCTTCGCCCTGGCGGGGATCGGGATGTTCATCGGCCTGATGATTTTCTTAAGCGGCAGCCGCCACTTCCGGCATACCCGCGGCGTAGATAAACCGGCGCTGCGGGCGGTGAAATTCGTGCTGCCGACCTGGGGCTGGCTGCTGGTGATGCTCTGCCTGGCGCCGGTGTTCTTCACGCTGCTGCTGCAAAACAACTGGTCCGGCTATCTGCTGGCGGTCGTCTGCCTGTTCGCCGCCCAGATGGTGGCGCGGATCATGATCAAAGCCCCGGAGCATCGTCGCGCGCTGTGGCAGATCGTCCTGCTGATGCTTGCCGGGACGCTGTTCTGGGTGCTGGCGCAGCAGGGCGGAAGCTCGATTAGCCTGTTTATCGATCACTTTGTTAACCGCCGCCTGCTGAACTGGGACGTGCCGACGGCGCTGTTCCAGTCGGTTAACGCGGTGGCTGTGATGGCGGCCGGCGTGGCGCTGGCGTGGCTGATGCGCCCGGAAGGCAGCGCGCGTTCGGTGCTGCGCGTCTGGTTGAAATTCGCTTTTGGCCTGCTGCTGATGGGCGGCGGCTTTATGCTGCTGGCGCTCAACGCCCGCCACGGCGCCGCTGAGGGTCAAGCCTCGATGGGCATGATGGTCGCTGGACTGGCGATGATGGGCTTTGCCGAACTGTTTATCGACCCGGTCGCGATGGCGCAAATCACCCGCTTGAACATGCCCGGCGTCACCGGGGTATTGACCGGTATTTATATGCTGGCCACCGGCGCGGTGGCCAACTGGCTGGCCGGCGTGGTCGCCCAGCAGACCACCGAATCGCAAATCAGCGATACGGCGATTGCCGCCTATCAGCATTTCTTCTCGCAGATGGGGGAATGGACCCTCGGCTGCGTGGCGGTGATGGTGGTTATCGCCTTTGCCGCAGCCTGTAGCGTCGGCAAACGCCGCGCGGCGGCTGGCGAGCTTCCCGGCGGCGGCGCATAGCCCCGCCTGGCGACAGGTCCGGCTTACCGGGCTACAAAATCGTGCTGCCTGGTAGCCCGGCTAAGGCGTTTACGCCGCGAGCCGGGGATCGGTAACCCCAACAGTGGAGCGCAAAGCCGCTCCTTGCACCGTTTACTGAACAGGAGGAGGATATTCTGGCAGGCGCGGAAGCCAACGATAAAAAATACCGTTAGTGAAGGCATAGCTGAGTGAGATCAGCTTGAAGAGAAGCCAGATTCGTTACTCTTGTTCTTCGGTGTAAAGCCGGAGACAGGCCGCGCGGAAGGGTGACCTGGTTCAATTTATCGAAGCTAGTTTGAAAGCAAGGTTATGAGGAACCCATATGTCTGAACAACAAGCACAAGGTGCCGATGAGGCCATTGACCTTAATAATGAACTGAAAACTCGTCGCGAAAAACTGGCTGCGCTGCGTGAGCAGGGCGTAGCTTTCCCCAACGATTTCCGTCGCGATCATACCTCTGACCAATTGCACGCTGAATTCGATGCGAAGGATAACGATGAACTCGCTTCCCTGAACGTTGAAGTTGCGGTGGCCGGCCGGATGATGACTCGCCGCGTGATGGGTAAAGCCTCCTTCGTCACCCTGCAGGACGTCGGCGGCCGTATCCAGTTGTACGTGGCCCGCGATGACCTGCCGGAAGGCGTCTACAACGAACAGTTTAAGAAATGGGACCTTGGCGACATCATCGCCGCCCGCGGCAAGCTGTTCAAAACGCAAACCGGCGAACTCTCCATCCACTGCACCGAGCTGCGCCTGCTGACCAAAGCTCTGCGCCCGCTGCCGGATAAATTCCACGGCCTGCAGGATCAGGAAGTCCGCTATCGCCAGCGCTATCTGGATCTGATCGCGAACGAAGAGTCGCGCCATACGTTCCGCATCCGCTCGCAGATCCTCGCGACCATGCGTCAGTTCATGGTAGCCCGCGGCTTTATGGAAGTGGAAACCCCGATGATGCAGGTGATCCCCGGCGGCGCTTCCGCCCGTCCGTTTATCACCCATCACAACGCGCTGGATCTCGATATGTACCTGCGCATCGCGCCGGAACTGTATCTGAAACGTCTGGTGGTCGGCGGCTTCGAACGCGTGTTTGAAATCAACCGTAACTTCCGCAACGAAGGGATCTCGGTACGCCATAACCCAGAGTTCACCATGATGGAACTGTACATGGCGTACGCGGACTACAAAGACCTGATCGAGCTGACCGAGTCACTGTTCCGCACCCTGGCGCAGACGGTGCTGGGCAAAACCGAGGTGCCGTATGGCGACCAGGTGTTTGACTTCGGCAAGCCGTTTGAAAAACTGACCATGCGCGAGGCGATCAAAAAACATCGTCCGGAAACCAACATGGCGGATCTGGATAACTTCGACGCGGCGAAAGCGCTGGCGGAATCTCTCGGTATTCAGGTAGAGAAAAGCTGGGGTCTGGGGCGCATCGTCACCGAAATCTTCGACGAAGTGGCGGAAGCGCACCTCATCCAGCCGACCTTCATCACCGAATACCCGGCGGAAGTCTCCCCGCTGGCGCGCCGTAACGACGTCAACCCGGAAATCACCGACCGCTTCGAGTTCTTCATCGGCGGCCGCGAAATCGGTAACGGTTTCAGCGAGCTGAACGACGCCGAAGACCAGGCGCAGCGTTTCCAGGATCAGGTTAACGCCAAAGCGGCGGGCGATGACGAAGCGATGTTCTATGACGAAGACTACGTCACCGCACTGGAGTACGGTCTGCCGCCGACCGCCGGTCTGGGCATCGGTATCGACCGGATGGTGATGCTGTTTACCAACAGCCACACCATTCGCGACGTGATCCTCTTCCCGGCGATGCGTCCGCAGAAGTAAACTGTTGCACTCCCTCCCGGCCTGCGCCGGGAGGGCTCCCCGCATGAGTCATTCCCGGCCGGATAAACCGGTTACCGCTCTCTATCGAAATGGTGGGGGCAGGGAGTTTACTCTATTTTTTGCAACGTGCCGCGCTGGCTGCCGTTTGCCCATACGCCGTTAAAGGCGTCGTTCAGCGTAAAGGCTGAGCTTTTCACCCGGAACGTCAATTTACCCTGGCTGGCTTTCGCCTCCTCGACCAGATGACCATGGGTTTTCACCGTTTTAGCGGTGACGGTAATCTCATCAATTTTATTGCCATAGTCAGTATAAACATACCAGGTGCCCACCCAGGGGCCGAAGCCGCTGCTGGCCTGCTGCGCGGCGGCGGCATTCTCGGCTTTGGTTTTATGAATATCGCAAGTGGTCCCGTCGGTCATCTGCGTGCAACCGGAGCGTTCAAGCTGTTCCCGGTATTTCGCGCTAATGGCGTGGGCCGGCGCGGTGGCGACCAGCGCCAGGGTGAGGGTGGTGAAAAGCCAGGTCTTATTCATCTTGTTGTTTCTCATCGCGATAGCGGCGCGCATTGTCATAAAGGTTGATACACATTGGTGCATTCTCCGGGGGCGTCAGAATAAATATAACCGCAGCCATTCCTGATAAATAACGAGCAGAAAGGAGAAGGGTTATTTATTTGTAAAAACATCATTACCCTGGGCTTATTTATCACCGTATCTTCCCGCTGCATGTCATATTATTGCAGAGAGAATGTTAAGTAATTGATGTTTTAAAAGGGACGATTTGTCACTTACGCAAATAACAGCAGGCCAGGCCTGGGCGCAGGGCTAAAACCCGCGCCGCTGCGGTGTTGAGATTTTTTCATATTGCTATCATCATATTTCGAATGAAAGGGATAACCTCTGAAGCGGGTTATTAAGCCAGTAATTTTTATCTGCAAAATAAGCCTGCGGCAAGCATTATTTCCATTTATTTTTCAGGGCTACTCGCGCCAGCGGATATTTCGCCCGCGGCAATGATGGATTTCCATCATTTCTCCGTTTTCATCGCTGGTCGTCGCCTGCTTATAGTGACGGCACACCAGACGACTGGCTGAAAAGGAGATAAACATGGCGACAGAGCACCTGCAGTGGGGCATTAGCCCCCTGTGCTGGACCAACGATGTGCTGGAGGATTTAGGCGGCGATATCCCTCTCGACACGTGTCTGCGCGAGGCACGGGAGGCGGGGTTTCAGGGAATTGAGTTAGGGCGGAAGTTTCCCCGCCAGGCGGAGACATTGGGGCCTCTGCTGGCGGCGGCTGACCTGCGCCTGGCGTCCGGCTGGTACAGCGGCTTGCTGGCCGACCGCAGCGTGGAAGCGGAGCTGGAGGCGGTGCGGGGCCACGCGCAGCTCCTGCAGCAGCTCGGCGCCAGGGTAATGGTCTATGGCGAGTGCGGGCAACTGCCCGGTGAAACGCCGCTTGATGAGCCGATCTCGCTCTCGCCGCCGTTAAGCCGCGTCAGCCTGACGGCATATTGCCATAAGCTAAATACCTTTGCCGACCTGCTGCTGCGGGACTACGGCCTCCGGCTGGCCTATCACCATCATCTGATGATGCTGGTGGAGCACGACGACGAGCTGGAGCGGTTTTTGTCCCAGACCCATGACAACGTCGGGCTGGCGTTTGATTCCGGACACGCCTTCGTCGCCGGGGTCGATATCCCGCGCGTGCTGGAGAAATATGGCCACCGTATCCGCCATCTGCATCTGAAAGACGTCCGTCCGCAGGTGCTGGGGCGCTTGTATCGCGAAAACCTGAGCTTTAACGAGGCGGTGCGCGCCGGGCTGTTTACCATCCCTGGCGACGGCTGCATCGACTATGCGCCGATCCTCGACTTTGCCCGGGACAGCGACTACCGCGGTTGGCTGATTATCGAAGCCGAGCAGGACCCGGCGATGGCGCCGCCGTTTGCCACCGCCCGCCGCGCCTTCGCCTGGCTGGCGCACCACTTTTCGTCCCCGTCATCATCAGAGGAGCACGCATCATGAGCGCGCGGTTAAATATTGGTCTTATCGGCTCCGGTTTTATGGGCCAGGCGCACGCCGACGCTTACCGTCGCGCGGCCATGTTCTATCCCGATCTGCCGAAGCGCCCCTATCTTTACGCGCTGGCGGATCAGGATCAGACGCTGGCTGAACGTCATGCGGTGAAGCTGGGGGCGGAGAAAGCTTACGGTGACTGGCGCGAACTGGTGAACGATCCGCTGGTGGACGTGGTGGATATTACCTCGCCGAACCATCTGCACTACACGATGGCGATGGCGGCGATCGCGGCGGGTAAACATGTCTATTGCGAGAAACCGCTGGCGGTTAACGAGCAGCAGGCGCAGGAGATGGCGCAGGCGGCCCGGCGCGCGGGGGTGAAGACCATGGTGGCCTTTAACAACATTAAAACCCCGGCGGCGCTGCTGGCAAAGCAGCTTATCGCCCGGGGCGATATTGGCGAACCGGTGCGCTTTCGCGGCACCTTTGATCAGGGGTTTTATAACGACCCGAACCTGCCCTGGTCCTGGCGCTGCTCGAAAACCCTCGGCGGCAGCGGGGCGCTTGGCGACCTCGGCGCCCATACCCTGTCCGTCGCCCAGTTTTTGATGGGCGGGATCCGTGAAGTGACCGCCAGCGCGCAAACCTGCCTGCGCCAGCGTCCGGTGCCACAGACCGATGCCGGGTATGCCAGCCGGGTCGCGGCCGATGCCGAGTGGCGGGAAGTGGAAAATGACGATCAGGTTCAGTGCCTGGTCAATTTCGACAGCGGCGCCGCGGGGGTGATTGAGGCCTCGCGCATCGCCGCCGGGCGCATCTTCGGCGTGTTCTGGGAGGTCTCCGGCACCGAAGGCACGCTGTATATGGACGGGGAGCGCTTTAACGAACTGCAGGTGTATCGCTTCCGCGATGACAAACACGACCGCGGCTTTAAAACGCTGTATGCCGGGAGCCAGATCCCGGCCTATGCCGGCTTCTTCGGCTTCGATTTTGGCGGCGGCGGGCTGGGCTATTTTGACGTCAAGGTGATGGAAGTGCATGACCTGGTGCAGGGGATTTGTGGGGACGACGACTGCTATCCCAGCTTTGAGTTTGGTTTACAGAATCAGCGCGTGCTGTCGGCGATTGAAGCCTCGATGGTCAGCCGTCGCTGGGTTAACGTGGTTAAGGATTAAGGAGCCGCTATGTTTCCCTCACAATTACCGACCCCGCGCCGCCCGGCGGCGCAGAGCATTCCCTCCCTGCGCTGGGGCATCATCGGTCCGGGCTGGATCGCCGAGCGCTTTGTGCACGCATTGAAAACCCAGAGCCGGCAGCAGGTGGTGGCCGTTGCCTCCCGCAGCCAGGCGAAGGCCGACCGGGTAGCCGCGGAATGGGGGATCCCCCAGGCTTACGGCCGGGTGGAGGAGATGCTGGCGCGTCCGGATATTGATGCGGTCTATATTGCGACGCCGCACAACCATCACTTTCCCGACGGCATGCAGGCGCTGAAGGCGGGCAAACACGTGCTGATAGAGAAGCCCTTCGCGCTCAACCTCGGCGAAGGAGGTGAACTGCAGGCCGAAGCCGCCCGCCAGGGGAAGCTGGCGCTGGAGGCGATGTGGTGCGATTACGCGCCGAAGTATGATGTGATCCGCCAGCTGCTGGAGGATGGGGTACTCGGCGACCTGCATACCCTGCTGGCCGATCACGGCGAGTATTTCACTACCGATCACCGCATCTTTAACGCCGACCTTGCCGGCGGGCCGATGATGGATCTCGGCAGCTATTTGACCTCGTTTGCGCTGATGGTGGGCGGCATGCCGCAGGAGATTGTCGCCCGCGGCCGCGCGACGGCGGAGGGGCTTAACGGCCAGACGTCAATGCTGTTCAGCTGGCGGAACGGGATGCAGGGGCTGTTAAACACGACGTTGTTCAGCAACACGCCGGGCGGGGCGGTGGTGGCCGGACGCCAGGCGACCCTGACCATCGACGGTCAGTTTTACGCCCCCGGCGGGTTCACGCTCGCCGCCAGCCAGGGCGGGCAGGCGCTGCGCTGGGAAGAGCCGCGCAATCGCTACGACCAGCTGTTCTGGCAGGCGGAGCATTTTGCCTGGTGCATCGGTCAGGGGCTGCGGGACTCGCCGCTGCGGCCGCTCAGTCAGGTGCTGCAGAATCTGCAGGTGATGGATGAGGTGCGGCGCCAGGTGGGCGCGGTGTTTAACGAAGAACGTTAAGGGGCCGGCCGGGCTTTGGTTTGCAGACAGCGCGCGCGTGCACGCCATTGCCCGGCACCGGGACGCGCACGGTGCCGGATATCTGCTGCCCGGCGGCGCTGTGCTTGCGCGGGCCTGGGATGTCACTGCAACTATTTGATATGGATGGTTATCATGCCCTTAGGCCGGGCAAGGCGTTGCCGCCGCCCGGCATAAAGGCAGGTTCAGAGCCTGATAGCGGTTGCCACGCAACCACTCACCGACAGTCGTCGACGGCGACAAACTGGCCGCGCTGCAGAGACTGAACCGCCGCTTCGGCAATGGCCTGCGCCTGCAGGCCGTCCATCAGGCCGGGCAGGTCGGCCACGGTTTCACCATTCAGAGAGCGGATAAAGGCGTCGAGATGCTGGTAATAAGATCCTTGCACCCGGCTGAACCAGTCCGGCCACAGGCCTGGCTCAATGCGCTGATTGCCGCGCCACAGGGTAGGGCCCGCCGGCGACTGGCTGCCGGACTCCAGCGCGCCCTCTGCCCCCAGCAGGGTGATCCGTTCATCATACCCGTGGCCGGTGCGGCGGGTGTTGTCCAGCTGCGCCAGCGCGCCGCCGCGCATCTGCATCATCAGGATGGAGGTGTCGACATCGCCAAATTCGGCGATTTCCGGCAGGGCCAGCGCCGCGCCCATCGCCGCTACGGTATGCACTTCATCGCCGGTGAGAAAGCGCAGAAGATCGAAGAAATGGATCGCCTGATCGCGCATCTGACCGCCGGAGCTGCGCAGATAGTCGAGCGGCGGCATGCTGGAGGCGCGACAGACCATCTGCACCAGCTCGACCCTGCCGATCGCTCCCTGCTCCAGCTGGCGGCGCAACTGCTGATGGCTGCTGTCAAAGCGCCGGTTAAAGCCGACGGTGACCGGCACCTTAAGGGGAAGCACCCGCTCCACCACCTCGCGGGCGCGCGCCAGGGAAAGGTCGATCGGTTTTTCGCAATAGACCGCCTTGCCCGCCCGGGCGGCGGCTTCCAGCAGTTCGGCATGCGACGGGGTCGAGCTGGCGATCAGCACAGCGTCGATGGCGTCGCTACGGAGAGCCTCGCTCACCGTCACCGCCCGGGCGCCATAGCGGGCGGCCAGCGCCTGGGCGCGCTCCGGCGCGGCATCGGCCACCATCGTCAACTCGCTCCCGTCGTGACGGGCGAGGCTGGCGGCATGAACCTGACCGATAAAACCACTGCCTACCAGGGCAAAACGTTTGCACTTCATTTTATTCTCCAGAATGGCGAGGGGACGCTGCCACCATAATCGGTTTGCTAAACTCACTGACACTGCCGTTTTGATGCATTTCCATCATTGAAGAGAGGGGCGATGAAAAACATGTCACTGGCGATGCTGGCCAGACAGATTGGCGTCGGCGTGGCCACTGTTGACCGGGTGCTGAACGAACGCGGCGGCGTATCGCCGCAGACCACGCGCAAAGTGCTGCAGGCGGCGCGGGAGGCGGGGCTGAAGCGGATCCTGCCGGAGGAGCACCGCTTTCCCTGGCAGATTGAGCTCTTTCTCAGCAGCAATGACTCTTTCTTTTTTCCGCAGCTGGCGCAGGATTTCGCCGCCGTCGCGGATAGCCTCGGCTATCGTCGTCTGACCCTGCACCGCACCTTTGTCCCGGAGTCGCAGCCGGCGACCCTGGCCCGGCGCATTATGCGCAGCGGCCAGCAGCGTCAGGGGATCATCGTTTTCGGCAATGACCATCCTGTGGTGCATGACGCGCTGCGACGCTGTCGGGAAGCGGGCGTCCCCGTCATTACCCTGGCGACAGATCTGCCCGGCGCCGACCGGCTCTGCCACGTCGGGATCAATCAGTTGCAGGCTGGCCGCACGGCGGGGTTAATGATGGGGAGAATGACGCCGCGGCCCGGGGAGGTGCTGATGGTGAGCGGCCGGGAGGATTACAGCGCGCATCGCCTGCGCATTCAGGGGTTCCGCGAGGTGCTGAGCCAGCGCTTTCCCCATCTGCAGCTCAACGAGGTGCTGGCGGGCGAAGAGCGGCGGGAGCAGATCACCCGCCTGCTGGAGCAGGCCCTGTGCCGCAGCCGGCATATTGTCGGGATCTATAACACCGGACTTGGCAATACTCAGATTGCCGAGGCGCTGGCTCGCCACCGCCGCGAAGGCGACGTCTGCTGGATCACCCATGAGCGCTACAATACCACCCGCCAGCAGCTGGCCAGGGGCAGCCTGGCGTTAACGCTCGATCAGAACACCCGCCAGCACGCCCAGCTGGCGATCGACCTGATGCTGCGCCATCTGGAGTCCGGCTATCAGCCGCAAACCTATGCCGACGGGAAAGTCGACTTTATCCTCTACAGCGCCGAGAACGTCGACTAAGGCGTGCGGCGCCTCCCTTCCTGACAACGCGGATCTCCCCGCCGGGTAAATGCCAACCCCGCCGGCGTCGATCGCTGTAAAGCGTTGTCTGCCTCTCATTTTTCGCTCATTTATGCAGCAATGTTAGATGTCTGTCAAAATTCTGTTACTGCATGGTTTTAAAATTTTCATTTCAGTTATTTACTTATAAAAATTTCAAATGTCTTGTTAATGAAATAAATGGTCTGTAATTCACGGTGTGGCATAAATGGACTGATGTTTCAAAAAAGTGATGATAATACAGCCATTATTTGTGATTCCGATCACGACGAAATGCGGAAAACCCCGTAGCGCCGTCGCCGTCACAACAGACATTTGTCGCAATCTGACTGAAATTAATTTTTCATTTTGTTTCATTCACCGGCGTACCTACAAAATCAAGGATCAACTATGAATATTAAGAAAACGATTGTTGCCTCTTTGTTAGCCTGCATGCTGCCTGCGGTGGTTATGGCAAAAGATGTCTCCATTGGCGTCTCGATGGCGCTGTTTGACGATAACTTCCTGACGATCCTGCGTACCTCGATGCAAAAAGAGATGAAAAAAGATGGGGTGAAATCGCAGATCGAGGACGCGAAAGGGGATGTCTCCCAGCAGCTGCAGCAGGTGCAGAACTTTATCGGCCAGGGCGTGGACGCCATTATCGTCAACCCGGTGGATACCAACGCGGTGAAACCGATCATGGATCAGGCCACCAAAGCCGGGATCCCGCTGGTGTTTGTAAACCGTCGCCCGCAGGCGGAGCTGACCGACAAGATGGCCTATGTGGGGTCGGACTCGATTCTCGCCGGCCGTCTGCAGATGGAAGCGCTGGCGAAAGCGATGAACGGCAAGGGTAATGTGGCGATCCTGCTCGGCGACCTGGCGAATGAATCCACTCGCGACCGCACCAAAGGGGTGGAAGAGGTCGTGGCGAAATACCCGAACATCAAAATCGTGCAGAAGCAGACCGCGAAATTTACCCGCAATGACGCCGTGGATGTGGTCAGCAACTGGATGACCAGCGGCGAAGATATCCAGGCCATCGCCTCCAACAACGATGAAATGGCGATCGGCGCCCTGCAGGCGCTGGGTAAAAACCCGAACCATATTCTCATCGCCGGCGTGGATGGCACCCCGGATGCGCTGCAGATGCTGAAGAGCGGCAAGATGATCGCCACCATCTTCCAGGATGCGAAAGGCCAGGGCGAGGGCGCCGTAGACGCGGCCATTAAGCTGGCGAACGGCGAGAAAGTGGAAAAGATCATCGACGTGCCGTATCAGCTGATCACCAAAGAGAACATGGCTGAATTTACCAATCGTAATCAGAAATAATCCTGGCCAACCTGTGGTACGGAGGTGGATGTATGAACGCTTTTGCCCTTGAAGCCGAAGGTATCAGTAAGTTCTTCCCCGGCGTGAAGGCGCTCGACAATGTCTCATTACGCGTGCGCCCGGGAACGGTGCACGCCCTGATGGGCGAGAACGGCGCCGGTAAATCCACGCTAATGAAGTGCCTGATCGGTATCTATCGCCCGGATAAAGGATCGATTCGCGTGAAAGGTGAACCGGTGGAGTTTACTGACACCATGGATGCGCTGCGCTCGGGGATCTCGATGATTCACCAGGAGCTGAATCTGGTGCCGCATATGACGGTGGCGGAGAATATCTGGCTGGGGCGCGAGCCGATGAAGTACGGCTTTGTCGACCACGGCCAGCTGACCCGCCAGACCCAGGCGCTGCTGGATAAGCTGAATATTCGCTTAACTGCCGACCGGCTGGTGGGCGACCTGAGCATCGCCGCCCAGCAGATGGTGGAGATTGCCAAAGCGGTCTCATGGAACGCGGATATTGTGATCATGGATGAGCCCACTTCGGCGCTGACCGAAGGCGAGGTGGCTCACCTGTTCACCATTATCCGCGACCTGCGGGCCCAGGGCAAAGCGATCATCTATATCAGCCATAAAATGGATGAGATCTTCGCGATCACCGATGAGATCAGCGTCTTTCGCGACGGCACCTGGGTGGGGAGCAAAAACACCACCGAATTTACCCGCCAGTCGCTGATCACCCAGATGGTGGGCCGCGAATTAACCCAGCTGTTCCCGAAATTTAATAACACCATCGGCGAAGAGGTGCTGACGGTGCGCAACCTGACGCGCCAGGGCGTGTTCCATGACGTCAGCTTTACCGTGCGTCGCGGCGAGATCCTCGGCGTGGCCGGGCTGGTGGGCGCCGGGCGCAGCGAGGTGATGGAAAGCCTGTTCGGTATGGAACGCTTCGACAGCGGCGAAGTGCTGATCGACGGGGCGCCGGTGACCATTGATTCTCCCTCCGTGGCGATTGAAAAGGGGATGGCGTTATTAACCGAAGACCGCAAAAAGTCGGGCCTGTTTCTGGTGC
The DNA here is from genome assembly GCF_019753495.1 of Klebsiella sp. TF21-TM. Lineage (NCBI taxonomy): Bacteria > Pseudomonadati > Pseudomonadota > Gammaproteobacteria > Enterobacterales > Enterobacteriaceae > Klebsiella > Klebsiella sp. TF21-TM. Next base: position 19,903 of record NZ_JAIJYL010000005.1, on the reverse strand, counting down.
TGTCGGTGCTGGAAAATATGAGTATCGTCAAAATGCCGGAATATATCGGCAAGAGCGGTTTTGTCCAGCACGTGAAAATGGCCGAAGACTGCATGGAGCAAATCCGCCGGCTCAATATTAAAACGCCGACGATGGATCAAATTATTAATAACCTCAGCGGGGGGAATCAGCAAAAAGTCCTGATTGCGCGCTGGCTGTTAGCGCAACCGAAAATCTTAATTCTCGATGAGCCGACCCGCGGCATCGACGTCGGGGCGAAGGCGGAAATTTATCATCTTATCAGTGAACTGGCGAATCGGGGGGTGGCGGTCATTATGGTCTCCTCTGAGCTGCCGGAAATCCTTGGCATGAGTGACCGGGTCATGGTGATGCATGAAGGTCGTATCACCGGCATCCTGGAAAAAGACGAAGCCGACCAGGAAACCATTTTGTCGTTGGCATCCCATTGAGGCACAGAGAATGAGTAATATGAAATTAACGGCGGCTCCGGCCAGCGAGGGTTCCTCCTTCTTCGCTAATTTGCGGCATAAAATGCCGAAAGATACCGGCATCTTTGTGGTGATGCTGGTGATTGCCCTGACATTTGAAATCGCCGGCTGGTATGTTCGCGACCAGTCGTTCCTGCTCAATACCAACCGCCTGGTGCTGATTGTGCTGCAGGTGGCGATCATCGGCATCATCGCCGTCGGCGTCACCCAGGTGATCATCACCACCGGGATTGACCTCTCCTCCGGCTCGGTTATCGCCCTCGCGGCGGTGGTGGCGGCGAGCCTGGCGCAAACCTCTGACAGCCTGTCGCCGATGTTCCCGGCGCTGGTCAACCTGCCGGCGGTGATCCCGATTTGCGCGGGGATCGGCGTCGGCCTGCTGTGCGGGCTGACCAACGGTTTCCTGGTGACGCGAACCGGTATCCCGCCGTTTATCGCCACCCTCGGGATGATGGTCTCGGCGCGCGGTCTGGCGCAGTATTACACTCAGGGCAATCCGATAAGCTTCCTCTCCGACAGCTTTACGGCGATAGGCCAGGGGGCAATGCCGGTGATCATCTTCTTCGTGATCGCCGCGGTGTTTCACATTGCGCTGAAGCATACCCGGTATGGCAAATATGTGTATGCCATCGGCGGCAACATGACCTCGGCCAAAGTGTCCGGCATCAACGTGAATAAGTACCTGGTGATTGTCTACACCATCGCCGGGGCGCTCTCCGGGCTGGCGGGGGTGGTGCTGGCGGCGCGCGTCAGCAGCGGCCAGTCCAGCATGGGGATGTCCTACGAGCTGGACGCGATTGCCGCAGCGGTGATCGGCGGCAGCAGCTTAATGGGCGGGGTGGGGCGCATTACCGGCACCCTGATTGGCGCGATGATCCTTGGCCTGATCAAGAGCGGCTTTACCTTTGTCGGCGTCGATGCCTACGTGCAGGATATTATTAAAGGGATCATTATCGTCGCGGCGGTGACCATCGACATGCGCCGTAACCGGAAAAAACACTAATCTTATCAACTGGCGGCAACGGCGAAGCGCGTCGTTGCCGCCAGCCCTGTCCAGAAATAAACAAAATATTCCCCGCCTGGCGCCGGCTGTCTATTTTTCCCGCGCTGCGCATCCTGTACAGTTTCGCGACTTTTGTTGTCCATTCGCCAGGGGGCCACGCCTTGCCCCCTGGTTTCTGGAGTCGTATGAATACACCATCCATAGGCAAATCCTCGCCGGTCTGGCGACCGGGAAGAAGGGGCGTGATCGTCACGCTGCTCGTTGGCCTGGCGATCCTGATCATCGGCCGGGGCGGGCATTTTCTGGCCAGAGAGGTTTGCCGCGAAATGTATACCCGTCAGCTGGAGAAGGATGCGCAGTGGGTGGCGTCACGCCTCGAACGGCGGATGAACACGCCGGCGCGGCAGCGGGAAGCCACCTGGCCGCTGGCGGTGATGCGCGCGGATCTCTATGCCCTGGCCCGGCAGCGACATTATCAGCTGCTGCTGGTGAATAGCGACGGGCATCTGCTGGCGGCATCGCATGCGCTGCCGGCCAGCGTGCTGGCCCAGGTTCAGGCGCAATTTCCCAGGGAGATGCAGCCGCCGCTGTTCGGCAGCCATTACCAGACCATTCAGCCCTTCGCCCCGCATCAGCGGATGTTAAGCCGGGCGCTGAACGGCAATGCGGGCCTGGCGGGCTGGAATCTCGTGATGCTGGCGCCGGACGGCGGATTGCCCTCGCTGCTGATGGCTTACCGTTGGCCGGTCACGATGGGCCTCGGCGCGGTGCTCGCCGGCACGCTGCTGGCGGTGAGGCAGGCGGCGCGCGCCCGGCGAAAACGCTAATTGCCGACGGCGCCGTCAGGCATGGCGAAACTGCAGGGTGGCGGGCAGATAGCGCTGGAGCGGCTCCGGCGCCTGGCCGTCGATCAGCTGGCTGAGCAGATCGTAGCAGTGCCAGGCCAGCTGGCGATTATCCTGTTGCACGGTATCAATGCGCAGGGAAAGTGAATCGTACAGATAGTGATCGTCGAAGCTGGCGAGATGAATATTGGAGTCCAGCAGATGATGCTGGCTCATATAGCGCAGGACCCCTTCGAGCAGGCCGCAGGCCGCGGTGAACAGCGCCTTCGGCGGCCGGCCCAGCCGCGCGCAGAGCGCGGCGAACATCTCATAGCCGGAGCTGGGGTGATAGTTGCCGTTGATCACCCACTCGGGACGCAGCGTGACCCCCGCCTGAGCCAGGCCTTGGGTGAATCCCGCCAGCCGGTCGCGCGATGGCGATAGCCGCGGCTGGCCGCCGAGGAACCAGAACTCATCCGCATGCTGAGGGGCGATGCGGGAGATTAGCTCAGCCGTTGGGGTGACCGAGTCGGTCATCACCAGCGGCAGGGCGCTGTCGCTGGGGGAGCGGTCAAACAGCACCACCGGCAGCTGTTCGCTGAGCTTCAGGTAGTCGGCATCGCTGTGCATGCACGAGGCGACGATCAGGCCGTCGACCTGGCGAGCAATCATGTTATTGACCACCACGCTCTCCTGGCCGGGGTTTTCGTCGGTGCAGGAGATAAGCAGCTGCACGCCGGCTTCCCGGCAGAGCGTCTCAAGCTCATGGGAGAAAACGGCAAACCCGTAGTTGGTGATTTCCGGCACCACCAGGCCAATGGTATGGCTGCGGTTATCGCGCAGCGAGCGCGCGTGAATGCTGGGTTGATAGTGCTGCTCGCGGGCGATCGCCAGCACGCGCTCGCGCGTCTCCTGCGCCACGCGCAGCTCTTTGCCACGACCGTTAAGCACCAGACTGGCGGTCGCTTTGGAGACGCCCGCCAGTTCGGCGATATCTTTGATAGTTACGCGTTTGGTTTTCATCAGCACCCGGGAGCCTGAAAGCAAAACGGTTATTCTACCATGCATGGCCGCAGCAGCCAGCGGCAGAATTCCACCGGCGTCGCACCGCTGAAGATTAACTGCCCCGGATAGCCCGGGAAGAAGCGGCTGCTCATCACCCCTTCGCCATCGTTGATGAAAATCTCCACGCTGGAGCGGTCGATAAAGATCTGCAGGCGCCGCGCCTCGCCGCGCCAGTAGCGGTGATGCATCTCCGCCGTCTGCAGCCCGCGGCGCGACAGACGCAGGCCGTCGCGGTTGACGGTGAGCTGCAGGGCTCCAGCAAAATCCAGCCCCAGCGTGCTGTTGGGGGCGATGTCAAAGGCCAGCTCCATCGGGGCGAGGGGCAGGGTCTGTCCGCGCCAGCCCTCGGCTTCGCCGCGCAGGGCGGCCAGCTCGCGCAGCGGGTGCTGATACAGGGTGCCCGCCTGCCACTCCAGCTCGCGCACACAGGTCATCTGGTGGATCCACCCCTGCGCGCGGGTGGGTTGATGCATCTCTTCCCCGTCCGGGACGCCCATCCAGCCGACCAGCAGGCGGCGGCCATCCTCGGCCAGCATGGTCTGCGGCGCGTAGAACTCAAATCCGCTGTCCAGCTCGTGCAGCGGACCATGGTCGAAGGCGCCGCGTTCGGCGTCGAAACGGCCTGCCATCCACACCGCCGGATAGGTATTGAGAAAGCGCTGCGCTTCGCGGGCCAGCCCCTGCGGGCAGCAGATCAGCAGGTGGGTGTCCGCCAGCGGAAACAGGTCCGGGCACTCCCACATGTAGCCGCCGTTGGCCAGGCCGTTAACGTCATGCCCGGCTATCTCGCCCACCAGGCGCCAATCCCGCAGGTCGCTGGCGGTAAACAGCAGCACTTTGCCGCGCTGTTGCACATCCTGCGCCCCGAGGACCATGTACCAGCGCCCGTCCTGTCGCCACACTTTAGGGTCGCGCACATGGCCGGTATAGCCTTCCGGCAGCGGCAGCACCGGCCCCAGCTTGCGGAAGGTGCCATCGGCATTTTCCGTCGCCAGACATTGCCAGGCGGTGCGCCCGCCGTCGGGGAATTTCACGTTGCCGGTATAGCACAGGGTCAGGGCGCCCTCGAACTCGACCGCGCTGCCGGAGTAGCAGCCGTTGCGGTCATACTCTTCATCCGGCATCAGGGCGATAGGTTCATGCCGCCAGTGCAGCAGATCGGCTGAGCTCCAGTGTCCCCAGCACTTGTAGGTGTGGTCGCAGGCGAGCGGGTTCCACTGATAAAACAGGTGGTAACGCCCGGCGACCTGGCAAAAGCCGTTGGGATCGTTCAGCAGTCCGCTGACCGGCGCCAGATGCCATTGCGGGTAATGGCTGTCGGCCAGCGCCTGCGGCTGGCCCTGCATAACGGCCTGCAGGATCGCAGGCAGGCGTGACGGTAATGACATTATTCAGCGTCCGTTTTGTATTTCAGCGTCAGAGAGAGCGTGAAGGCCACGGCGAAGGCGATCGCCATCCCGATAATGTAGTTCAGCAGCGAGCTGGCCTGCACGATGGCCATTCCCGGGATCGCCGTCAGGCCCACCGCGGTCATGTAGACGTGCATCGACACCACCCAGGCGCCGCCGGCGGCACCGCCCACCAGCGCGGCGATGAACGGTTTCACAAAGCGCAGGTTAATCCCGAAGATTGCCGCCTCGGTGATCCCCAGCATCGCCGAAAACGCCGACGGCAGGGTGATAGCTTTGATTTTGGCATCTTTGGTTTTAAACCACACCGCAAAGCAGGCGCCGCCCTGGGCGACGTTGGCCATGGCCCAGATCGGCAGCAGGAAGTTGACGCCGATCGACGGATTGCCGAGCAGACCCGCCTCGATGGCATGGAAGCTGTGATGAATACCGGTAATGACGATCACCGAATAGAGGCCGCCAAACAGCAGGCCCGCCAGCCAGCCGGCGTGGCTGATAAGCGTGCTGAGGATAAACGAAATGCCGTCGCCGAGCGCGCGGCCGGCCGGGCCGATCAGCAGCAGGGCGATAAAGCCGGAGATAATTACCGTCAGGAACGGCGTGAGGATCAGATCCAGCGCGTCAGGGATAATGCGGCGCAGCCGTTTCTCGACAAGGCTCATAAACCACACCGCCAGCAGCACCGGGAAGACCGTGCCCTGATAGCCGATCATCGCCACTTCGATGCCGAAGAAATTCATGGTGTGGAAGCCGGCGGCGACGCCCCAGGCGTTGGTCAACGCCGGGTGGGTGAGGATCCCGCCGAGGGTCGCGCCCAGATAAGGGTTACCGCCAAATTCGCGGGCGGCGGTAAAGCCGATCAGGATCGGCAGAATGATAAACGCCGCCGAGCTGCACATATCCAGCATGATATAGATAGCGTTGCCCGGGTCGACCCAGCCGTAGGTTTTCACCATCCCCAGCAGGCCCATCAGCAGGCCGGAGGCGACGATGGCCGGAATAATCGGCACGAAGATGTTGGACAGCAGGCGGGCGATGCGCTGGAACGGGTTCAGCTTTTTCGCCGCCAGGTCGGCGGCTTCGGATTTGCTCGATTCGCTGATGCCCGCCGCCTGGATAAAGGCGGCATAGACTTTATTGACCACCCCGGTGCCGAAGATGATCTGCATCTGGCCGGCATTGCGAAAGCAGCCTTTCACGCCGTCGATTTTGCCAATCGCCTGCTGGTCGGCGAGCGCGTCGTCGACCAGCACCAGCCGCAGGCGGGTGGCGCAGTGCGCGGCGCTGGCGATATTTTCCTTGCCGCCCAGCAGGGGAAGCAGTGACCGGGAAATCTGTTCAAAATCCATAGTACCCTCTGAATGCATGATGATATGGCGTGGGCGGCGCCAGCCGTGGCAGGCACCGCGAACCTTATATTTATGTGTGACTTACCCTGTCGTCCGGGTTCACGTCAGAACCAGGTCTCCATTTGCATACCGAACGACCATTCGCCGCCCGATTTGAATCCGTTGCTGCCTAACGCGTCGTCGTTGGCGTAGTTATCCAGCTTTTTGCTCCAGTTCATCCACGAGGTGTAGAAGCGGATCTCCGGGCGCGAGAAGAAGTCGCCGATGCTGCCGACCTTGAAGGTCGGGGCGAAGGTCAGCTTGTAGAAGCTGCCGTTGACCGCATGGCGATCGTTGTAGCCTTCAGGCTGCAGATCCATGTACTGATAGGTGCCCTCCCAGGCGAGGGCGAAGTTCTGCGTGACCTCCTGAATCAGACGCAGGTTGAGAGTGGCCCACTGATAGCTGTCGCCATCGACATAGCGGTCTTTACTGCTCTGCGCCAGCACGGCCGGGGCAATAAACCAGCGATCGCTCAGCGGCGTGGTGCCGTAGCTGGCGAAACGCCAGGTATTGGCCCCCGGACGCAGCGCGCCGTCGGAGCCGATGCCTTTAACCTCGGCGCCCAGTCCGTGGCCATACAGCAGGGCCGTTTTGCTGGTCCCGTCGCGCAGGCCATAGAAGCTCTCATTGTGCAGACCCAGCAGGGCATGAAACCCGGTGTTAGCGGCATCGCCTTTCACCAGATTGCCGTTCGCGTCCTGGCGGTCGTCATTATCTTTCGCCCGCATCCCGCTGACCATCATCTGCACCGGGCCGGCAAAGTTATTCATGCTGACGATATAGTTCTGCACGCTGTTGCTGCTGTCGGCGATATCGCCAAAGTTGCGGCCATATAACGAGAAGTTGCTGCGCAGGCTGTCGTTCCACTTCACGTCGTAGATCCCACCGCCGGTCCCGGCGAGGAACACCACATCCGAGTCAATCCAGTGGATGTCGAAGTTGTCGCGGTCAAAGCGTTTCCCGGCCCACAGGGTCGAGCCTTTGAACGGACCCTCGAAGGTCGGCAGGTTGCCCAGCTCGACGAACGCCTGGCGCACGTTCAGGTCGCTGCTGCTCGCCGTCCAGTCGTTATAGGTAGTTTGCCCGTCGGCCACCATCACTTTGAAACGGGTGGTCGCCCCGTTGTCCAGGGTCTGCTTATGTTCGAGGTTCATTTCCACATAGGTGTCGGCCTGGTTGCCAAGACGACCAATGGCGCCGCCGGTCTCCCCGGCGGGGGTCATATAGGCCCCGGATTTCGTGCTGGCGGCGGAGTCGTTCATGATCACCCCGGAGCGGGCGTAGCCGTGGAACTCAAAGCCGCCGGGCCGTTCGGCTTTTTCTTCCAGTTGGGTGGTGCGCTTGGCCACCTGCTGGGTGGTGGCCTGGGTTTGCTGCTGCTGCTGGGTTAGCTGCTGAACTTTCTGCTCCGCTGAAGCGGCGCGGCTTTCGGCGGTACTGGCGCGGGTCTCGGCATCCTGCAGACGTTTTTCCAGGGCGGCGAGACGCGCTTCAATGCTGTTCAGGTCTGTCTGCCCATGGGCGGCGGCGGCGCCGGTTAGCAAAGCAATAAGAATGGCTAACTTCCGTTTTTTATACATGTTGGTGACATCCAAAGGTAAATCAGTGAGTGTGCTAACGTTTGCTAAACCGGTTTAGTTGATATGGTAAACATGTCGGTAACGCAGTGAAAATAAAAATTGCTAAACCGGTTTAAGAATTGTGATGTCGCCAGCAAAGTGGGCCGTTAGCCGGCCCAACGGGATCACAGCGAGCGCTGAAGATCCTCCCTGTAGGGCAGGGCGGTCATGGCGCCTTTGGCGGTGGTGGCCAGCGCGCCGCAGGTTTGCGCCAGCGCGAGGTCCGGCGCCAGGGCGGCGAGGTTGTCAGGGATGCCGTGGGCGGCGAGCCCGGCGAGCAGCCCGGCGACAAAGGCATCGCCGGCGCCGGTGGTATCGACGGCCACTACCGGGCGGGCGGGGAAGTGGCTAACCTGCCCGCGCAGCGCGGCCTGGACTCCCGCTTTGCCCTGGGTGACCAGCAGCAGCGTCGGCTGGAAGCGGGCGTTCAGCCGGGCGATGCCGCTGACGATGTCGTCGCTGCCGCTGATAAAAGCCAGCTCCTCTTCCGACAGTTTTATGGCGTCGGCGAGGGCCAGCGCCCGGTCGAGACAGTCGCGCAGCTCCTGCGGATCCTGCCACAGGTCGCTACGGATATTGGGGTCGAAGCTGACATAGCCCCCGGCGCGCTTTATCGCCTCCATCGCCGCGAATGCCGTGCTGCGGCTCGGTTCCGCGCTGAGGGCGATAGAGCAGACGTGCAGCCACTGGCCGGCGGCGAACGGCGGAAGATCCTCAGGCGCAAGAAACAGGTCGGCGCTCGGGCGAACCATAAAGGTAAAGGTGCGCTCCCCGTGCCGATCGAGATCGACCACCACCGTGGAGGTGCGCTGCGTCGCGTCGAGGCGCATAAAATCCACATCGACCTGCTCCTGCGCCAGGGTGTGGCGCATAAAGCGACCGAACGGATCGTCGCCGACGCGGCCGATAAACCCGCTGTCGCCGCCGAGCCGCGCCACGCCGACCGCGACGTTGGCCGGCGCGCCGCCGGGGCATTGCAGCAGGCGGCCCTCTCCGTCGGGCAGGAGATCGACGACCGCATCGCCGAGTACCCAGATTTTACCATTCATAGGACAGCTCCTCTTAGCTAAACTTTGTTAAACCGGTTTAGCTAATTAAAGCACAGCCTGGCGGCAAGCGGAACGATTGGTGGACGAAAGGGCGGGGCGAGGGTAAAAAATGTGAGCCAGGCGGAATATTTCGCCACTCCAGATCTGGACTTTTCCTTCCTGACCCGCTTAGGTATAGTTCCACAGGCCGCGGTTAACCCCGCCGCGGTGATAAAAGGTGAAGGAGTGCGTAGCGCGATGAACCCCAGTTTTGGCGATATTTACGATCGGTACCAGAAGCTGTCGCTGACCACGCACCTGCCGGCGGTCATCGCCTGCAGTGAAACCCTGAGCCTGAGTAAAGACCAGCCATTTCTGCCGCAGCCGGGCTATCTCTATTTTTTGCTGCAGGGGCAAATGACGTTGGCCTTTGGTGATGAGCAGAACCTGATCGGGATTGTTATCGCGCATATGCCGTTAGGGCTGCTTGAACATTATTGTCCGTCGGTGGCGCTCTATTATCGGTGTCTGGGCGAATGCCAGCTGGCGAAAATATCCGCCAGCGATTTTGAACGGATATTCTTTCATTCGTCGCCGGGCTATATGCAAGAGCTGACCACGATCCTGGCCTATATGGGCATATTTGCCCTTGATGCCCACTATGAACGCGGCAGCCAGACCAGCTTTCAGACCATTAAATCAATGCTGTCGCGCTATTTATATCGTGGAGGAATCGATGGTGGTCAGCATGAAAGCCTGTCGGCATTTATTATTAAACGGACCAATCTTTCGCGCAGCTATGTTTATCAGGTGCTGGCCGCCCTGCGCGAGGGGGGATATATCACGGTGAAAAAAGGCAAACTGATTTCCATCGACCGTCATATTCCTGAGAAATTCTGATTCAGGTTCGTCGGCTCCCCGACATAACGTCGCTAAAACCCGCCCGAGGAAAGCGCTACGCGCGCGTTTTCCCCCGGCCCCGTTACGCCTGAACCTGGCCGTTTTATTTATTTAACCTTTCACTCTGGAGTTATTTTATGACCCTGGACTATGTGGCGCTGGCCATTCTCATCGCCGTGGCCTTAATACTTTTTTATGGCGTGATTGTTATTCACGATATTCCTTATGAAATCGCCAAAGAGCGGCGCCATCCTCATCAGGATGCGATTCATTATGCCGGCTGGGTCAGCTTATTTACCCTGCACGCCCTGTGGCCCTTGTTGTGGATCTGGGCGACGCTGTGGCGCGAAGACCGCGGATGGGGAATGCGCCGCATCGCCGACGATCAGCAGGCCCTGCATCAGCGTCTGGAGACGGTCGTTCAGCGACTGGAGCAGGTGCAGCGCGAGGTCGAGGAACTTAAAGCGAAGGAGGCAGAATAATGGAAACGTTAATGTTGCTGACCTACGCCGCGCTATGCATCGTGGTGTTTAAAGTTTTCCGCATTCCGCTCAATAAGTGGACCGTGCCGACGGCGGTGCTCGGCGGTATCGCCCTGATTGGCGCGGTGATCTTCGGGATGAACTACAACTTCCCCTATACCGACGTCGGTAATCAGGTGTTTCGCACCGTGCCGATTGTGTCGCAGGTGCGCGGTCGGGTGCAGACCGTGCCGGTGAAGCCTAACCAGAGGCTGCATAAGGGTGATGTGCTGTTTACTCTCGACCCGACGCCGTTCCAGGCAAAGGTGGACGATCTGCAGGCGCAAATTAAAGCGGCCAGTCAGGATGACCTCTCCCTCAACGCCGCGTTAAGCCAGGCGGAGGCCGAGCTGAGCAGAGCGGTGGCCCAGCGCGACCAGTCGCGGCGGGAGTATGCCCGCTTTCGGGAGGGGCATGCCCAGGGCGCCTTCTCCGATCAAATGGTCGATACCCGTCTGCAGACGTGGAAAGCCGATGAAGCCAGCGTCAGCGCGGCTCAGGCGAACGTGGTTCAGGCGCGTAACGCGCTGGACTCGGTGGTGAAGGGCAAAAATACCACCGTGGCCTCCCTGCTGGCGCAGTTGCAGAAGGCGCAGTTTCAGCTGGATAACACCGTCGTCCGCGCCCCGGAAGACGGCTATGTCAGCACCGTCGGCCTACGGCCAGGCACCATGTCCACCGCGCTGGGGATGCTGCCGGTGATGACCTTTGTGCCGGTGGAGGGCGACGCCTCGCGGGAGTATGTCGCGGCATTTCGCCAGAACGCCCTGCAGCGTCTGCACAAAGGCGAGCCCGCGGAGCTGATGTTTCCGGCCATTCCGGGCACCGTCTTCCGCGGGGAAGTGGCCGACGTGCTGCCGGCGATTGGCGAGAGTCAGTTTCAGGGCCAGGGCAAACTGCTGACCACGGACGCGCTCAATACCCATGGCCGGGCGCTGGTGGTGCTGAAGGTGACCGATCCGCGTTTTGCCGAATACGCCCTGCCGCAGGGGGCCACCCTCGAGGCGGCGGTCTACTCGGATCATCTGAAAGAGCTGTCGCTGATCCGGAAGATCCTGATCCGCATGAAGAGCTGGGAAAACTATATCTATCTCGATCACTAAGCCGGCGGGCGCGGGGAGGCCGTACCCTCCCCGCGCCGCGGTCAGGCCTCGCTGTCTACCAGGCCGTCAATAATTACCTGCCGCACCCCCTGCGAACAGGGCTCAATACGACCGCGCACGCCGTAGACGGCCGCCAGGGTCTCGGGGGTGATGACCGCGGCCGGGGTGCCGTCGCCGAGCAGCTGGCCCGCTTTGAGCATCAGCACGTGGTCGGCGTGACGCAGGGCAATATTGATATCGTGCACCACCACCAGGGTTACGATGTTGCGCCGTCGGGTCTCCCGGCGCACCAGATCCATCACGTGAAATTGATAGTTGAGATCAAGCGCGCTGAGCGGTTCGTCGAGCAGTAGCAGGCGCGGCTGACGAATCAGCGACTGGGCGAGACCCACCAGCTGTTTTTGCCCGCCGGAGAGCTGATCGAGGTAGCTCATCGCCAGATGGGCAATTCCCAGCTGGCGCAGCAGCGCCATCACCTCCTCCTGGTGCTGCGGACTGTGGCGTCCTCCGGCGGCGCGCTGGGCCACGATAATCGACTCCAGCACATGCAGATGCACGCCGGCGGGCAGCGTCTGCGGAAGATAGACCACCTGTTCCGCGCGACGTGCGAACGGCTGCGTCAGCAGATTTTCCCCCTCCAGCAGCAGCTCGCCGCGGCAGGGTCCCAGACCCGCCATCGCCCGCATTAACGTCGATTTACCGCTGCCGTTTGGCCCCAGCAGCGCGGTGATTTTCCCCCGCGGCAGATGGGGAACCGTCAGGTTCTCGATCACCTTGCGTCTGGTGTAGCCGGCGCTGAAGTGAGACAGCGACAGGCCGGATAACGTCTGGTCGCTCATACCTGCCCCCGGTGACGTAAAATAATGCTTAAAAAGAACGGGACCCCTACCAGGGAAGTGACGATCCCTACCGGAATAATGGCCCCCGGGATCAGGTTCTTCGAGGCGATGGAGGCCAGGGAGAGCACCAGGGCGCCGATCAGCGCGCTGGCGGGCAGGTAAAAGCGATGGTCTTCACCGAAGAGCATCCGCGCAATATGCGGCGCCACCAGGCCGATAAAGCCGATTGGCCCGACAAAGGCCACCGAAAGCGCCGACAAAATGCTGATCCGCAGCAGTGTGGCCAGGCGCAGACGGCGAACGTTAATGCCAAAGCTGATGGCCCGGTCCTCGCCCAGCCGAAGGGCGGTCAGCTTCCACGCGCTGCGCAGCGACAGGGGCATCACCAGCGCCAGGGCGACCAGCAGGATGGCGACCTTGCTCCAGGAGGCGCGGTCGATGCTGCCCATGGTCCAGAACACCAGCCCCTGCAGCGTGTCTTCATTGGCGATGAACTGCAGCATCGAGACCAGGGCGTTAAAGGTAAAGACCAGCGCGATGCCGAACAGAATGACGCCGGAGGTGGCCACCTGGGTCCAGCGGGTAATGCCGTCCAGCAGCAGGGCCGCCAGCAGGGCGAAGATAAAGGCGTTGGCCGAGATAAACCACTGGCCGGGAATACCGGGCAGGCCAATACCCAGTACAATCGCCAGCGCGGCGCCAAACGCCGCAGCCGAGGAGACGCCCAGGGTAAACGGACTGGCCAGCGGGTTATTGAGGATGGTCTGCATTTCGGCACCGGCCAGCCCCAGCGCCAGACCGACGATAATCGCCATCACCGCATAGGGCAGCCGGATGTCCCAGACGATGGCGCGAGTGCCCGGATCGGCGCTGGCTGGATCGGTTAACGTCTGCCACAGGCTCTGCAGCGGCAATCCGGAGGGGCCGAGCATAAAATCGAGCAGCAGCGAAGCGACAATCAACAGCGCCAGCAGCAGCATCAGCAGCAGGCGGCGACGCACGATATGGCGATAATGATCCATCACGCCAGGCGTCCCGGCGGGCAGCCCGTCCAGAACGGAGTCGGAAGTTAAACGCATGCCGGATTACTCGCTCTGCTGCCAGGAAAAGACGAACGGCTGGTCCGGCAGGTCGGTGAAATGGCGCACGATATAATGATACGTCTCATCCGGGTTGAGATCGCGGAAGGCCTGCGGATAGATATCTTTCGCCAGATACTCCATGCCGACAATATTCCACGGGTGGTTATAGAAGTGGTGATAGACGCCATAGGCCCGCTTTTCCTGGACCGCCGGGATCTGACTGACCCCTGGCCGCGCCAGCAGCGTCTGCGCCTGGGCCTTCACCGCCTCCGGCTTGACTTCATAGCCCAGGGGCAGCACCTGGCTGTTGCCACGCTTCGAGCCGGTCATGATCCAGGCGTCGGGCTTCATGCTGATGATTTTCTCCAGCGAGACGAACCCGGAGGCGCCCGGCAGCAGCTGCGAACCGATATTGTTCGCCCCGACCGCCTCCACCAGCCCGCCCCAGCCGCTGTGGCCATGAGTAAAGCAGCAGGCGTCGCTGTTGCCGGCCAGCGCTTCCACGAAGACGTTGGCCTTCGGCGTGATGGCTGCGGTTTTCTGACGAATCGTCTGCAGCTGATGGCGATAGTAATCGGTAAAGGCTTTGGCCTGGCTCTCGCGGTTAAGCACTTTGCCCAGCAGGTCGATGCTGGGGGCGGTATCTTTCGCCGGGTCGATCTCATAGTCGACAAACAGCACCGGAACGTGCAGGGCGCTAAGCTTGTCAATGACCCCGCTCTCCATCAGCGCGGGCCTGGCGCGCAGCTGGGCGATCATCAGATCCGGCTGGCGGGCGATGACGCTTTCAAGATCGACGTTCCCCTTGTCGCTGAAGCCCATGTCCAGAATCGTAGCCGACTGCGGCCACGCCGTTTTCAGCATCTGCCAGGTGGCAACATCCTGCTTTTTCGCCAGATTATTCCATGCCACCAGCCGCTTAAACGGATTGTCCCGGTCCAGCAGGGCGAGGGTCATAATGTCGCGACCATCCTGCAAAATAATACGCTGCGGCTCTTTGACCAGGGTGACCTGCCGGCCGTCAAGGTCGGTAACCGTCAGCGGATATTGGGTCGCATAGCTGAGGAAGGGCGTCGCGATCAGCGCAGTAAGCAACAGCGATCTTACTGATTTTCTTGCCATAAAAGGAGTTCCGTTTGCCAATTTATAAATATAATGATTCTGAGAATTATTCTCGAGTAAACCTCAACGGCAAGTATATCAAGGGCAAATTTCACGAAATGTAACAAACGTGTTGGAAATTATGTGAACGCCGACAGGGCGCGCGGCGGCAGCATTTTCTGCCATGATTGGAGGTCGAAAACGTTTTTCAGGCTAATTCCTAATGTCATCCCCGGTTCGCTGTGCCATCCTGAATGCGACTCATAACATGACATGTGAGAGAGGATATTATGAAAAAAGCAATGATTGCGTTATCGGCTATTCTGGTTGCGGCTCCGGTTTTTGCTGCGACAACACATGCAACAGAGGATACCGTCGCGGCGGCCAATGCCAACGCCAACACCGCCAAAGAGAAGCTGCACCAGGCCCAGCACGAGGGCGAAGAGCAGCAGCTGAAGGCGAAACATGCGGCCGAAGGCAAACAGGATAGCGTCGGCAGCCAGGTGAGCGAAGGCGCGCAGAAGACCTGGAACAAGACCAAAGAAGGGACTGAGAAAGGTTGGGATAAGACCAAAGAGGTCAGCGAAAAAGGCTGGAACGCCACCAAATCCGGCGCAGAAAAGGGCTGGGATAAAACCAAATCCAGCGCTGAAGAGTTAAAAAATAAAGTGACTGAGTAAGTCCTGATAGCAGTCTGAATAAAGGTCGCGAGAGCGGCCTTTTTTATTGCTCGTCCTCCCCCATAATGCCTTCCCCGACAGCAGAAACCCCAGGTGCCAGGAATCGTCCTGGTTAAGCGGATACTCACTCTTTCTTCACATTTTCCCGTTACAAAGAACTTCAATCAGGAGGTGTACGATGAAAAAGATGATTTCTCTGGCGGTAATGTTATCCACTGTGCTGAGCGTCCCGGCCTTTGCCGATGGCCCGAACGACGGCCATCGCCCGGGGCAGCCAACGGTGTGGCAGAACGGTCCGGATCATAATGGGCATGCGCCGCAGGGCGGACCTGACGCGCATCATCAGGGTGACCATGACCAGCGTGGCCCGGATCGTGACGCTCATGACAAACGCGATCAGGCACGTCATGAGCAGGACCATTTCGCCTGGCGCGGTAACGATTTCCGCAAAGGCCACCCGGCTCCGGCGCCGTTCCGTGGCGATGAGTATCGCGTCCGTGACTGGAGCGACCGCGGCCTGCCGCCCCCGCCGGAGGGCCATCACTGGTCCTATATCGACGGTAACTATGTGCTGATCGCTGCGGCGACCGGGATCATCACCTCGATTCTGGTGAGCGGCGCCCTCGGCCACTAAATGCGCGTTTCCCAACGCCGGGCAGGGAACACCTGACCCGGCGATGGAGCACCGCCGGGGCTACGGGTTCAGTTCGTCATCCGGCCAGTATTTATAGCCATTGACCATCGCCTGGGCGGCCAGCCCCTTGTCGGTGATTTCATAGACGTTCACTTTTGACGGCAGCGAGGAGGTGTCCTTCGCTACGCCGTTCGCGGAGGCGGCGATCGGCGCGATGCCTTTGTCATCATATTTCGCCGCGGCGTTCGCATCGGCGCCGACCATATATCCCTGGCGGATAAAGCGATCCAGGGCCGCTTTATCATGGAAGACCAGCACCGTGCGCTGCTGCTTGATCCCTATTCCCAGACCGGCGCCGCCCTGGGCCATTTTCATATAGGTGTCCTTCCCGGAGGCCGTATCCCGCACCACGCCGTAGCCGCTGCCAAATCCGAACAGCAGGATCTTGCTGCTGTTATTGGCGAATACCGCATAACCCTTCGCATGCTGAATATCGCTGCGGGCCTCGGGCTGCAGGGTGTAAAGTTTATTGAGGGTTTCGTTGCGCATCTTCTGAATGCTGGCCCGCTGCTGGCTGGCGGTATCGCCCTGCGCGCTGCAGCCCGCCAGCGCGGTCATGGCGACGAGGAAAAGCGTCTGTAATTTCATCGAAATCTTTTTATTTAAATCTGAATATGGCCGGGGATGGTAGGGTAAATAATGGTTAATTCTCCATAAAATAAACGTTTATTTTTAAACTTCGCTGTTTTTAATGCTTATTGCACTGTTGCGAACGCATTATTAAATAAGATGCCGCCATCGCCGGTATTAGAAATCCTGCTTGCATAAAGTTTTCACCACGATACCGTGTTAAGTCCTTACGATATTTCCCGGAGAGCGGCATGAGTGATTATGTAATTCCAGAAATTAAAGCGACGGAAGCGGAAATGATTTCTCTGCGTCATTATTTACATGCCAATCCGGAATTAAGTCTGGAAGAGTTTAATACCAGCGAACTGGTTGCCGGCAAGCTGACCGAGTGGGGCTACCAGGTGACGCGCGGCCTCGGCAAGACCGGGGTGGTCGGCAGCCTGAGCAAAGGCGACTCGCCGCGCACCATCGGCCTGCGCGCCGATATGGACGCTCTGCCGATTCATGAAACCACTGGTTTACCCTGGGCCAGCACGGTGTCGGGGAAAATGCACGCCTGCGGTCATGACGGTCATACCACCATTCTGCTGGCGGCGGCGAAATATATCGCCTCGCCGGCCTGTCAGTTCAACGGCACGGTGCATCTGATTTTTCAGCCGGCGGAAGAGGCTATCGGCGGCGCCGATTTAATGATTAAAGACGGCCTGTTTGAGCAGTTCCCCTGCGAACGCATTTTCGGTCTGCACAACATGCCGGGGCTGCCGGTGGGCAAGCTGGGCTTCTACGCCGGTAACTTTATGGCCTCGGCGGACACCGTCAAAATCACCCTTACCGGCTACGGCGGCCACGGCGCCCATCCGGAGCGCACCGTCGACCCGATCGTCGCCGGCGCGGCGCTGGTGATGGCTCTGCAGAGCATCGTGGCGCGCAACGTGCCGCCGGGCGAAACGGCGGTGGTCAGCGTCGGCACCTTCCAGGCCGGTATCGCCTCCAACGTTATTCCGGAGAGCGTGGTGATGGAGCTCAGCGTGCGGGCGATGAAGCCGGAAATCCGCGACCTGCTGATCAAACGTATTCACGAGCTCAGCGAATTTACCGCCAAAAGCTATGGCGCCAGCAGCGCAGTAGAGGTTTACGACTCCTACCCGGTATTAACCAACAGCCCCGAAGAGACTGATTTCGCCCGGGCGCTGGCGCTGGAGGTGTTTGGTCGCGAGGGGGTGCTGGAGTCGGTCTCGCCGATGAACGCCAGCGAGGACTTCGCCTTTATGCTGCGCGAACGTCCGGGCTGCTACTTCCTGCTGGGCAACGGCGAGCAGGGGGAGAAGGGCGGCTACATGGTGCATAACCCCGGCTACGACTTCAACGATGACATTATCACCACCGGCGCGACGCTGTTCGCCCGCCTGGTGGAAAAGCACTGCCGTTAACCTCTGGAGAAGAACTGGAATGAAAAAATCACTGTTGCTATGGCTGGCGTTAATGGCGTCGACGTCGGCGCTGGCCGACGGGGGAAAGGCGATCCGCTTCGGCGTCGACCCGACCTTCGCGCCGTTTGAATGGAAGGATCCGCAGGGCAAGCTGGCGGGGTTTGATATCGATCTAGGCAACGCCATTTGCCAGCAGCTGCAGGCAAAATGCGTGTGGGTGGAAAGCAATTTCGACGGCATTATCCCGGCGCTGAAGGCGCGGAAATTCGACGCCATCCTTTCCGGGATGTACATGACCGAGAAGCGTAAAGCGCAGATTGCCTTTAGCGACAAGCTGTATAACGGGCCGGTGTTTCTCGTGGCGCGTAAAAATACCCTGCAAGGCAATACGCCGGCGCAGCTGAAGGGCAAAACCATCGGCGTCGAGCAGGGTTCGGCGCAGGAGACTTACGTCAATCAGCACTGGCGTCCGCAGGGGATCAACATTGTGGCCTACCAGGGGGCCGATAGCGTGGTGCGCGATCTGGAGTCCGGGCGCATCGACGGCGCGGTGCTTTCCGGGATGATGGCCGACTACAGCTTCCTGCAGCAGCCGCAGGGTAAGGCATTCACCTTTGTCGGCGGCCATCTGCAGGATGATACGCTGTTTGGCGCCGGCGCGGCGATCGGCTTGCGTAAAGACGATGAGGCGCTGCGTCAGGAAATAAACGGCGCGATTGCGAAGATCCTTGCCGACGGCACCTATAAAAAATTAGCCAGCAAATATTTTAGCTTTGATGTTTATTCCGGGACATAATGTCTGAGTGTACCCGCGGGCAAGGATCGCCCGCCGTAAGATTCCTTTTCTGATTATCCAATCGACCTCCTCTCCTGACCCCTGTGGTTACCTGAGGGAAGCAGAATATAAGCTAAGGAGTACTCGGCATGATGACACGTCCCTTGGGCAAAACCGGATTTTCCATCGCCCCGTTAGTGTTTGGCGGTAACGTCTTTGGCTGGACCATTGATGAAAAAACCAGTTTTGCCCTTCTTGATGCTTTTGTTGACCATGGTTTTGACGCTATCGACACGGCGGATGTTTATTCCCGCTGGGCGGAGGGCAACCAGGGCGGCGAATCCGAAACCATTATCGGCCGCTGGCTGCAGGCGCGTCCCGGCATGCGCGATAAGGTCAAAATCTTCACTAAAGTCGGCTCCGATCTCGGCCTTCCTGGCCATAAGGGACTCAGCAAAGCCTGGATCCAGCAGGCGGTAGACGACTCCCTGCGCCGCCTTAATACCGACTACATCGACCTCTACTTTTCCCACTGGCCGGATCCGCAAACTCCGGTAGCGGAAACGCTGGAGGCTTTCCACAGCCTGCAGCAGGCGGGGAAAATTCGCGCGATGGGGGCCTCTAACCTCGATGCGATGCAGCTGGCGGGGGCGCTGGAGGTGGCGCGCAAGGGCGGCTTGCCTGCCTGGCAGGTGCTGCAGCCGGAATATAACCTCTACCACCGCTCCGCCTTTGAAGGCGCGCTATGCGATCTCTGCGTCAGCCGTGATATCGGGGTGGTGACCTACTACAGCCTGGCCTCGGGGTTCTTAACCGGTAAGTACCGTCAGCCGTCGGATCTGGCGCAGAGTCAGCGCGGAGGAAAGATTGGTAAATACCTGAATCCGCGCGGGATGCGGATTATCGATACCCTGGTGGCGGTCGCGGAGGAGCTGGGGGCGAAGCCGGCGGAAGTGGCCCTGGCGTGGCTGATCGGCCGCGAAGGGGTGACCGCGCCGATCGCCAGCGCCACCAGCGTGGCCCAGGTGGAAAGTTTTGCCCGCGCGGCGGCGCTGAGCCTGAGCGCGGAGCAGGTGGCGCGGCTGGACAGCGCCAGCGCCTGAGTCACGCCCTCTTCCCGGCGGGGAGAGGGGGAAGGGCTATAAATGGCGCGGACCGCAGGCCGGGTAAGGCGTAGCCGGCACCCGGCAAAATAACGGCACAACCGGAAATATCTTGTTCGCACTGCGCCTGGCAGGGCTACAACTTCTATGTTAATTCCGGGCAGATTGCGCTCCCGGTTAATTTTCTGCGCTATGTCTCTTATGGCGCAGGGAGCGCACAGGGGGCGGCCAGTCGCCGCCGCCCCCTGTACCCCCGGGCTCCGGCCAGCAAAATCGCC